>JASJCU010000013.1 GCA_030065815.1 Gammaproteobacteria bacterium | reverse complement strand
GTACTACGTCAAGAACGCCAGCGCCTTCCTCGACCTGATCATTCTGCTCGAGACCGTCGAGGTCGTGCTCTGGGGCAAGGGTGCGCACTGAACGGCGCGTCCCCGGCCAGGCGGCGGAACTTGATCGATTGCCCGCGCCTGTTTAGTGTTCGAGCGCGTGACCGGGCCTTTGGTCTGACCAGCCCAGCGCTGGGAGAGGTCGCGCGCTCGACAACCGGGAGTTCCTGGGCCGCGCTGTCGCGTGGCCGGCAACCGCGAATGAACCACGCACTTGTCAAAACACGGCGGGGCCTGTGAGTCAGCTGGCGTTCTTCGGCTACGGCATCGCCGGCCTCGGCTTTCTCGGCCTGTTCGTGCTGCTGCTGACCGGCTGGCGGGCCCGTTTCCAGGGCTCGCAGCTGATGTGGGCGGTCGGTGGCACGGCGGTGTGGAGCATCGCCGCGGCATTCCAGGCCGGTTACGGCACACCCGGGCTCGACCTGGTGCTGGCTTTCGAGGTCGTCCGCAACCTGTTGTGGATCTTCTTCTTCCTCCACCTGCTGAAACCGTTCGCCGCCGGTAACGCGCTGTATACCAAGCTGCTCGGCTACGTAAGGCTGGGTTGCCTGGTGCTTGGGCTGCTGATGCTGGCGATGCTGGCCAGCATGCCGGACTTCCTCGCCGGGCTGCGGTCGCCCGAGATGCAGCGCGAGTTCTCGCTGGTTGGTCAGCTGTTGTACGCGGTGCTCGGCATGGCGCTGGTCGAGCAGCTGTTTCGCAACACCCCGGTCGAGCAGCGCTGGGGCATCAAGTACCTGTGTTTCGGCCTCGGTGCGTTGTTCGTCTTCGACTTCTATCTCTATGCCGACGCGCTGCTGTTCCACCGCATCGACCCGGCAATCTGGTCGGCACGCGGCTTCGTGATGATCATGGCGATCCCGCTGGTCGGCATTACCGCGGCGCGCAACCCGGACTGGAGCCTGATGGTCTTCATGTCGCGGCGCATGGTGCTGCATTCGACGACGCTGCTCAGTGCCGGGCTCTACATGCTGTTGATGGCACTCGCCGGCTACTACATCCGGCTGTACGGTGGCGAGTGGGGCGGGGTGCTGCAGATCGCGTTCCTGTTCGGCGCGATTATCGTGCTCGTCGCGCTGCTGTTCTCCGGCCAGTTCCGCGCCCGCACCAAGGTCTTTCTCAACAAACACTTCTTCAGCTACCGCTACGACTATCGCGAGGAGTGGCTGCGCGTCATCGGACTGCTCGCCGGTGAGCGCGGCGAACTGCCGCTGCAGGAACGCGTGATCTGGGCATTGTCCGAAATCGTCGAGAGTTCCGGCGGGTTGATCTGGATCCGCGGCGAGAAAGGCAGTTTCCGCCTGCGCGCGAGGTTCAACTGCCAGCACATCGTCGAGGCGCGCATCGATGCCGAGGAGCCATTGCTGGCGTTCATGGCGTCGAAACGCTGGGTCATCGACCTCGACGAGTACCGCGCCGATCCCGAGGTCTATGATGACCTGAACATCCCCGAATGGATCATCGGCAACGCCGACAGCTGGTTGATCGTGCCGCTGATCCACGACGACCGCCTGCTCGGCATGGTCATGCTGCTGCAGCCGCGCGCGCCGCAGTCGATCAACTGGGAGAACCTCGATCTGCTCAAGACCGTCGGTCTGCAGGCGGCAAGTTACATCGCGTTCAATCAGGCCGCCGAGGCGCTGGCCGAGGCGCGCCAGTTCGAGGGCTTCAACCGCCTATCGGCGTTCGTGATCCACGACCTCAAGAACCTGATCGCCCAGCTGTCGCTGGTCGCCAAGAACGCGGGGCGCCACCGACATAATCCGGAGTTCATCGACGATGCCGTCAGCACGATCGAAAACGCCGTGCACAAGATGAACCGCCTGATGGCACAGCTGAAGAGCGCCGACATCACCGGCGAGAGCCGACGCATCAACCTGGTAGACGAGCTGCGCGACGTCGTCGACGCCAAGCAGGGCGGCAGCCCGTCCCCGACATTGCAGACCGATGTCGAGACCGCGATGGTCGTCGCCGAACCGGATCGCCTGTCGTCGGTGCTCGGACACGTGGTACAGAATGCACAGGATGCCACGCCGCCGGACGGCGACGTGCACCTGCGGCTGCGCCTGGCCGGCGACCAAGCTATAGTGGAGGTCCGCGACACCGGCAGCGGCATGGACGCCGACTTCATCAAGACCAGACTCTTCCGGCCCTTCGACTCGACCAAGGGCCTGACCGGCATGGGCATCGGCGCCTACGAATGCCGCGAGGTGATATCGGCGCTCGGCGGGCAGGTCGTGGTCGAGAGCAAGCCGGGGGCGGGGACGACATTTAGAATCTTGCTGCCGCTTGCCGACAACGCTCGGCAGGTGCCGCCACTGGCGCAGGCAGCCGCTGAAGGACCTATACAACCGTGACTGAAAGCAAAGACAAGCTCCTCGTCGTCGAAGACGACCCGGGCCTGCAGAGCCAGCTCAAATGGAGCTTCGAAGATTTCGACGTGGCGGTCGCCGAAGACCGCGGCGGGGCGCTGGCAAACCTGCGGCGTCTTGAGCCGCCGGTCGTCACGCTCGACCTGGGCCTGCCGCCGGACCCCGGCGGGGTCAGCGAGGGATTCGGGTTGCTCGAGGAGATCCTCGCGTTGGCGCCGGATACCAAGGTCATCGTCGTTACCGGACACAACGACCGCACTAATGCGATGCGTGCGATCGCGATGGGCGCCTACGATTTCTACGAGAAGCCGATCGACCCGGAGCTGCTCGGCATCACGATCCAGCGGGCCGCCAGGCTGTATCACATCGAGCAGGAGAACCGCCGGCTGCAGACCGGCCCCGGCGGCTCGTTGCTCGAGGGCCTGATCGCGTCCAGTCCCGAGATGATGAAGGTGTGCCGGACGGTCGAGAAACTGGCGCCGACCGACGTCTCGACACTGATCCTTGGCGAGAGTGGCACCGGCAAGGAGGTCCTGGTCAAAGCGCTGCACGGCCTCAGCGACCGTCACGACAAGCGCCTGGTTGCGATCAACTGTGCGGCGATTCCCGAGGCCCTGCTCGAGAGCGAGCTGTTCGGCTACGAGAAGGGCGCGTTCACCGGTGCGGCAAAGACCACGCAGGGCAAGATCGAAGTGGCCAATGGCGGGATCCTGTTCCTCGACGAGGTCGGCGATCTGCCTCAGCCGCTGCAGGCCAAGCTGCTGCGCTTTCTACAGGAGCGGGTCATCGAACGGATCGGTGGGCGCACCGAGATCCCGGTCGACGTGCGCGTGATCTGCGCGACCCATCGCGACCTGCCGGAACTGATCCAGGCCGGGGACTTCCGCGAAGACCTGTATTACCGCATCAACGAGGCGACGATTCGCGTACCGCCGTTGCGCGAACGCCAGGGCGACGGCCTGCTGCTGGCACGCGCGTTCCTGGAGAAGTTCGCTGCGCAGTTCAAGCGCCCGGTTCGCGGCTTCACACCGCAGGCGATCGAGGCGATCGATGCCTACGCGTGGCCGGGCAACGTCCGCGAACTCGAGAACCGGGTGAAACGGGCCGTGATCATGGCCGATGGATCGCAGGTGTCGCTCGAAGACCTGGAGCTGCCTTCGCAGGACAGCGACGAGCGGCAGGAACCGTTCAACCTGCGCGAGGTCCGTGAAAAAGCCGAATCCCAGGCGATCCTGCGCGCCCTGGCGCGGACCGACGGCAATGTGTCGAAGACCGCCGAGCTGCTGGGGGTGACCCGTCCTACGCTGTACAATTTGATGAAGAAGTACGGGGTCGGCGATTAGCCGGGCCAGCAGCCCTACCGCGTGACGCCGGCCGGGGCCGGCTCGGATGCGTCATCGGGCCCCGCCAGAGCGGCGTGGGAATCACAGTTCTGACAGGAGGAATCCGGATGCAGCGCAATACCCGGACTGATTGGTTGGCAGGCGCCGTCGGTGCCGCCCTGTTCGCGTTGTCGGTGCCGCTGGCGCTGGCGGCGCCGGCCGACGACTACGTCGCCGAGGCCCAGAAGCGCATGAACAAGGGCGAGGTCAAGGCAGCGATCATCGAGCTCAAGAACGCGCTGCAGACCGATCCCGGCCATGTCGCTGCGCGGCTGATGCTCGGCACCCTGTACGTCGGCAGCTCCGACGGTGCGGCCGCCGCCAAGGAGTTTCGCCGCGCCCGTGATCTCGGTGCGCCCAGCAAGGACTGGAAACCGGGTTACGCGCACGCGCTGACATTGCAGGGCGAGTTCGCCAGGCTGCTCGACGAGGTTCAGGTCGACGACGATCTGGAGGCCACCGCGCGCACCGAGCTGCTGGCCCTGCGCGGCAGCGCGCATCTCGCGATGGGCCAGATGGATGCCGCGATCGAGGCCTACGATGCCGCGCTGGCGCTCGACGCCGGCAACCCGATGGCGAACCTGGGCAAGGCGCAGATCCTGCTCGTCGATCGCCGCGAGGAGGAGGCGTTGACGCAGCTCAACCAGGTCCTGCTCGAGCATCCGGGTCACGTCGAGAGCCGCCTCGTGCGCGGTGATCTTATGCGCCGTCTGCAACGCCTCGACGACGCCGAGGTCGACTACGCGCGGGCCGCGAAAGAGGCGCCGAACAATCCACGTGCGCACATCGGGCTGGCGCTGGTGCACGTCGCCAAGCGCGACGTCGCCGCGGCGAAGAAGGATCTCGGCGTGCTCAACCGCATCGCCAAGGGGCTGCCCGCGGTCAACTACCTGCAGGCGCTGGTCTCGTTCCAGGAGCAGGACTACGACCGCTCGTCCGACGAGCTGCAGCTGCTGTTGCGTGCCGCGCCGGGCAACCTGCAGGCGCAGCTGTTGTACGGCATCGTCAGCTATGCACGCGACGAGTTCACGATCGCCGATGACTACCTGACCCGAGTGCTGGCGAGCACGCCGGGCAATCCGCAGGTCATCAAGCTGCTCGGGGCCGCGCGCCTCAAGCTGCGCCAGCCGGATCGCGCGCTCGACGTGCTGACCCGGGCCGTGTCCGAGCAGACACAGGATGCCCAGCTGCTGGCGCTGCTCGGTACCGCGTACATCCAGACCGGCAACAACAGCAAGGGGGCCGAGTACATCGAGCGCGCCGTCGAGATCGATCCCGAACAGGCGCTGCTGCGCACGCAACTCGCCGTCGGAAAGATCGCCAGCGGCGATACCGCGGGCGCGATCTCGCAGCTCGAATCCGCGGTCGCGCTCGGCCAGGACGTGCTGCAGGCAGACGTCCTGTTGGTGCTCAGCTACCTGAACAAACGCGAATACGACAAGGCGATCGCGGCCTCCCAGGCACTGGAACAGCGCATGAGCGACAGCCCAATCCCGCTCAACCTGACCGGCCTGGCATACCTCGCGCAACGCAAGTTCGACGAGGCGAGGTCGCGTTTCAATTCGGCCCTGGAGAAGGACCCGGAATTTGTCGTCGCGAGCATGAACCTGGCGCGTCTCGCGCTCGTCGAAAAGAAACCGGAAGACGCGAAGAAGGCCTACAACGCCGTGCTCGAGACGCGTCCCAAGCACATCGGCGCGCTGATGGGCATGGCCGCGGTGTACACGGCGGCGGGCGACATCGATGAGGCCGAACGCTGGTTGCTGCGTGCCAACCAGGCCAATCCGCAGGCCCTGCAACCGATCCTGGTGTTGGCCGAGCGTTACCTGCGGCGCAACGACGGGCTCAAGGCGATCAACGTGCTCGCCGGGCTGGACAGCCAACTGGCCGAGCAGCCCGCGGCACTGCGCCTCAAGGGCATGGCACAGCTGCAGAGCGGTGAATTCGCCAGCGCCATCCAGACCCTCGGCAAATTGACCGAGAGTCAGCCGGAATCGATCGAGGCCTGGTTCCAGCTGGCGCGGGCGCACGCTGCCGCCGGCGATGCCGACGCGTCGCGCGCCGGCTTCGAACGCGCGATCGCGCTCGATTCCGAGAACAAGGTGCCGGTCGTCTGGGTCGGGCTCGGTGAGCTCGAGCTGCGCGAAAAACGTTACCAGGCGGCGCTCGAGGTCGGCGAGCAGGTCCGGCAGCGGTGGCCGGGAATGGCATACGGCTTCGATATCGCCGCCGCCGCATACCGCGGCCTCGGCGACACCGAGCAATCGCTGGCCCAGAGCTACGCCGCGTTGCAGATCGATCATACGGCAACGCGGGTCGACAGCTATGCGCGTGCGCTGGCCGGTGCCGGCAAGCTGGACGATGCGGTCGGCGTGCTCGAGGCCTGGCTGGACACCCACCCTGACGACGGCGGCCGCTGGTCGAAGCTGGGCCTGATTCGCCAACAGATGGGCCACGATGACGCCGCGTTGCAGGCCTACGAGAAGGCCCTGGAGACGACCGAACCGGACGCGGTCCTGGCCAACAACATGGCCTGGCTCTACCTCGATCGCAATGCCGATCGCGCGGTCGACCTGGCGACCCGGGCCTACGAGCTGGCGCCGACGCGCGCCGAGATCGTCGATACCTACGGCTGGGTACTGTTCCAGACCGGTCGCCAGTCCGAAGGACTGTCGGCATTGCAGCAGGCCCTGATCATCGCGCCGCGCAACCCGGAGATCGCGCTGCACGTCGCCGAGGCCTTGCACGAGATGCAGCGCGATGCCGAGGCCCGCCCGATGCTGCAACGCATCGTGCGCGATCATCCGAACACCGACTTCGCCAAATCGGCGGAAGCGCTGCTCGGCCGTCTGCGCGGCTGATCGGCGACCGCCGTCCGGGTCGCCGGCGCGCCCGGCTCAGTCACCGGTCGCGGCTCGCGCGGCGAGCAGCGCGCAGCCGTGTGCGGCCTCGCCGTGAAGCGCCTGCGTGACCGGTACGCCGAGCGCGCGCGCGCGGATCCGTCGCCAGGTCTCGTTGACTGCACCGCCGCCGCTGGTCAGCACGCGGCGCGGGTAAGGCGCGCCGAGTTCGGCGAGCAGCCGGTAGCCGCGCGCCTCGATCGCCGCGATCCCGTCGAGCAGACCGTGCAGGAAGCGCACCGGGTCGGCGGGCCGTGGTGTCAGGCGCGGCGCCAAATCGGGATCGTTGAACGGAAAGCGCTCACCGGTCGCCGGCAGCGGGTAGTAGTCGAGACCGCTCGCCCGCTCGGGGTCGATCCGGGCGCTCAGCGCGATCAGCTCGGCGTCGCTGAAGAACTGGCGCAGCACGGCGCCACCGCTGTTCGACGCGCCCCCGACCAGCCAGCGCTCGCCGATCCGGTGGCTGTAGACGCCGAAGCGCGCGGCCGCCACCGGATGCCCGCCGAGCACCTTCAGCACCAGCGTACTGCCGAGTGACGTCACGGCGTCGCCGCTGCGCTCGATGCCCGCGGCGAGCGCAGCGGCATTGCTGTCGGTGGTACCGCTGACGACCCGCGTTCGTGGGTCGAGTCCGAGTCTGCCGGCAGCGGTCGGGTCGATCCGGCCGAGCGTCGTACCCACCGGCACGACGTTCGGCAACAGCGTTCGCGGCACGCCGGTCGCCTCCATCCACGCCGGCCAGGCACGGGCGAGCGGATCGAAACCAAGCTTCAGGCAGTTGTTCTCGTCGCTGGTGTCGAAGCGCCCACGCAGGCGACCGCACACCCAGTCGGCCTGGTGCAGCGCGCGGGCGTCGGCGGGGGCGTCGACCGTCGCCAGCAGGTACAGCAGCTTGGCGAGCGCGGAGCCCGGGCCGCGCGCCGGGCTGTCGGTCGGCGCCAGCGCGGCGATGCGGTCGGCCGCGGCCAGCGAGCGGGTGTCGTCGTACATCAGCGCCGGCGTCAACGGGGTGCCGTCGGCCGTACACAGCAGCAGCGTCGATGACGTGCCGGCGACGGCCAGCACACGTATGCGCGCGCGGACATCGGGCGCGATGCCGTGCACGACATCGACCGTCGCCCGCCACCAGTCCTCCGGTGCCTGTTCGCTGTGCCGCGCCGCCGGCCGCGCTGCCGCGGGCAGGTCTGTCCGGGTCGCGGTGACGGGCGTACCGTCGGCGGCGATGACGGCCGCACGGCAGCCCGATGTGCCGAGGTCGATGCCGAGGTACAGGTCGGCGAGACTGTCCGGCGTCGGCACTGCCGTCAGGGCAGCGTGACCGGCGGCGGTGCCTCCCAGCCCGGCGCGCGGTGCTCGGCGACGACGTTGGTGTAGATCCCGCCGCGGACGTTGAACTCGGCGGTCAGGCGCATGAAGCGCGGCGCCGTCGCCGCGACCAGGTCGTCGAGGATCCGGTTGGTGACGGCCTCGTGAAACGCGCCTTCGTCGCGGAACGACCAGACGTAGAGTTTCAGCGCCTTCAGCTCGACGCAGCGGGCATCGGGGACGTAGTCGAGGTACAGGGTCGCGAAGTCCGGCTGACCGGTCTTCGGGCATAGGCACGTGAACTCGGGTACGCGGATATGGATCGTGTAGTCGCGCTCCGGCCTGGGGTTGTCGAAGGTCTCCAGGTCCTTGCTCGGTCGGGTGGACATGTCAGTTCCTGACGGGCGTTGCGAAATGTGCGCCGGATTATAAGTCAGGCGCGCCGGGCCGCACCTATAATTCACTTTAAGTGCGTCAGGAAATCATTTATTAGTCAGCAATATACGACATTAAGCGAATGTCGTTATGGGGGTCTTGCGCTGCCTTGTGTGGCGGTCGAGTGATCCTGTATCTTTGCCGTCCATGCGTCTGGAAAAAATCAAGCTGGCGGGCTTCAAATCCTTTGTCGACCCGACCACGGTGCTGTTCCCTTCCAACCTCGTCGGCATCGTCGGCCCGAACGGCTGCGGCAAGTCCAACGTCATCGACGCAGTGCGCTGGGTCATGGGCGAGAGTTCCGCGAAGAACCTGCGCGGCGAGTCGATGGCCGACGTCATCTTCAACGGTTCGAGCAGCCGCAAACCGGTCGGTACCGCGACCATCGAGCTGGTGTTCGACAACGCCGATGGCAGCGTCGGCGGTCAGTACGCGCAGTACAGCCAGATCTCGGTCAAGCGCCAGGTCTCGCGTGACGGCCAGTCGATCTATTTCCTCAACGGCGTGCGCTGCCGGCGGCGCGACATCACCGACCTGTTCCTCGGTACCGGTCTCGGCCCGCGCAGCTACTCGATCATCGAGCAGGGCATGATCTCGCGGATCATCGAGGCGCGTCCGGAAGACCTGCGCGTCTATCTCGAGGAGGCCGCCGGGATCTCGAAGTACAAGGAGCGGCGGCGCGAGACCGAAAACCGTATCTCGCACACCCGCGAGAACCTCGAACGCCTCGACGACCTGCGCGAGGAGGTGCAGAAGCAGCTGCGCCACCTCGAGCGCCAGGCGGCGACGGCCGAGAAATACAAGGCCTACCGCGACGAGGAGCGTCGCGTGCGTGCCGAGCTGCTGGTGCTGGGTCTCGACGACATGCGCGACGACATCGACAGACGCGACCGCAAGATAGCGGAACAGGAGAACCGCCTGCAGTCGGCAATCGCCGAACAGCGCAACATCGAGGCGCGGATCGAGGAGCAGCGCGCCGCGCACGCCGACGCCAACGACGGCTTCAACGAGGTGCAGGGGCGCTTCTACGCCGTCGGTTCGGAGATCGCGCGCCTCGAAGAGGCGATCCAGTACGCGCGCGAGGCGCGCCGCCAACAGGAGGCCGACCTGAACCAGGCGCGCCAGTCGCTGGAACAGGCGCGCAACCTCAGCGCCGAGGACAGCGGCCGCCTCGCCGAACTGGCCGGCGAACTCGAACGCGATCAGCCGATGCTCGCCCAGGCGCGCGAGACCGCCGACACCTCGGCGGCCGAGCTGCAGCGCGCCGAGCAGGAGATGCAGGCCTGGCAGACCGAATGGGACCAGTTCAACCAGCATGCCAACGAGCCGGCGCAGCAGGCTCAGGTCGAGCGCACCCGCATCAATCACCTCGAGGAGCAGGAGACCCAGCTCAAGCGCCGCCTCGCGCGCAACGACGACGAGCAGCGGCAGTTGTCGGATGTCTCGCTGCAGGCCGAGATCGTCGAGCTGCAGCGCCGTGAGGCCGAGGGCGAGGCCGGCTTGCTGGGCGTGCGCGAGCGCGTCGAGTCGCGGGTCGCGGCGATCACCGGCCTGCGTGAACGCAGCCAGCACACCCAGGAAGAGCTGGCCGCGGCGCGCACCGAGGCGCAGACGCTCAGTGGTCGGCTGGCGTCGCTGCAGGCGCTGCAGCAGGCCGCACGCGGCGCCGGCGACGAGGCGGTCGAGCGCTGGCTCGACGGCCACGGCCTGGGCGCGGCCCGACGCGTGCTGGAGACGCTCGACGTGTCGCCCGATTGGCAGCAGGCCGCCGAGGTCGTGCTCGCCGAACACCTGCAGGCGGTGGTCGTCGACGACCTCGCGGCGTCGAGCGATGACCTGCAGGCGATCGAGCGCGGCAACCTGACACTGATCGAGAGCGGTGACGGCGCCGTCGCGGCGGCCCCGGGGACGCTCGCCGAGCAGGTCCGCGGTTCGGCCGCTTTGACCCACCTGCTGAGCAACATGCACATCGCGGACAGCCTCGACGAGGCCCTGCGCCGGCGCGATGGGCTGGCCCCCGGCGCGTGCCTGGTGACACCGGATGGGCTGCGTGTCGGTCGCGGCTGGGTGAGCCTGCAGCGTGGTGCGGATGCGCGCGCCGGCGTGCTGGCACGCGAACAGGAGATCCGCGAGTTGACCCAGCGCCAGGCCGAGCTCGAGCCGCACGTCGACGGCCTCGCCAAGCGACTCGCCGAGGACCGGCAGGCCCTGGTCGAGGCCGAACAGGCGCGCGAGGCGCAGCAGCGTGAGCTCGAGGCCGCGCAGCGCGTCGTCGCCGAGGTCCGCGCGCTGCTCAGCGGCAAACAGGCGCGTGCCGAGCAGATCCGCCACCGCCTCGAGGGACTGCAGAAGGACGCCGGTGACATCACGCAGCAGATCGCGCAGGGCGGCGCCGACATGGAATCGGCACGCCAGCGACTGCACGCGGCGCTCGCGTCGATCGAGGATCTCGGTCGCCAGCGCGAATCGCTGGTGCAGCGTCGCGATGCCCTGCGCGACGCGCTCGACCAGGCGCGCGGCGTCGCCGCCGAGGCGCGCAACACGGTCCACGAGATCGCGCTGCGCGTCGAATCGATGCGCACGTCGGAGGATTCGCTGCGTTCTGGAATCGACCGCATGGCCGAGCAGCTGGCGTTGCTCGAACGGCGCTGTCACGACCTCGAATCGGGCCTCGAGGCCGGCAAGGCACCGATCGGCGAGCAGCAGGTACGCCTCGAACAGCAGCTGCAGGCGCGTGCCGAGGTCGAGGCGCAACTGGTCGACGCGCGCAAGGGCTTGGAGGCGATCGACCACGAGCTGCGCGAGCTCGACCGCTCGCGTCACGAGGTCGAACAGCGCGTGCAGGACGAGCGCAGCCGCCTCGATCAATCGCGCATGAAGCGCCAGGAGATCCTGGTCCGCAGCAGCACGCTCGAGGAACAGCTCGCCGAGACCGGTTTCGAGCGTCAGCAGCTGCACGACGAGATGCCCGAAGACGCCGCGATCGAGGGCTGGCAACAACGCGTCGAGTCGATCGCCAACCGTATCCAGCGCCTCGGGCCGATCAATCTCGCGGCGATCGAGGAGTTCAAGGAACAGAGCGAGCGCATGACCTACTTGGACAGCCAGCACGACGACGTCAGCAAGTCGCTGGCGACGCTCGAGGAGGCGATCCGCAAGATCGATCGCGAGACGCGCACGCGCTTCAAGGAGACCTTCGACCGCGTCGACAGCGGCTTCAAGGAGCTGTTCCCGAAGCTGTTCGGCGGCGGCCATGCGTATCTCGAGCTGACTGGCGAGGACCTGCTCGACACCGGCGTCACGGTGATGGCTCGCCCGCCGGGCAAGCGCAACAGCAGCATCCACCTGCTGTCGGGTGGTGAGAAGGCGTTGACGGCGGTCGCACTGGTGTTCGCGATCTTCCGCTTGAACCCGGCGCCGTTCTGCATGCTCGACGAGGTCGATGCCCCGCTCGACGACGCCAACGTCGGCCGCTACTCGGCGCTGGTCAGCGAGATGTCGGAGCACGTACAGTTCATCTTCATCACCCACAACAAGGTGACGATGGAGATCGCCAAGCAGCTCAGTGGCGTGACCATGCATGAGCCCGGCGTGTCACGGCTGGTCGCCGTCGACGTCGAAGAGGCCGCGGCGCTGGCAGCGGTGTGAAGGCGGGCGGCCGGCCGACGGCGAGCGAGGCGGTACGGAGGGCGCCATGGACCCCGACCTGATAAGACTGATACTGGTCGTTCTCGGCCTGCTGCTGATCGCCGGCATCTACCTGTGGGACCGCTACAAGCGCGCCCAACCGCGCGGACCGATGGTGCGCAGCGCGCCGGCGGAGACGTCGGATCCGGTGACCGGCGCGACGTCCGCAGCGGCTGCCTACGACAAAGAGCCGCGTATCGACACGCTGCCCGAGACCGTCCCGTCGGTCACGGTAGACGACGCGGTCGACAGGCCCACGGCCGCGCCTGCCGCGCCGCCGGAAGCCGAACAACAGGCGGCGCGCTCCGCCGTGCTCGATCCCGAACCGGCCGAGATCGGCAGCTGGTCCGATGCCGGGGCCGCCGGCGACCCGCAGTTCTCGATGGATCTGAAGTTCGACGCGCACGACGACGGCGACTATGTGCACATGGATCCGGCGCTGCACGACGATGTCGAGCGCAAACTCGTTGTCTTGCACGTGATTGGGCGCGACGGCGATCTCGGTGGCCTGGCGATTGAAAAGGCATGCCTGGCGGCGCAGCTGCGGCTCGGCGAGATGGAGATCTACCACTTCCATGACGGCGCGAACGGCAAGGTGCTGTTCAGCGTGGCCAGCATGGTCGAGCCGGGCAGTTTTCCGATCGACGACATGCGTGCGTTCAGGACCCCCGGGCTCACGCTGTTCACCCAGCTGCCGGGTGTCCGCGACGGCGTGCAGATCTTCGAGGACATGCTCAAGGCCGGCCGCCAGCTGGCGTCGCTGCTCGACGCCGAGCTGCAGGATGAGCGGCACAACAAGCTGACCGGGCAGATGGAGCGCCATATCGTCGAGTCGATCATCGAGCATCGGCGCCGCGTCAAGCTGGCGCGGAGCCGGCATTGACTGCACCGCGCGGCGTCGCGGCCCGGCTGCGGGAGCTGCGCGACGCGATCGACCGGCACAACCACCGCTACTACGTGCTCGACGACCCCGAGGTGCCGGACAGCGAGTACGACCGCCTGTTCCAAGAGCTGCAGGCGATAGAGACCGAGCATCCGGAACTGGTCACGGCGGATTCGCCGACCCAGCGCGTCGGTGGCGCACCGCTTGCGGCATTCGACGAGGTGTCGCACAGCGTGCCGATGCTGTCGCTGGAAAACGCGCTGTCGGCCGACGCCCTGGCCGAGTTCGACCGCCGCGTGCGCGAACGCCTCGGGCGCGACGGACAGATCCGTTACGCGGCCGAACCGAAGCTCGATGGCCTGGCGATCAGCCTGCGCTACGAGCGCGGCAGCCTGGTGCAGGCGGCGACCCGCGGCGACGGCAGCCGCGGTGAGAACGTCACGCAGAACGTGCGCACGATCGCGTCGGTGCCGCTGCGGCTGCTCGGCGAGGGCTGGCCGCGCGTGCTCGAGGTGCGCGGCGAGGTATTCATGCCCAGGAAGGGCTTCGACAGGCTCAATGCCGGCCAGCGCGCCGCCGGCGACAAGACCTTCGCGAATCCGCGCAATGCCGCGGCCGGGAGCCTGCGCCAGCTCGATCCGGCGGTGACCGCGAAGCGGCCGCTGGCGATGTTCTGCTATGGCCTAGGTCTGGTCGACGGGCACGCGATGCGCGACTCGCACGCGGCCAACATGGCGCTGCTCAAAGACTGGGGCCTGCCGGTCTCGCCGGAGCTGCAGGTCGTCGACGGGCTTGCCGGGTGCGCGGCGTACTTCGCTGATATCGGCGGGCGGCGTGCCGAGCTGGCTTACGACATCGACGGTGTCGTGTTCAAGGTCGACAGTGTCGCCGACCAGGCGACGCTCGGCGCCGTGGCGCGGGCACCACGCTGGGCCGTGGCGCAGAAGTTCCCGGCCCAGGAGGAGCTCACGGTCGTCGAGGGCGTGGAGTTCCAGGTCGGCCGCACCGGTGCCGTGACCCCGGTGGCGCGCCTCAAGCCGGTATTCGTCGGCGGCGTCACGGTCAGCAACGCGACGCTGCACAACATGGACGAGGTGCAGCGCAAGGACGTGCGGGTCGGCGACACCGTATTCGTACGCCGCGCCGGCGACGTGATTCCCGAGGTGGTCCGCGTGCTGCCGCAACACCGCCCGAAGCATGCGCGCGTCGTGCGCCTGCCTGCGCACTGTCCGGTGTGTGGTTCCGAGGTCTCGAGGCCCGAAGGCGAGGCCGTCGCGCGCTGCAGCGGCGGCCTGTTCTGCCCGGCGCAGCGCAAGGAAGCGGTCAAGCACTTCGCGTCGCGCCGGGCGCTCGACATCGAGGGTCTCGGCGACAAGCTGGTCGAGCAGTTGATCGACCAGTCGCTGATCGCCGACCCCGCCGACCTGTTCGCACTCGATGTCGACCGGCTCGCCGCCCTCGAGCGCATGGGGCAGAAGTCGGCACAGAACCTGGTCGATGCACTGGACAAGTCGCGTTCGACCACGCTGGCGCGCTTCCTCTATGCCTTGGGCATCCTCGGCATCGGCGAGACCATCGCAACCCATGTCGCGGCTGCGTGCGGCACGTTGGAGGCGGTCATGACCCTGAAGCTGGCGAACCTGGTCGAGATCAAGCCCAGCCAGGCGCAGCGGCTGCAGGCGATCCTCGCCGAGACCGCCGAACCGGCCACCGCGATCGACACGCTCGCGGCCTTCGACGGCGCGAAGTGGTTCACGCACACCCACGCGCTGCTGCTCGCCGAACGCTTCGCGACGGTCGGCGACGTCGTCGCCGCCGCACCCGGCGACGTGGCCAACACGCCCGACATCAAGATCGACGGTGTCGGTGACGTGCTCGCCGAGAAACTCGTGACCTTCTTCCGTCAACCGCACAACCGCGACGTCATCGCCAAGCTGCTGGAATCCGGTGTGCACTGGCCGGATGTGCCGGTCGCGGCTGTCGCGCAGCAGCCGCTCGCCGGTAAGACCTTCGTGCTGACCGGCACGCTGTCGGCGTCACGTGATGTGTTCAAGGAACGACTGCTCGCGCTCGGCGCCAAGGTGACCGGCAGCGTGTCGAAGAAGACCGACTATGTCGTCGCCGGGGCCGAGGCCGGTTCCAAGCTGACCAAGGCCGAGTCCCTTGGTGTGCCGGTGCTCGACGAAGACGGTCTCGAGGCATTGCTGTCCGGCGCGGCCGGCGATTGACGGGCGGGCGACGACCTCGCAGGCAGCGAACCTGCCCAGGTGGGTCGCAGCATCGGCCGCACCGCGGCGCCGCTCGCCTGCATGTCGCATGAGCCGGACAGCGCCAACCCCAAAAGTATCGGATTCGAGCCGGTTTGCGTCAGCGTCTGCGAACGGCTGTGAGTTGCCGTGTGAGCCCGGCGCTGTGCCGTGTGGATGCCGACGGCTGCTTGCTCGCTGCGACCCGGCCCTCGCTCAAGCCATGGTTGCCGTCACGATGCCTGCTCCAAGCCGGCGCCGCCACGGCGGCGCAGGCCGCTCCCCCTGCGAACGTTCATGCATCGGGCAGGCTAGCGACGGTCGCCGTCGGGATCGGCACCGCTGTCGTCATCGACGGCCGAGCGCGTCGGCGCCGACGGCGATGTTACGTCGGCGTCGTCCGCCGGCTGGAAGCCTTGCGGAAACTTGCCGGCGAGGATGTAGGCGAACGCGATGACCTCGGCGACCGCCTTGTAGAGATTGTCCGGTATCTCGTCGCCCATCGGGACCTGCGACAGCACCATCGCGAGTTCGGCGTCGGGGTACAGCGGCACCCCGGCCTGTTCGGCGGCATCGACGATCCGCTCGGCGAGCAGCTGTTCACCCTTCGCGGTCACCCGTGGCGCGTTGCTGCCGTCGTAGCGCAGCGCGATCGCGATATCGTGCTCGCCGGCGACGATGCGATCATCGCGCTTCACGTCAGGCGCGCTCGTCGAGCAGGCTGTCCGGCAGCGGCACGGTCATCAGCGGCTCGGCCGGATGGCCGAGCACGCCGGCCAGGTGGGTGACTTCGAGCCCCTGGGCCTCGAACGCCTTCTGCAGTACCGGCAGGCGCTGCTCGACACGGCTGTGGGTCGATGCGCGATCGCACCAGAAGGTCGTCGCGACGCGGTCACCGGCAAGGCCTATGCGGCACTGCAGCGGACCGATCGTGTCGAAATCGAATACCAGGTTCACCGACCAGCCGTCGCCGTCGCCATCGCCGTCGGCGCCGGTCTCGCGCTCGATGCGCAACTGCACGTCGTCGCTGCCGTCGGGCAGCTGCACCGGCAGGTCGACCTGCCAGGCCTGACGGGGCGAGTCCTCGACCGGGAGAGCGGCGGTCTGCTGCAGCTGGATGCGCGAGACGCTCGCCTCGACCAGTCGCACCAGGCGCAGCAGTAGTGATTCGGCGGGCTGCGGGCGGCCCTGCGCCGGTGTGTCGCCATCGGCCGGCGGCGCCGCCGGGCGTGGCGTCGACCGCGCTTCGGCGGTGAACACCTTGAGGAGCTGCAGCAGGCGGGCCTTGACGTCCTCGTGCGGTACGGCAGCGTGGGCCTGCAGTCGCGCCTCGTGAAACACGCCGCTGTTCGCGACGGCGCGTTGTATCGCCTGTGGCGTGGCCTGCGCCGGTCGGATGCCGGCGTCGCGCAGCACCGCTTCGAAGCGTTGCACGGCCGTCGACTCACGCGGGCTCGCCGCCGCAGTCTTCAGCTCGGCCACGCGCTGGCGGACGTCGGCCGGCGGCAGCTGGCGCGCGACTGCGGTGCGCAGCGCGCGTGAGCGCGCGCGTCGCGTGACCGGGGTGGTGTCGGTCCGGGCGTCGCGCAGGATCTGCAGTTCGGGCACCCGGGTCTTGCTGACGACCTGCAGTTTGAGCTGCGAGCCGGTGTCGAGCGGGATCGGCGTGCGCGCCAACAGTGCGATCGTCGCGAGCTGCAGGCGCACGACGTTCGGTTTGAGCTGTGCCAGCACCGTCGCCGGCAGGACCTGGCCGACCTGCAGCTGCTTGAGCAGCGACGGAATGTCGCGCTGGGCCGACGCGAGCAGGGGCTGCAATGTCTCGGGAATCTTCACGCTCGATGGGTCATTGCCGCTGGTTCGCAAGTTATCGGCCGTGGCGCCGATAACTGCAATGGATGGGGTCCGGCGGGGGAGTCGATGTCGGGGCATGGCGCAAAAGGCAGCGGATTGGCATGGTTCGTACGGCGTGGCAGCGTCGTGCGTGGGCCGTTCTCGAGCACCAAGGTCCGCCACTTCGTGCTCGACGGCCGGCTCGGATTCGACGACGAGGTGAGCCTGGATCGTGAGGACTGGCAACGCCTCGGCAGCGTCGACGAGGTCGTGCCGCTGCAGATGCGCAGCGCCGGCGATATGCCTGCAGACGACGACAACGACCGGCAGCGGCGCGATCGCCAACGTGCGCTGCGCACGATGACGGTCGCGGCGGTGCTGATCGTCGGCCTGATCGGTGGCGTCATGTGGGTCGGATCCGGCGACGGCCAACCGCAGCGGGATTGCAGTGCCGCGCCGGCGCCCGGGGTCTTTCTCGAGGGCTGCGATCTTTCGCGCCTCGAGCTGGTCGGCGGCGACCTCAGCGGTGCCCGTCTCGCCAATACCCGTTTGATGGCCGCCAAGCTGTCGACAGCCAAGCTCGACCGCGCCGACATGCGTTACACCGACCTCAGTGGTGCCGACCTGTCGTATGCATCGATGACGACCAGCGTACTGCTCGGTGCGACGTTGCGCCACGCCGACCTGACCAATGCCGACCTCAGCGGTGCGGATCTCAGTTTCGCCGATCTCGGCGGTGCCAGGCTCGGCGGCGCGCGCCTGGACGGGGCGAAACTGCTGGGCGCGATCTGGACCGACGGCATTCCCTGCGACGCCGACTGCCCGCGGTGACCGGGCCTTGAGTGTCCGACGGCGGTCGGGTTAGACTCGGCGTCGACATCAGGATCGATGTCGTCACCATGTTCTAGGGAGAGAACACCATGTCTATCCGCAATTCCTACCGATTCCTCGCACCTGCCGCGCTGCTGTTCGGCGGCTTCGTCGCCATGTCCGCGTCCGCGGCTCCGAGCCACTGCAAGGGTATGAGCGAGAGCGTCTGCGCCAGTGACAGCTCGTGTACCTGGGTGCAGGGCTATGTGCGCAAGGATGGCCGGCAGGTCAGCAGTCATTGCAAGCTCGCGCGCGGCCGCAAGGCCGTCGACCTGTCGGCGGCCGCCGAGCCGGCGCAGGCCGCCAAACAACGCTGACTTAACGGCTGTAGCGCACGACGACACCCGCCGGCACGGCGGGTGTTTTTTTGTCATTGCCGAGTTGCTATCGTGCGTCGTGTACTCGAGGAGCGCGGCAGCGGGCGATGCAACAGGACCCGATCGTCTTCACCATCTTTCTGGTGTTCACCGGTGCCGCGGCATTCGCCACGGTGGCCTTGTATGCGCGCCAGTCCCTGCTGGTCGCCTATATCGTGCTCGGTGCCGTCCTCGGGCCATCGGGACTCGGGTTCGTTACCGATCCCGAGCTGGTCCGCAGCATCTCCGAGTTCGGCATCATGTTCCTGCTGTTCCTGCTCGGCCTGAACCTGCAGCCCCAGGAATTGATGCGCATGGTCAGCAAGACCACGCAGGTCACGTTGCTGAGCTCGATCGTGTTCATGTTGGCCGGCGTCGCGGTGTCCCTGGCGTTTGGCTTCACGGTGACGGAGGCGCTGCTGGTCGGTGCGGCAGCGACGTTCTCCAGCACGATCGTCGGTCTGAAGCTGCTGCCGACGACCATACTGCACCACCAGCGCACCGGCGAGGTCATCATCAGCATCCTGCTGTTGCAGGACCTGATAGCGATCGTGTTGCTGTTGGTCGTGCAGGGCTCGCCGCAGGGCGGCCTGGACGTCGGCGATCTGATGAAGACGCTGGTCGCGCTGCCCGTGCTGATCGGTTTCGCGTGGATGTTCGAGCGCTACGTGCTGATCCGCCTGATCCGCAAGTTCGACAAGATCCATGAATACATCTTTCTGATGACGATCGGCTGGTGCCTCGGCATGGCCGAGCTCGCGGCGCTGGTCGGGCTGTCGGCCGAGATCGGCGCGTTCATCGCCGGCGTCGTCCTGGCGTCGAGCCCGATCTCGCTGTTCATCGCCGAGAGTCTGAAGCCCTTGCGGGACTTCTTCCTGGTGCTGTTCTTCTTCTCGCTCGGTGCGGGGTTCGAGGTCGCGTTGCTGGACGAGGTCATCCTGCCCGCGCTGACCCTGGCGGCGGTGTTGATGGTGCTGAAGCCGCCGGTATTCCGCTGGCTGCTGTTGCGCACCGGCGAATCCGAGAGGCGGTCGCACGAGGTCGGCTACCGGCTCGGCCAGATGAGCGAGTTCTCGCTGCTGCTGGCGGTCCTGGCGCAGCAGAACCAGGTCATCGGCAGTGCCGCGTCGTACCTGATCCAGCTGACGACGCTGCTGACGTTCCTGGTCTCGTCGTACCTCGTGGTGCTGCGCTTCCCGACACCCATCGCGGTCGACGACGCGCTGCGCCGCGATTGATCCGGCACCGCGACACCACCGCCTGCCAACGCAATAAAACTGCCGCAGATCAGTCGCCTGCTGTCATCCCGCTTTCATTGTCGTTGCCTAGACTCGGGCCGTTACGACACAGGACACAGCACATGCGAATGCAACGGCGACGTACCAACGCGCTGCCCAGGAACGTCAACAGCGGGCGGCTGCAAGATGAGATCGCGGTCCTCGAGCGGCGCCTCGCGCAGATCGGCCCGGACGGCGATTGCGGTTACGAAAAGGCCCTGATCCGCTTCTTCGAACAGCAGCTGGGCGAACGCCGCGCACTGCTGCGGCGTCGCGACGGGACCGTCGGCGGCTGAGCGGCGCGCGACCCCGCGACGGCGGCCGGCGCGGCTTGCTCAGACGCAGTGCGCCTCGGGCGGCGTATCCAGCGCCTTGGGCGGCGGGATGTAGAGCTCGGCGCTGAAGTGCAGCTCGTCGCGGAAGGTCTCCGCCGGCACTGGCGGCCTGCCGAGATACCCCTGGTAGTAGGTGCAGTCTGCATCGCGCAGGAACGCCAGCTGCGCGCGGTTTTCGACGCCCTCGGCGATCACGTCGACGCCGATATGCCCGGCCATCGACAGAATCGCCTTGACGATTGCCGCATCGTTCGGATCGCTGGCGATGTCGCGGATGAAACTGCGGTCGATCTTGATCGTGTCGATCGGTAGCTGGCGCAGGTCGGCCAGCGATGAGTAGCCGGTGCCGAAGTCGTCGATCGCGAAACGGATACCCAGCTGTTTCAGCGCGTGGATTCTTTCCACCGATTCTTGCGTGTCCTTGATCAACAGCGTCTCGGTGATGTCGAACTGCAGGCGCTTGGGATCGGCGCCGGTCTGTTCCAGGATGTCGGTGACCGCGGCGACGAAATCGGCCTGCAGAAACTGCTGGTGGCTGACGTTGACGGCGAGCAGCGCCGGGGTCTGCAGTGCCGCGTCGGCCTCGATCTGACCGAGCAGCCGGCAGGCCTCGCGCAATACCCATTCGTCGAGCTTGAGCATCAGCGAGCAGTTCTCGATGTACGGCAGGAAGTCGCTCGGTGAGATCTGCCCGGCGGTCGGATGATGCCAGCGAACCAGCGCCTCGGCACCGAGAATCCGGCCGTCACGAATCGCCAGGATCGGCTGCATGTACAGCGCGAACTGCCGTTCGCGCAGACCGACGCGCAGTTCGTTCTCGAGGCGCAGGCGCGATGTCGCCGCCTCGTCCATCTCGCTATGGAAGACCCGCGAACCGTCGCGTCCCGCGCCCTTGGCATGGTACATCGCCGTGTCGGCGTGACGCAGCAGCGTGTCGACGGAATCGCCATCCTGCGGGAAGGTCACGATACCGATGCTCACTGTGACGAAGAGTTCGTGGCCATGCAGCCGAAACTCGCTGGCGAACGCCGCGCGCAGTTTCTCGGCGATCTCGCGTGCCTTCTCGACGGCGCGGTCCTGGCGCTGTCCGAGCCCCTCGAGCAGGACGACGAACTCGTCGCCGCCGAGGCGGGCCACGGTGTCTTCTTCGCGCAACGTACCGCGCAGCCGCTCGGCGAGTTCCTTCAGCAACGCGTCGCCGACCGAGTGGCCGAGCGAATCGTTGATGCGCTTGAACTTGTCGAGGTCGAGGAACAGCAGTGCACCGATCTGTCCGGTGCGCCGCGCACGCGCCAGGCCGCGGTTGACGCGGTCGGTCAGCAGTGTGCGGTTGGGCAGGTTGGTCAGCGTATCGTGGTAGGCCAGATGATGAATCTGTCGCGCGGCGTGTTCGCGCTCACTGACGTCGCGGGCGATACACACCAGCAGGCGGTCGCTGTCGAGCAGGATCCGTGATGCCGAGACCTCGGTCGGGATCAGGTGGCCATCGCTGGCGCGGTAGTTGATGCGAAACGAACGGCCCTGCTCACGGTCCATGATGTCGTCCACCAGGTGCCGGAGGTAGGCGTCGTCCTCGTCGTGCAGCTCGCGCAGGTGGACATGGCCGGGCTCGCGGTCGTCGAGACCCAGCAGTTCGCGGGCGCGCGGATTGCAGTCGACCAGGCGCCCGTCGGCCGGATCGAAGATCATGACCGCGTCGTGCGAGTGCTTGTAGATGGCGCGGTAGCGCTGCAGCTCGCGTCGCAGCCGCCGCGTGTAGGCCGCGATGTGCCGCTGGCGCGCGATGACCAGGCGGTCGAGCGCCGAGGTGTCGCGGTCGGCGCCGGCCACCGCGGCAAGCAACTGGCCGGGAGCACGGGCTGACAGGGTTTGCAGACGGTCGCGCAGGCGCCTCAGGCCGCGGCGTGTTGGACGATGCACGAAATGGTCCCATACGCCAGCGATCAGCAACGACGCCGTGCCCACTGCGATCAGGTGCGTTGCCGTCAGCGCTGCCGGACCGAGGATCGACGCCAGCACGGCTGTCTGTCCGATGGCCACCAGCGCGAACAATGCGAGCGGCTTGCGCAGCATCCTCGACGTCATGCCACGACCGGCACGCTGCAGGTGCCGGGGCGTGCCGCTGGCGGTGGCGCGTCGGCCATAGAGCTTCTCCCGGGTTGCCCGGTTAACGTCCGTGATGACGCCGACTTTAGCCTGCCCGGCGGTCCTGTCGGGTGCTTGCAAGGTGGCGCCTTCGGCAGCGTATCATGCGACGCGCCGGCGGTGCTGTGTCGCGCGGTCGGTCATCGTATCCAGGGGGTAGTTTGGGAGCGCAGATCCTGATCGAGCCGGTGGCGCTGGTGCGTTCGCCGTTCCACGAGAAGTTCGCCGTGCCGCGGCAGTCCGGTCTGGCGCCGAGTGCGCGCGGCGAGGTCGTGTTGCTGCCCCCGTTCGACGATCCGGCGACGCTCGACGGGCTCGACGGCTTCTCCCACGTGTGGCTGACCTTCCAGTTCGACCGCTGCGCCGGCCAGGGCTGGCGGCCACGCGTGCGTCCGCCGCGCCTCGGTGGCAATCGCGAGGTCGGGGTGTGGGCCAGCCGGTCGCCGTTCCGGCCGAACGGACTCGGGCTGTCGGCGGTGCGTCTGCTCGAGGTCGTGCGCGCACCCGAGGCCAAGCTGCGCGTCGCCGGGCTGGACCTGCTCGATGCGACGCCGGTCTTCGACATCAAGCCCTACCTGCCGTACGCGGATGCGATCGCCGACGCCTCCGGCGGGTATGCGCCGACGCCCCCCGAGGCCGTGCTCGACGTGCGTTTCACGCCGACCGCGCAGGCCGCGTTGGCCGCGGCCGACGACGGGACGGCGTTGCGTGCCCTGATCGTCGACGTGCTGACGCTGGATCCGCGACCGGCCTATCGGCCAGACGTCGAACCGGATCGCGTCTACGGCGCGCTGCTGGCCGGTCACGACGTGCGCTGGCGCGTCGACGGTCGTGGAGCCGAGGTGCTCGATGTCGTCGCCGTTGCGGCGTTGCGCTGAAGCCGGTCGCCAGGCGATCGTGTCGGCGGAGCGCCGCAGATCGGCCTAGGGAGCGGCGGCTCGCGGTATCACGTGCGGCGCGAGATCGCCGGATCGGTCGTCGGTCGCGACCCGTCGTTGCGATCGATGCCGGCGGCGCGGCGCGGGTCGCTGCCGGGCAGCGCGCTGCCTGACTGCAGAGTCCGGATCTGCGTCGGCGACGTCGCGGGTGCGATGGCAATCCGGTCTGCGGCCGTCGTACGGGGCAGCGGTGCGGCGTCGGTGCGGCGCGGTCCGCCGTGGGCTCAGTGCAGCAGCGTGAACATCCGGGCGCGGTAGCGATTGACCGCGGGATCGTCGCCGAGCATGTCGAACAGCCGCAGCAGGGCAGCGCGTGCGGCGTCGTCACCGAACTTACGGTCTTTCTGCATGATCGCGAGATAGTTGTCGACCGCGCCATCGATGTCGCCCGACATCACCTGGTTGGCCGCGAGGCCGAAGCGGGCCTCGCTGTCGCCGGGGTCGCTGCTCAGGCGGTTGGCCAGCTCGCTCGGCGACGGGCCGCTCACGGCGACGTCGCCGAAGAACAGCTGCGATCGCAGATGCTTGATGTCCGGCTCGTTCTGCTGGTCTTCGGGCAGCCCGTCGAGGAGTTGCTGGGCGCCCGCCGTGTCGCCGGATGCGGCCTGCGCATGCGCCATCGCGACGACGATGCGCGGGTTTGCCGGGTCGCTGGCGTGGGCCTGCTCGAGCAATTCGACGGCGCCCGGATAGTCGCCGGCAGCGAGCCGCTGTTCGGCCTGGGCGACGATGCCGTCCGACGCCCGCGGCAGGTGCTTGTCGAGGAATGCGCGGATCTGCGCCTCCGGCAGCGCGCCCATGAACTCGTCGACCGGCTGGCCGTTCTTGAACAGCTTGACGGTCGGGATGCTGCGGATGCCGAACTGCGCGGCGATCGCCTGCTGCTCCTCGGTGTTGATCTTGGCGAGTATGAAACGGCCGTTGTACTCGTCCACCAGCTGCGCCAGCACCGGCATCAGCACTTGGCAGGGCTGACACCAGGTGGCCCAGAAGTCGACCAGGACCGGTACCTGGCGCGAACCGAGCAGGACGATCTGTTCGTAGTTGCTGTCGTCGATCTCGAAGATGAACGGCGAATCGGCCATCGGTGTCGTACTCCGGGTGCTGGGCAATGCGCGGAAAATGCCGTCACCGGGGGCGAATTACAAGACCCCCCGGCGGCTTGAACTGGGCGGCCGGCGCCCAAACATAGGTGGCAGAGCGCACAATCGGCCCCGGAGTCGTCATGAGCCAGTCCCTGCACGTCGTCTGTCCGCATTGCGCCGGTGTCAACCGCGTGCCCGCCGGCCGGCTGGCTGGCGGTGGGCGCTGCGGCAAGTGCAAGGGGGCGCTGTTCAGCGCGAGCCCGGTAGAGGCCGACGCGCGCCAGTTCGAGGCGCAGCTGACGCGCAGCGACGTGCCGATCCTGGTCGATTTCTGGGCCGCCTGGTGTGGGCCATGCAAGATGATGGCGCCGGCATTAGCCGCTGCCGCTGCGCAGCTCGAACCCGGCGTACGTCTGCTCAAGGTCGACACCGAACGCGAGCAGGCCATTGCCGCGCAGTTCGGCATCCGCAGCATCCCGACGATGATCCTGTTTGCCGGCGGCCGCGAGGTGCAGCGCCTGTCCGGTGCGATGGACACCGCCGCTATCGTCGCGTGGACGCGCCAGCAGCTGGCATGAGCCGGCCGGCCGGCTGGCCGACGGGATAGCCCGCGGTCGGCTGCCGGGCCGCCCGCAGGCGTCGCCCGGGCGTGGACAGTGGCCCTGCCGATGGCGTAGTATGGCGCAGCGCAACAAGGCGTTGCGGGTCGGCATGAACATCATCCATCTGCTAACCGGAAGAGCCCGCCCGGCAGGGGCGTCTCTGCTGGTTTTTTTGTGCGCGTGACATGACCAAAGCGGCGATACTGGTTCTCGAAGACGGCAGCGTGTTTCACGGCCGCTCGATAGGTACCGACGGTCAGACCGTTGGCGAGGTCGTGTTCAATACCGCGATGACCGGGTACCAGGAGATCCTGACCGACCCATCGTACAGCCGCCAGATCGTCACGCTGACCTATCCGCACATCGGCAACACCGGCGTCAATGGCGAGGACGAGGAGTCGGCCGCGATCCACGCCGCCGGCCTCGTGATCCGCGACCTGCCGCTGCTGGTCAGTAATTTCCGCAGCGAGCAGGCCCTCGACAGTTACCTCGGCGCCCACGGCATCGTCGCGATCGCCGACATCGATACCCGGCGCCTGACCCGGCTGCTGCGCGAGAAGGGCGCGCAGAACGGCTGCGTCATGGCCGGCAATGTCGACGAGGGCCGGGCGCTCGCGGCCGCCAATGCGTTTCCGGGGCTCAAGGGCATGGACCTGGCGAAGGAGGTCACGACGGCCGAGCGCTACGACTGGAACGCCGCCAGCTGGCGGCTCGGTGAGGGCCATGGGTCGGCCGAGCCGGCCGACGCGCGTTTCCACGTCGTCGCCTACGACTACGGGATCAAGCGCAACATCCTGCGTATGCTGGTCGACCGCGGCTGCCGGGTGACGATCGTGCCGGCGCAGACGCCGGCCGCCGACGTGTTGGCGATGTCGCCCGACGGCGTGTTCCTGTCCAACGGGCCCGGCGACCCGGAGCCGTGCGACTACGCGATCGAGGCGATTCGCGAGATCGTCGACAGCGGCATGCCGACCTTCGGTATCTGTCTCGGCCACCAGCTGCTCGGCCTGGCATCGGGGGCCAGAACCGTGAAGATGAAGTTCGGCCACCACGGCGCCAACCACCCGGTGCAGGACCTGGCGACGGGCACGGTCATGATCTCGAGCCAGAACCACGGTTTCGCGGTCGACGAGGCGTCGTTGCCCGGCAACCTGCGCGCCACCCACAAGTCGCTGTTCGACGGCACCCTGCAGGGTATCCACCGCACCGATCGGCCGGCGTTCAGCTTCCAGGGACACCCGGAGGCGAGCCCCGGGCCGCACGACGTCGCGCCGGTGTTCGACCATTTTATCGAGCTGATGGGCGCGCACTGAACGGCGCACCGCACACCACGACAGGACAACGATTTCGGCGGCGCGGAGTGCGCCAGACGGTTGACAGAGCATGCCAAAGCGAGCGGATCTACACAGTATATTGATCATCGGCGCCGGGCCGATCGTTATCGGCCAGGCATGCGAGTTCGATTATTCCGGTGCCCAGGCGTGCAAGGCGCTGCGCGAAGAGGGCTTTCGCGTCATCCTGGTCAACTCCAACCCGGCGACGATCATGACCGACCCGGACATGGCCGACGCCGTCTACATCGAGCCGATCACGTGGCGCACGGTCGCCAGGATCATCGAGAAGGAGAAGCCGGACGCGCTGCTGCCGACGATGGGCGGGCAGACCGCGCTGAACTGCGCGCTCGACCTGGTCCGCGAGGGCGTGCTCGACGCGCACGGCGTCGAGATGATCGGCGCGACGCGCGACGCGATCGACAAGGCCGAGGATCGCGACCTGTTCCGCCAGGCGATGCGCAAGATCGGCCTCGAGATGCCGCGCTCGGCGGTCGCCCATTCGCTCGAGGAGGCGGTCCAGGTGCAGGCGCCGATCGGCTTCCCGACGATCATCCGGCCGTCGTTCACGATGGGCGGCTCGGGCGGAGGCATTGCGTACAACCGCGAGGAGTTCGAAGAGATCTGCATCCGCGGTCTCGACCTGTCGCCGACCTCGGAGCTGCTGATCGAGGAATCGATCCTCGGCTGGAAAGAGTACGAGATGGAGGTCGTACGCGACTGCAACGACAACTGCATCATCGTCTGCTCGATCGAGAACTTCGATCCGATGGGTGTGCACACCGGCGACTCGATCACGGTCGCGCCGGCACAGACCCTGACCGATAAGGAATACCAGATCATGCGTAACGCGTCGCTCGCGGTGTTGCGCGAGATCGGCGTCGACACCGGCGGTTCGAACGTGCAGTTCGCGATCAATCCCGACGACGGGCGCATGATCATCATCGAGATGAATCCGCGCGTGTCGCGCTCGTCGGCGTTGGCGTCGAAGGCAACCGGTTTCCCGATCGCCAAGGTCGCGGCCAAGCTCGCGGTCGGATACACGCTCGACGAGCTGCGCAACGAAATCACCGGCGGCGTCACGCCGGCGTCGTTCGAGCCGTCGATCGACTATGTCGTGACCAAGGTGCCGCGCTTCGCGTTCGAGAAGTTCCCGCAGGCCGATGCCGGACTGACCACGCAGATGAAGTCGGTCGGCGAGGTCATGGCGATCGGGCGCACGTTCCAGGAGTCGCTGCAGAAGGCCCTGCGTGGCCTCGAGACCGGCAAGGCCGGCCTCGACCCGGTCGCCGATCTCGCGGCCGACAAGGCGGTCAAGACCGTGATCGCCGAGATCCGCCAGCCGAGCGCCGAGCGCCTGTGGTACCTGGCCGACGCGTTCCGTGCCGGCCTGTCGATCGACGAGGTGTTCGAGCACACCAAGATCGATCGCTGGTTCCTGGTGCAGATCGCAGACCTGGTGTGCGACGAGGCGACGGTTGGCGAAGACGGGCTGGCGGCACTGGACGCGGCCCGCATGCGCGCGCTCAAGCGCAAGGGTTTTTCCGACCGGCGTCTCGCCGACCTGGTCGGCGTCAGCGAGGCCGAGATGCGCGCCCACCGTTACGCCCTCGGTGTGCGCCCTGTCTACAAGCGCGTCGACACCTGCGCGGCCGAATTCGCCTCCAGTACTGCCTACATGTACTCGACCTACGAAGAGGAGTGCGAGGCCGAGCCGGGCGACAAAGAGAAGATCATGGTGCTCGGCGGCGGGCCGAACCGCATCGGCCAGGGCATCGAGTTCGACTACTGCTGCGTGCACGCCGCGTTCGCGATGCGCGACGACGGCTACGAGACCATCATGGTCAACTGCAACCCGGAGACCGTGTCGACCGACTACGACACCTCCGACCGCCTGTATTTCGAGCCGTTGACGCTCGAGGACGTGCTCGAGATCGTGCACAAGGAGAACCCCCGCGGCATCATCGTGCAGTACGGTGGGCAGACGCCGCTGAAGCTGGCGCAGGACCTCGAGGCCGCCGGTGCGCCTATCATCGGCACGTCGCCGGACTCGATCGACCTGGCCGAGGACCGCGAACGCTTCCAGCAGCTGGTCGAGCGCGAGGGCCTGAAGCAGCCGCCGAACCGCACCGCGACCGACCCCGAAGAGGCCGTGCAGCTGGCCGACGAGATCGGCTACCCGCTGGTCGTGCGGCCGTCCTACGTACTCGGTGGCCGGGCGATGGAGATCGTCCACGACGAAGACGACCTGCGTCGCTACATGCGCGAGGCGGTCAGCGTATCCAACGACTCGCCGGTGCTGCTCGACCGTTTTCTCGATGACGCGATCGAGGTCGACATCGATGCGATCTGCGACGGCGAGGACGTGCTGATCGGCGGCATCATGGAACACATCGAGCAGGCCGGCGTGCATTCCGGCGATTCGGCGTGTTCGTTGCCGCCGTACACGCTGAGCGCGTCGATCCAGGACCGCATGCGCGACCAGATCCGCCGCCTCGCGCATGCGCTGAACGTCATCGGCCTGATGAATACCCAGTTCGCGATCAAGGGCGACGAGATCTACCTGCTCGAGGTCAACCCGCGCGCGTCGCGCACGGTGCCGTTCGTGTCCAAGGCGACCGGGCGCCCGCTGGCCAAGATCGCGGCGCGCTGCATGGCCGGCACGTCGCTGAAGGCGCAAGGCATCGACGGCGAGATCGTCCCCAAGCATTATTACGTCAAAGAGGCCGTGTTCCCGTTCGTCAAGTTCCCCGGCGTGGATACGCTGCTCGGCCCGGAGATGAAGTCGACCGGCGAGGTCATGGGCGTCGGGCGCACCTTCGGCGAGGCGTACGCCAAGGCCAACGAGGGCGGCAGCGTGCTGTTGCCGCGCAAGGGTCGTGCGCTGCTGTCGGTGCGCGAGGCCGACCGCGGACGTGCCGTCAATGTCGCCAGGCAGCTGGCCGAGCTCGGCTTCGAGATTGCCGGCACGCGCGGTACCTGCCGTTCGATCAGCGAGGCGGGGATCACCTGTACGATGGTCAACAAGGTCAAAGAGGGTCGCCCGCACATCGTCGACATGATCAAGAACGACGAGTTCGTGTTGATCATCAACACGACCGAGGGCAAGCAGGCGATCCTCGACTCGGCGTCGATCCGGCGTTCGGCGCTGCAGCACAAGGTCAGCTACACGACGACGATCTCCGGCGCCGAGGCAGCGGTGCTGGCGTTGCAGCAACCGGACGACCTCAACGTCAACACGCTGCGGGAACTCTACGGCTGATCCGCGCGGGCGAGGAACTGACGATGAACAAACACCCGATGACGTTGCACGGCGCCGAGCGACTGCGCGCCGAACTCAACGAGCTTAAGACGGTCAAGCGCCCGGCGGTGATCGCGGCGATCGCCGAGGCGCGTGCCCACGGCGATCTGAAGGAGAACGCCGAGTATCATGCGGCGCGTGAGCAGCAGGGTTTCATCGAGGGTCGTATCAAGGACATCGAGGCCAAGCTGTCACATGCCCAGGTGATCGATGTCGCCAAATTGGACGCCGGCGGCAAGGTCGTGTTCGGCGCCACGGTCGTGCTGCTCGATCTCAACACCAACGAAGAGAAGACCTACCAGATCGTCGGCGTCGACGAGGCCGACCTCAAGCACGGCAAGATCTCGGTGACGTCGCCGGTGGCGCGCGCGCTGATCGGCAAGATTGAGGGCGACGAGGTCGCGCTCGAGGCGCCGGGGGGCACCCACGAATTCGAGGTGCTGGAAGTCCGCTACGAATAGCGGCGCTGGATCAGGCCGACGGCAGTGCGACCTTGGGTTGATCGACGTTGCGCCGGAACAGAACGAGCATCTGGCCGATCGCGTTGACCCGCGCGGCACCGGTCTCGGCGACGATGCGTTCGGCGATCCGGCGGCGCGAATCGCGGTCGGCGGCGATCTTGATCTTGATCAGTTCGTGCGCGTCGAGCGCGATGCCGATCTCGCCGAGCACCGCGTCGGTCAGGCCGTGCTGGCCGATCCAGACCACCGGTTTGAGGTGGTGGCCGAGGGTTCGCAAGTGCTTCTTCTGCCGGTCGGAGAGAGTCATCGGCTATGCTCGCGGAAGAGGCGGCAACTATACCGGCAGATCCGACGGTCCGCACCCGCGCCGCCGGTGCCGGGCCGTGCGCTCGCGCCATTTCGACGACACGACCACTGACCCGCTAGCCATGGCCAGATCGAAGAGCAGTCACCGCTGGATGCAGCGCCACGTCAACGACGAGTACGTCAAGCGTTCAAAGCGCGACGGCTACCGTTCGCGGGCCGCCTACAAGCTGCTCGAACTCCAGGACAAGGACCGGATGCTGAAACCGGGGCAGGTCGTCGTCGATCTCGGTGCCGCGCCCGGCGGCTGGTCGCAGGTCGCCGCCGACATCGTCGGGCCGTCCGGCGCGGTCATCGCGTTCGACATCCTCGATATGCAGGCCCTGCCGGGCGTGACCTGCATCCGCGGCGATTTCCGCGAGGACGGGGCCCTGCAGGCACTCGGGGCCGTCTTGGACGGCCGTCAGGTCGACCTTGTGATCTCGGACATGGCCCCCAATGTCAGTGGGGTCGCGGCGGTGGACCAGCCGCGCGCGATGCTGCTGTGTGAACTGGCATTGGATTTTTGCGCCCGACACCTGCGACCCGGCGGTGGTTTCGTCTGCAAGGTGTTTCACGGCGAGGGGTTCGATGCCTGGATGCGCGACGTGAAATCGCGGTTCGGCAAGGCCGTGACGCGCAAACCCAAGGCGTCACGCGCCAAAAGCCGTGAGGTTTATCTGGTAGCCGGGAACTATCATTCGTAGTAGCTTACGAAAAAACTGGGATATCTGGCGACAAGGCCGAGACGTTTTCCAACCACAGGCCGGCGGCTACGCCGGCCCGACTGCCGCTCGAGGCACGAGGATACTGCCGTGAATGACATGGCCAAGAACATAGTGTTGTGGGTGATCATCGCCGTCGTGCTGATGACGGTGTTCAACAGCTTCACGGCACCGAAGACCGGGGCGCCGCAGATCTCCTACTCGAAATTCCTCGAGCAAGTCGAGCGCAAGAACGTCCAGAGCGTCACCATTTACAAGGATGGCCGGATCGATGGCGTCATGACATCAGGAAGCCGGTTCGCAACCGAATCGCCGAGTGACCCGGGACTGGTCGGCGACCTGCTCAAGGCCGGCGTCGAGATCCGTGCCAAGCCGCCGGAGCAGCCGTCGATCCTGTGGCAGATCCTGATCAACTGGTTCCCGCTGTTCATCCTGATCGGCCTGTGGATCTTCTTCATGCGCCAGATGCAGGGTGGGGGAGCCGGCCGTGGCGCGATGTCTTTCGGTAAGAGCAAGGCGCGCATGCTGACCGAAGACCAGGTCAAGGTCACGTTTTCTGATGTCGCCGGTTGCGAAGAGGCCAAGGAAGAGGTCAAGGAGCTGGTCGACTTCCTCAAGGATCCGTCCAAGTTCCAGAAGCTCGGCGGCAAGATCCCCAGTGGCGTTTTGATGGTCGGCCCGCCCGGTACCGGTAAGACGCTGCTTGCGCGGGCGATCGCCGGTGAGGCCAAGGTGCCGTTCTTCACGATCTCGGGTTCGGACTTCGTCGAGATGTTCGTCGGCGTCGGCGCGTCGCGCGTCCGTGACATGTTCGAGCAGGCGAAGAAGCATGCCCCGTGCATCATCTTCATCGACGAGATCGATGCGGTCGGTCGTCACCGCGGCGCCGGGCTCGGCGGCGGCCACGACGAGCGTGAGCAGACACTGAACCAGCTGCTGGTCGAGATGGACGGTTTCGAGGGCAACGAGGGCGTCATCGTCATCGCCGCCACCAACCGTCCCGACGTGCTCGACCCGGCGCTGCTGCGTCCGGGACGCTTCGACCGCCAGGTCGTTGTCGGTCTGCCCGACATCCTGGGTCGCGAACAGATCCTTAAGGTGCACATGCGCAAGGTGCCGCTGGCCGACGATGTGAAGCCGTCGATCATCGCGCGCGGTACACCGGGCTTCTCCGGAGCCGATCTCGCCAACCTGGTCAACGAGGCCTCGCTGTTCGCCGCGCGTGCCAACAAGCGCCTGGTCGACATGGAGGACATGGAGAAGGCCAAGGACAAGATCATGATGGGCGCCGAGCGCAAGTCGATGGCGATGAAGGAGGAAGAAAAGCGCCTGACCGCCTACCACGAGGCCGGGCACGCGATCGTCGGCCTGAAGGTGCCGTCGCACGACCCGGTCTACAAGGTGTCGATCATCCCGCGCGGCCGCGCGCTCGGCGTGACGATGTTCCTGCCCGAAGAGGACCGTTACAGCCACAGCAAGGAGCACCTGGAGAGCCAGATCTCCAGCCTGTTCGGCGGGCGTATCGCCGAAGAGCTGATCTTCGGCGCGCACTCGGTGACCACCGGGGCATCGAACGACATCATGCGCGCCACCGACATCGCGCGGAACATGGTGACCAAGTGGGGCCTGTCCGACCGCATGGGGCCGCTGGCCTACGGTGAGGACGAGGGCGAGGTATTCCTCGGCCGCTCGGTCACGCAACACAAGGCGCTGTCCGACGACACCGCGCATGCGATCGATGAAGAGGTGCGTGCCTTCATCGACCGCAACTACGATCGTGCCAAGCAGATCCTCGAAGACAACCTCGACCGGCTGCACGCGATGGCCGATGCGTTGATGAAATTCGAGACCATCGACAGCGCGCAGATCCGCGACATCATGGAAGGACGCGACCCGCGCCCACCGGCCGGATGGGATGATGATCAGCCGGAGAGCCCCGGCGGCGGCGCCGCGACCGGCGACGACAAGGAGACTGGCGGCGAATCGCCGATCGGTGGGCCGGCCGGGCAGCACTGACGGCTGGCTGTTTTCGGCAGCAGGCTGCGCATAGACCGACCGGACAGGCCTGCCTGTCCGGTCGTTGTATTTGACCTTCCATGATCCTCGATTGCGGCGGCACGACCCTCGATCTCGCGCGCCCGCGCGTGATGGGGATACTCAACGTCACACCCGATTCGTTCTCCGACGGCGGACGCTTCGTCGCCCCTGACGCGGCGACCCGCCAGGCCGAACGGATGCTGGCCGAGGGCGCCGACATCCTCGACGTCGGTGGCGAGTCGACGCGGCCGGGTGCCGACGCCGTGTCCGAGGCGCACGAACTCGAACGGGTCGTGCCGGTCATCGAGCACCTGCGCGCGCGTTTCGATGTGCCGATCTCGATCGACACCAGCAAGCCGGCCGTGATGCGTGCCGCGGTCGCCGCCGGGGCGGCGATGATCAATGACGTGACCGCGCTGCGTGCCCCGCAGGCGATCGCCACGGCGGCCAGCCTGGGCGTTCCGCTGTGCCTGATGCACATGCAGGGCGAGCCGCGCACGATGCAACGCGATCCTCAATATGGCGACATCGTGGCCGATATCATGGCGTATCTGGCGGACCGCATCACCGCTTGCGAGGCCGCGGGGATCGACCGCTCGCGGATCCTGATCGACCCGGGGTTCGGATTCGGCAAGACGCTGGACCACAACCTGGAACTGCTGGCACGCTTGCGCGCGTTCGCCGCGCTTGGGGTGCCGGTGCTCGTGGGGATCTCGCGCAAGTCGATGCTCGGTGCCGTGACCGGACGCGCCGTCGACGAACGCCTGGCGGCGAGCGTCGCGGCGGCGCTGATCGCCGTCGAGCGCGGCGCTGCGATCGTGCGAGTGCACGACGTCGGTCCGACCGTCGACGCGTTGAAGCTATGGATCGCGACGACCTCGGGCGCGGCCGCCGCAGGCGCCTGACATCGCCGCGTGCGACGGTCGTGAAATGTGCACATTGTGCAAGCCGGCGATGCGAACAATACTGACAAGCGGGGAATCGAGGGCTGACTGACATGGCACGCAAGTATTTTGGCACCGACGGCATCCGCGGGCGGGTCGGCGAAGGCCATATCAACCCGGAGTTCGTGCTCAAGCTCGGCTGGGCCGCAGGCCGCGTGCTGAGCCGCGGCCAGGGCGGCAAGGTGCTGATCGGCAAGGACACCCGCATCTCGGGGTACATGTTCGAGGCGGCGCTCGAGGCCGGCCTGGCGGCGGCCGGTGTCGATATTCGCATGCTCGGACCGATGCCGACGCCCGGAATCGCCTATCTGACACGGACCCTGCACGCGACCGCCGGGATCGTCATCAGCGCATCGCACAACCCGCACGAAGACAACGGTATCAAGTTCTTCTCCGGCGACGGCAACAAGCTGCCCGACGCCATCGAGGAGGAGATCGAGTGCGAGATCGACAGGCCGATGACCACGGTCAGTTCCGGCCAGCTCGGCAAGGCGCAGCGCCTCGACGACGCGCGCGGCCGCTACATCGAGTTCTGCAAGAGCACGATTCCGTCGAAGTGGGATTTTCACGGGCTGAAGATCGTCGTCGACTGCGCGCACGGTGCCACGTACCACATCGCGCCCGACGTCTTCGAAGAAATAGGCGCCGAGGTCATTGCGATCGGCGCCGAACCCAACGGGCTCAATATCAACGACGGCTTCGGCGCGACCAAGCCGCGTGCGCTGGCCAGCTCGGTGCGCGTCAACGGCGCCGACCTCGGCATCGCGCTGGACGGCGACGGTGATCGCGTGATCATGGTCGACGAGCGCGGCGAGATCGTAGACGGCGACGAGCTGCTGTACGTGATCGCGCGCTCACGCCTCGACAACGGCGGCCTCAGCGGCAACGTGGTCGGCACGCACATGAGCAACCTCGGTCTCGAGGTCGCGCTGCGCAACCTCGGTGTCGGGTTCGACCGCGTCGCGGTCGGTGATCGCTACATCCTCGAGCGACTCGTCGACCAGGGCTGGACGCTGGGCGGCGAACCGTCCGGCCACATCATCTGTCGCGACCGGACGACGACCGGTGACGGCATCGTCGCCGCGCTGCAGGTGCTGGCCGAGGTCAACAAGACCGGGCGTTCGCTCGGCGAGCTGCGCGCCGGCATGCACAAGTTTCCGCAGGAGCTGATCAACGTCCCGCTCGGTACCGCACGCGCGTCCGATGTCATGGCCAATCCCGCCGTCAACGACGCGGTGTCGGTCGTCGAATCGGACATGGGCGGCGATGGCCGCGTGCTGTTGCGTCCGTCGGGCACGGAACCGCTGATCCGGGTCATGGTCGAAGGCCGCGAGGCCGAGGTCGTCGCCGCCAAGGCGAACTCCATCGCTGAAGTCGTCCGCGCCCAGCTACCGGGTTGAAACCACCGCGGTCGCTACCGCATGGCATTGATTTGACGGCCCTTCGCCGTTAAGCTACGGCGCCTGTTTTCGAGGGGAGTCGAACATGCGTCAGCCGTTGGTGGCCGGGAACTGGAAGATGAACGGATCGCGCGCGAGCGTCGGCGAGCTGCTGGTTGGCCTCAAGGCCGGTATCGGCCAGGTGACCACCGCCGAGGTCGCCGTGTGCGCCCCGGCCGTGTTCATCCCTGCGGTCCAGGCCGAACTCGACGGCAGCCCGATCAAGTGGGGCGGCCAGGATGTCTCGGTGCATGCCTCGGGCGCCTACACCGGCGAGACCGCGGCGTCGATGCTCAGCGATTTCGGTTGCCACTACGTGATCATCGGCCACTCCGAGCGGCGCGCCTATCACGGCGAGACCGACCAGGTGGTCGCCGAGAAGTTCGCTGCCGCGCGTGCCGCGGGCCTGGTGCCGATCCTGTGTGTCGGTGAGACGCTCGACGAGCGTGAACAGGGCATCACGGAAGACGTCGTCGGTCGCCAGCTCGACGCCGTCGTCGCGCATTGCGGCATCGACACGGTCGGTAGCGGCGTGATTGCCTACGAGCCGGTCTGGGCGATTGGCACCGGCAAGACCGCGTCGCCGCAGCAGGCGCAAGACGTCCACGCGTTCATCCGTGGCCGCCTCGCGGCGGCAGACCCGGCTGTCGCCGACGGTATCCGCGTCCTGTACGGCGGCAGCATGAACCCGAAGAATGCCGCCGAGCTGATCGCCCAGCCGGATATCGACGGCGGCCTGATCGGCGGCGCGTCGCTCAAGGCCGACGATTTCCTCGCGGTGTGCTCGGCTGCAAACCGCTGAATTTATTAGAGGTTTATCATGGAATCCGTGTTGGTTGTCGTGCACCTGTTTCTCGCCATCGGCCTGGTGGCGTTGATCCTCATCCAGCATGGCAAGGGCGCCGACATGGGTGCGGCGTTCGGCTCCGGTGCGTCGGCCACGGTGTTCGGATCGCGCGGTGCGTCGAATTTCCTCAGCCGCAGCACGGCCGTGCTCGCCACCGCTTTCTTCGTGACCAGCCTGGCGCTCGCCTACTTCGCGATGCAGGGCAACGAACCGGAGACCGTCATGGACGCGGCGCCGCCGGCGGCCGTCGAACAGCCCGAGGTGCCGCCGGTCACCGATCTGCCGAGTATCCCGGAGGCACCCGCAGCGGAGTCCGCGGTACCGGTCCCGTCGGGCGGCGACGTGCCGCAGGTCAACGAGTAAACAGCAACCCATCCGCCGAAGTGGTGAAATTGGTAGACACGCTATCTTGAGGGGGTAGTGGCGAAAGCCGTGCCGGTTCGAGTCCGGCCTTCGGCACCAGCTAAACGGTATCGCCGCCTGCGTGGCGATACCGTTTTTTTATGCCCCGGCAAACGCAATGATAAGTTTTTAAAAACAAAGACATAGTTGCTGCGTTTTATTTGACACTAATACATCCCGGTCGCTATGCTGGCGGCCCACCAAAAAACCGTCCGTCGTGCTGCAGACCGGGCGGTTTCTACCTGTCAGAGAAGGCGTCGGATGCTGGAAACCTACCTGCCGGTCTTGATCTTCATTGTCATCGGCTCGGTCGTCGGTGCGGCGATGATCGGCCTCGGTTTCGTGCTGTCACCGCATCGCCCGGACGCCGAGAAGAGCTCTCCGTACGAGTGCGGCTTCGAGGCGTTCGAGGACTCGCGGATGAAGTTCGACGTCCGCTACTACCTGGTCGCGATCCTGTTCATCATCTTCGATCTCGAGATCGCGTTCCTGTTCCCGTGGGCCGTGGTGCTCGACGAGATCGGCATGGCCGGCTTCTGGGCCATGATGATCTTCCTCGGCATTCTCGTCGTCGGCTTCATCTATGAATGGAAGAAGGGGGCGCTGGAATGGGAATAGAAGGCGTCCTCGAAAAGGGTTTCGTCACGACGTCGCTCGACGGCGTGATCAACTGGGCGCGCACCGGCTCGATGTGGCCGATGACATTCGGCCTCGCGTGCTGCGCCGTGGAGATGATGCATGCGGCCGCGGCGCGCTACGACATCGACCGCTTCGGCATGGTGTTCCGACCGAGCCCGCGCCAGTCCGACGTGATGATCGTCGCCGGCACGCTGGTCAACAAGATGGCGCCGGCGCTGCGCAAGGTCTACGACCAGATGGCCGAGCCGCGCTGGGTCATCTCGATGGGATCCTGTGCCAACGGCGGTGGCTATTACCACTACTCCTATTCTGTGGTGCGCGGCTGCGACCGCATCGTACCGGTCGACGTGTATGTGCCGGGTTGTCCGCCGACCGCCGAGGCCCTGTTGTGGGGCATCCTGCAGCTGCAGAACAAGATCCGACGAACCAACACCATTGCGCGCTGACGCGTGCCAGACAGGCCTGATCGATGACGCTTGAAGATCGTCTGGACGAGCTCGAAGAAAGCCTCGAGGAACAGCTCGAGGACGTCGACGGCTGCACCCGGTCGCGCGAACGTGGGGAGCTGACGCTGACCGTTCCGCGCGAGTCGCTGCTCGATGTCATGCGTGTGCTGCGCGGCAACAGCGACCTTGCCTTCGAGCAGTGCATCGACGTCTGCGGCGTCGACTATGCGACCTACGGCGAGTCGGAGTGGATAACGAGCACCGCGGCCAATGCCGGATTCGGCCGTGGGGTCAGTCGCGAACTGCCGGAGATGGATCCGAAAGACCGCTTCGCGGCGGTCTATCACCTGCTGTCGGTGGCGAAGAACGTGCGCCTGCGGGTAAAGACCTTTCTCGACGCCGACCGTCCGATCGTCGATTCCGTCGTGCCGGTCTGGGCGGGTGCGCTGTGGTTCGAACGCGAGGCGTTCGACCTGTACGGCATCATGTTTGCCGGCCACCCGGACCTGCGCCGCATACTCACCGACTACGGTTTCATCGGCCACCCGTTCCGCAAGGACTTCCCGCTGATCGGCCAGGTCGAGATGCGCTACGACGCCGAGCAGAAGCGCGTCGTCTACGAGCCGGTCAGCATCGAGCCGCGCACGCTGGTGCCGCGCGTGATCCGCGAAGATGGTCGCTACGAGGCCGGCTGGAAACCCGAGCCGGCAGAGGAGGCCGGGCACGACGATGGCTGAGATCCGCAATTACACGCTGAACTTCGGTCCACAGCACCCGGCGGCGCATGGCGTGCTGCGCCTGGTGCTGGAAATGGACGGCGAGGTCATCGATCGCGCGGACCCGCACATCGGCCTGCTGCATCGGGCCACCGAGAAGCTGGCTGAGAGCAAGCCGTACAACCAGTCGATCGGCTACATGGACCGTCTCGACTACGTATCGATGATGTGCAACGAGCACGGGTACGTCCGCGCGATTGAGAAGCTGCTCGGAATCGAAGCGCCCGAACGCGCGCAATACATCCGCACGATGTTTGACGAGATCACGCGCATCCTCAACCACCTGATGTGGTTGGGCACGCACGCGCTCGATGTCGGCGCGATGACGATGTTCCTGTATTGCTTCCGCGAGCGCGAGGACCTGATGGACTGCTACGAGGCGGTATCGGGTGCGCGCATGCACGCGACCTACTATCGCCCGGGCGGCGTGTATCGCGACCTGCCCGAGCATATGACGCGATACGAAGAGAGCCATCTAGGCGACGCCGCCGAACTCAAGCGCCGCAACGCGGCGCGCGAGGGCTCGTTGCTCGATTTCATCGAAGACTTCGTCGACCGCTTCCCCGGTCTGGTCGACGAATACGAGAACCTGTTGACCGACAACCGCATCTGGAAGCAGCGCACCGTCGGCATCGGCGTCGTGACGCCGGAACGCGCGATGCAGCTCGGCTTTACCGGGCCGATGCTGCGGGGTTCCGGTATTGCCTGGGATCTGCGCAAGAAGCAGCCGTATGCCGCTTACGACGAGGTCGATTTCGACATCCCCCTGGGCACCAACGGCGACTGCTACGACCGCTACCTGGTGCGTGTCGAGGAGTTTCGACAGTCGGCGCGCATCATCAAGCAATGTGTGAAGTGGCTGCGCGAGAATCCCGGCCCGGTAATGCTCGACGACCACAAGGTCACACCACCCAAGCGCGCCGACATGAAAGACGACATGGAGGCGCTGATCCATCACTTCAAACTGTTTACCGAGGGCTACTGCCCGCCTCCCGGCGAGGTGTATGCCGCCGTCGAAGCGCCGAAGGGCGAGTTCGGTTGCTACATCGTCTCAGACGGCGCGAACAAGCCCTATCGACTGAAGATTCGCGCGCCGGGTTTCCCGCACCTTGCGGCCATGGACGAGATGGCGCGCGGACATATGCTCGCCGACGTCGTCGCGATCATCGGCACGATGGATGTCGTATTCGGGGAGATCGACCGATGAGCATGCGCAGTGAGCCGATGGTTCGCGTCAACAAGTGCGAAAACAAAGACGAGCTGTTCACGCCCGAAGTGCGCGCCGAGATCGACAAGTGGATTGCCAAGTACCCCGAGGGTTGGCAGCAGTCGGCATGCATGGCGTCGCTGATGATCGTTCAGGACATGAACGGCGGCCACCTGACCCGCGAACTCATGGACCAGGTCGCCGATTACCTCGACATGCCGGCGATCGCGGTCTACGAAGTCGGCACGTTCTACTCGATGTACGAACACAAGCCGGTCGGCAGGCACAAGATCTGCCTGTGCACCAACGTGTCGTGCATGATCAACGGCTCAGATGGCATCCTCGATCACCTGACCAACCGGCTCGGCATAGGTTTTGGCCAGGTCACGTCCGACGGCAAGTTCAGCCTCAAGGAAGTAGAGTGTCTCGGCGCCTGTGGCGGCGCACCGATGATGCAGATCGGTCACACCTACTACGAGAATCTGACCCCGGAACTCGTGGATCAGATTCTGGACGGCCTGGAGTAACGCGATGGCTAACGAAGTCTGCTTCCGCACGTTGAACAACGACCGCCCGTGGCGGCTCGAGACGTATCAGTCCGAGGGCGGTTACGAGGCGCTGAAGAAGATCCTCAACGAGAAGACGTCACCCCAGGACATCGTCGACATGGTCAAGACGTCGGGCCTGCGCGGCCGCGGTGGCGCCGGGTTCCCGACCGGCCTGAAATGGAGCTTCATCAACCGCGCGGCACCGGGTGACAAGTATGTCGTGGTCAACTCCGACGAAGGGGAACCGGGCACCTTCAAGGATCGCGACATCCTGCGCTACAACCCGCACGCGCTGATAGAGGGCATGATCATCTGTGGCTACACGATCGGCGCGGTCGCGGGCTACAACTATATCCGCGGCGAGTTCTGGGAGCCCTACGAGCGCTTTGAAGCGGCGTTGGCCGAGGCGCGCGCGGCAGGTCTTCTCGGCAGCGACATCCTCGGCAGCGGTTTCGATTTCGAGATCCATACCCATCTCGGTTCCGGCGCCTACATCTGCGGCGAAGAGACCGCACTGCTCGAATCCCTCGAAGGCAAGAAGGGCCAGCCGCGTTTCAAGCCGCCGTTTCCGGCAATGTTCGGCCTGTACGGGCGACCGACGGTCATCAACAACACCGAGACCCTGGCGTCGATCCCGGACATCATTCGCCAGGGCGCCGAATGGTTTCGCGATATCGGCGTCGCCAACAGCGGCGGCCCCAAGCTGTTTTCGGTCTCCGGGAACGTCGCGCGTCCCGGAAACTACGAGGTGCCGATGGGCATGCCGTTTGCCGAGCTCCTGGAGCTCGCCGGCGGCATGCGCGACGGTCGCCCATGCAAGGCGGTGATACCCGGCGGATCGTCGGCGCCCGTGCTTCCCGGCGACGTGATGATGGACTTGACGATGGACTACGACAGCATCGCCCAGGCTGGGTCGATGCTGGGTTCCGGTGCCGTCATCGTCATGGACGACAGCAACTGCATGGTCAAGGTGCTCGACCGGATTTCGTACTTCTACTACGAGGAGTCCTGCGGGCAGTGCACGCCGTGCCGCGAGGGCACTGGCTGGATGCATCGCGTCGTACATCGGATCGAGACCGGCAAGGGCAAGCCGGAGGACCTCGATCTGCTCGACGACGTCGCCGCCAAGATCATGGGTCGGACCATCTGCGCGCTGGGGGACGCCGCGGCGATGCCGGTGGCCGGCTTCATCAAGCACTTCCGCGACGAGTTCCAGTATCACATCGATCACAAGAAGTGCATGGTTTAGGGACGGCAATGATGCGAATGCAGATCGGCAGGCAAACGACGGAAACCGGTGGCGCGCTCGCTGCCGCGCGGTGTGCAGCGGCGTGTTCATGCACGGTCCGTGCGCGGCAAACGTGAACTGAGAACCCATGGCTGAAGATCAAACCATCACGATAGAGGTCGACGGCAAGTCGCTCGAGGCAATGCCGGGGCAGATGCTGATCGAGGTCACGGATGCCGCGGGCATCAGTGTGCCGCGCTTCTGCTACCACAAGCACCTGTCGGTCGCGGCAAACTGCCGCATGTGCCTGGTCGAGGTCGAGAAGGCGCCCAAGCCGCTGCCGGCCTGCGCGACGCCGGTCGTCGGCGGCATGAAGGTCTTCACGCGCTCCCCGCTGGCCCGCGAGGCGCAGAAGGGCACGATGGAATTCCTGCTGATCAACCATCCGCTCGATTGCCCGATTTGCGACCAGGGCGGCGAGTGCGAACTGCAGGACGTCGCCATGGGCTACGGTGCCGATGTGTCGCGTTATTCCGAGCGCAAGCGCGTGGTGCGCGACGAGGACATCGGCGCTCTGATCGCGACCGAGATGACGCGCTGTATCCACTGTACGCGCTGCGTGCGCTTTGGTGGCGAGATCGCCGGCCTGCGTGAACTCGGCGCCACCGGCCGCGGCGAGCACATGCGGATCGGTGTCTACCTCGAGCACAGCGTGGCGTCCGAGCTTTCCGGCAATGTCATCGATCTGTGCCCGGTCGGCGCGTTGACCGCGAAGCCGTCGCGTTTCACGTCGCGGGCCTGGGAACTCACCGAGCACGATACCGTTGCCGCGCACGACGGTGTCGGCAGCAACCTGCACGTTCACGTGCGCCGTAACCAGGTGATGCGCGTCGTGCCGCGCGAGAACGAGGCGTTCAATCAGACATGGATCTCGGATCGCGACCGCTTCAGCTACCAGGGCCTGTATGCGCCGGACCGGCTGCAGCGCCCGATGCTGCGCGACGGTGGCAAGCTCAAGGAAGTCGATTGGCAGCAGGCACTGCAGGCCGCGGCGAAGTTGCTGAAGGCGCAGGCGGGCGATCAGATCGGCGCGTTGGTCTCGCCGAGCGCGACGCTCGAGGAGTTCTATCTGATGGCGCGCCTGGTGCGTGGCCTGGGCAGCGACAACATCGATCACCGGCTGCGGCAGAGCGATTTCAGCGGCACGGCCGCCGATCCGGCGCTGCCGTGGCTGGGGCAGCCGATCGCCAGCCTCGCCGGCAACGACGCGACGCTGCTGGTCGGCGCCTGGCTGCGCAAGGACCAGCCGATGCTGAACCACCGCGTGCGTCAATCGCACCGCGAGGGCGGCCAGGTCATGGCGATCAATCCGGTCGCCTATGACTACAATTTCGACCTCGACGTCGACATCGTCTGCACCCCGTCGGCGATGGCGGCGGAGCTCGCCGGTGTCGCGGCCGCGCTCGGCGTCGACACCCACGGTGTCCCGGTGGATGCCGATCAGGCACACCAGGCGATAGCCGACGCGCTCAAGGCGGCCGGGCAGGGCAGCGTGCTGCTCGGCACCGCGGCGATGATGCACCCCGATTTCGCGCTGTTGCGTGCGCTGGCCGTGGGCATCGCAGACGCCGCCGGCGTCAGCGCCGGCGTCGTCGGTTTCGGCAGCAACGACTGCGGCGCCTGGATGGCCGGCGCCGTCCCGCATCGCGTTGCCGGCGGCGCGGCCGTCACGGCGCCCGGGCTGGACGCGCAGGCGATGCTGACCGAGCCTCGGGCGCTCTACGTCACGCTGGGGATCGAGCCGGACGCCGATACCGCCGATCCGGCCCGGACCTCGGCCGCGCTGCGTGAAGCTCAGCTGATCGCGCTGTCGAGTCACCGCTCGCCGTGGCTCGAGGAACACGCCGACATACTGCTGCCGGTTGCGGCATTCGCCGAGACGTCGGGTACGTTCGTCAACATCGAGGGCGTCGCGCAGAGCTTTTCCGGTGCCGCCCAGGCACCGGGCGAGACGCGACCGGCGTGGAAGGTGCTGCGCGTGCTCGGCAACCTGGTCGACATCGACGGCTTCGATTACGCCGATTCGCGCGCCGTTCGTGACGAGGTAGTTGCGGCGTGTGCCGATCTGCGGCCCGACAACCGCCTGGCCGCGGCACGGGTCGCCGCGCGGCCGCGCAGCGCCGCCGACGGCCAGTGGCAGCGCATCGGCGGTGTGTCGATCTACGGCGTCGATGCACTGACGCGTCGTGCGCACGCGCTGCAGTCGACGCCGGACGCCTGGGGGGCGTCGTTGCGCATCAACGCCGACGCGGCATCCGCCCTGGGTGTGAACGGCAATGCGACGGTGCGTGTTTCGCAGGCGGGTGGCAGTGCCGAGTTCGCCGCGGTGATCGACGACAGCGTGCCGGATGGGTGCGTCTGGCTGCCGGCCGCGGTACCGGGAGCCGAAGCGCTGGGGCCTGCGTTTGGGCCGGTAGCCGTGGAAAAGGTCTGACAGGTGAATGCCGTGATTGAGTTGTGGACATCGCTGCCGGTCGTGATCCAGATCGTCATCAAGATCGTCGCGATCATGCTGCCGCTGATGATTCTGGTGGCGTACTACACCTATGCCGAGCGCAAGATCATCGGTTTCATGCAGGTCCGTAACGGGCCAAACCGGGTCGGTTTCTTCGGCATGCGGCTCTGGGGGCTGGGCCAGCCGATCGCCGACGCGGTCAAGCTGATGTTCAAGGAGATCGTGATCCCGTCGGGTGCGAACAAGCTGTTGTTCCTGATCGCCCCGATGCTGTCGATCGGTCCTGCACTGGCGGCGTGGGCCGTGTTCCCGTTCGACGCCGGCATCGTGCTTGCGGATGTCAACGCCGGTCTGCTGTACATCCTGGCGATGACGTCACTCGGTGTCTACGGCGTGATCATCGCGGGCTGGGCGTCGAACTCCAAGTACGCGTTCCTCGGCTCGATCCGTTCGGCCGCGCAGATCGTGTCGTACGAGATCGCGATGGGTTTCGCGCTGGTCGGCGTACTGGTCGCCGCGGGGAGCCTAAACCTGGGCGATATCGTCATGGCGCAGGAAGGCAGCGTGATGCACTGGTTCTGGTTGCCGTTGCTGCCGCTGTTCCTCGTGTATTTCATCTCCGGCGTCGCAGAGACGAACCGCGCGCCGTTCGACGTTGCCGAGGGCGAGTCCGAGATCGTCGCCGGTTTCCACGTCGAGTACTCGGGCATGACCTTTGCGGTGTTCTTCCTCGCCGAGTACGCGAACATGATCCTGATCTCGGCGCTCAGTGCGCTGATGTTCCTCGGTGGCTGGCTTTCGCCGCTGCCCCATGTCTGGGTCGACGGCGTATTCCTGCTCGATGACGGCTTCCACTGGTTGTTGCTGAAGACATTCTTCTTCATGTTCCTGTTCCTGTGGTTCCGCGCGACCTTTCCCCGCTACCGATATGACCAGATCATGCGTCTCGGCTGGAAGGTCTTCATACCGATCACGATCGTCTGGATCGTCGTTGTGGCCGGCATGAGAGTGGGTGAGATGCCTTGGTGGTTCAACTGAGGCGAGGCGATGAAGACGATTGCAAACTACATTCGCAGCCTGTTCCTGTTCGAGCTCCTGAAGGGCCTCAGCGTGACCGGCAGCTATTTCTTCGCGCGCAAGTTCACGCTGCAGTATCCCGAACAGAAGGCGCCGGTGTCACCGCGTTTCCGCGGCCTACATGCGCTGCGGCGCTATCCGAACGGTGAGGAGCGCTGTATTGCGTGCAAGCTGTGCGAGGCGGTGTGCCCGGCGCTGGCGATCACGATCGAGGCGGAACCACGCGACGACGGGTCACGGCGCACGACGCGCTACGACATCGACCTGTTCAAGTGCATCTACTGCGGATTCTGCGAAGAGTCGTGCCCGGTCGACTCGATCGTCGAGACGCGCGTCTACGAGTATCACTTCGAGAACCGAGGGGAGCAGATCATGACGAAGCAGATGCTGCTCGACATCGGCGACAAGTACGAACAGCAGCTGGCCGCCGACAGGGCGGCTCAGGCGGCGGTACGCTGAGGCGGGGGCGGATGATGGGATTCGAGAAGTTTCTGTTTTACGTGTTTTCCGTTTTTTTGATCTTTTCGGCCGTAATGGTCATTACCCGCAAGAATCCGGTCCATTCGGCGCTGTTCCTGGTGCTGGCCTTTTTCAACAGCGCCGGCCTGTGGCTGCTCGCGGAGGCGGAGTTTCTCGCCATTGCGCTGGTGCTCGTGTACGTCGGCGCCGTCATGGTGCTGTTCCTGTTTGTCGTCATGATGCTCGACATCAACATCGCCGAACTGCGCGCCGGTTTCGTCCGCAATGCACCCGTCGCCATCGTCGTCGCTATTGCGATGGCAGTCGAGCTGTTGATCGTGGTCGGTCCGCAACGCTTCGGCATCGACGTCGTCGCCGCGCCCGAACCCAGGCCGGCCGGTTACAGCAACACCGAAGAACTCGGGCTGGCCCTGTTCACCGAACATCTGTATGCGTTCGAGATCGCTGCGGTAATCCTCTTGGTCGGTATCGTCGCCGCGATCGGATTGACGATGCGCAAGCGGCCCGAGACCAAGTACCAGGATCCATCGCGCCAGGTGACCGTGAAGGCGTCTGACCGCCTGCGTGTGATCAAGATGGATGCCGAGGAGAAGGCTCGATGATTGCGCTTTCCGATTACCTGATCGTTGCGGCCATCCTGTTCTCGCTCAGTGTCGCCGGTATCTTTCTGAATCGCAAGAACGTCATCCTGCTGCTGATGTGCATCGAGCTGATGCTGTTGGCGGTGAACATCAATTTCATCGCTTTCTCGCATTTCCTCGGCGATACCGCAGGGCAGGTGTTCGTGTTCTTCATCCTGACGGTTGCTGCGGCCGAAGCGGCCATCGGTCTGGCGATCCTGGTCGTGCTGTTCCGCAGCCGGCAGACGATCAACGTCGCCGATCTGGACACTTTGAAGGGCTAGTGATGGAAGCGATCTTACTCACCATCGTTTTGGCGCCGCTGGCCGGTGCGCTCATCGCGGGACTGTTGCGCAACCAGGTCGGCAAGGTAGGCGCGCACTCGGTGACGATCCTGGGTGTCGGTATCTCCTGCGTGCTGTCACTGTATGTGCTGTACCTGCACGCCTTCCAGGGAGCGCCGGTCTACAACGAGAGCGTCTACATCTGGATGGTCAGCGACGGCCTGCGCATGGAGATCGGTTTCCTGGTAGACCGTCTGACCGCGATGATGATGGCGGTCGTCACTTTCGTGTCGCTGATGGTGCATATCTACACGATCGGCTACATGGCGCACGAGGATGGATACGAGCGCTTCTTCAGCTACATCGCGCTGTTCACATTCTCGATGCTGATGCTGGTCATGGCAAACAACTTCCTGCAGCTGTTCTTCGGCTGGGAAGCCGTCGGCCTGGTGTCGTACCTGCTGATCGGCTTCTACTTCAAACGCGAAACCGCGATCTTCGCCAACATGAAGGCGTTCCTGGTCAACCGCGTCGGTGACTTCGGCTTCATACTCGGTATCGCGGCCGTGGCGATGTACTTCGGTACACTCGATTACGCCGAGGCGTTCGCAGCCGCGCCACAGTTTGCCGACGCGACGATCACGATCTGGGGCGACACCGAGTGGTCGTTGATGACGGTGGTCTGCATCCTGCTGTTCATCGGTGCGATGGGCAAATCGGCGCAGGTCCCGTTGCACGTCTGGCTGCCGGACTCGATGGAGGGCCCGACGCCGATTTCCGCGTTGATCCACGCTGCGACGATGGTCACCGCCGGTATCTTCATGGTCGCCCGCATGTCGCCGTTGTACGAACTCTCGGAAACGGCGCTGACTTTCGTGCTGGTGATCGGCGCGACGACGGCCTTCTTCATGGGCCTGATCGGGATCGTTCAGAACGACATCAAGCGCGTCGTCGCGTACTCGACGCTGTCGCAGCTCGGTTACATGATCGCCGCACTCGGCGCATCGGCCTACGCAGCCGGATTGTTCCACCTGATGACGCACGCCTTTTTCAAGGCGCTGCTGTTCCTCGCCGCGGGATCGGTCATCATCGGTATGCACCACGACCAGGATATCCGCAACATGGGCGGCATCCGCAAGTACATGCCGATCACCCATTGGACGGCCTTGCTCGGGTCGCTGGCGCTGATCGGGTTCCCGGGCTTCTCGGGTTTCTTCTCCAAGGATGCCATCATCGAGGCGGTGCACCATTCACAGATCGCCGGCGCGACCTATGCCCACGTGCTGCTCGTCGCCGGCGTCTTCGTGACCGCGCTGTACAGTTTCCGGATGTACTTCCTCGTGTTCCACGGCGACGGGCCGCGCCACTTCGAACCGCATCACGAAGCGCATGACGAGCACGGCGGAGCTGAGGCCCAGGAGCACCACCACGTCGAAGACGAACCGACACCACACGAATCACCGTGGGTCGTCACGCTGCCGTTGATCCTGCTCGCGATCCCGTCGGTCGTCATCGGTTTCCTGACGGTCGGTCCAATGGTGTTCGGCGACTACTTCGACGGCGTGCTGTTCGTTGCGGCCGAGCACAACACGTTGGGGGCGATCGAGTACCACGGCGTGCTTGGTTTCATGCTGCATGGCGTGATGGCGCTGCCTTTCTGGCTTGCGATCGGCGGCCTGGCGACCGCGTGGTACGTCTACACGCAGAAACCGGAGATTGCGCGCAACCTGGCGCGCCGGTTGGACTGGGCGCATTTCGTGCTCGATCGCAAGTACGGGTTCGACGAATTCAACCAGGCGGTATTCGCCGGCGGCAGCAAGCTGCTCGGCAAGTTCCTGTGGCTGGTCGGCGACCGCGCGGTAATCGACGGGCTGGCGGTCAACGGGTCGGCGCATTCGGTCGGCAAACTCGCCGCGATCATGAGGTTCGTGCAGACGGGCATGCTGTACCACTACGCGATGGCGATCATCGTCGGCCTGTTGGTGTTGCTCGGATGGTTCGTGCTGCGCGGCTGATGGTCCGGCAGCGAGTCGCGTGATGCAAACCGTGGCGTTGGAGAGTCGTTGCCGGCCAAAAGGCGGCGTCGATGACAGAACGAGAGACTAGACAGACATGACAGCAGACTGGCCCATTCTCAGCGCGGTGATCTGGCTGCCGATTCTCGGCGGTGCGCTAGTGCTTGCGAGCGGCGACAAGGCACCCAACGTGTCGCGGTGGCTGGCGCTGATCTTCGCCGTGTTGACCTTCCTGGTCAGTCTGCCGCTGTACAGCGGCTTCGATCCCACGACTGCACAGATGCAGTTCGTCGAGAAGGCGCCGTGGATCCCGTTGTTCGACGTCTATTACTATCTGGGCATCGATGGCATCTCGATGCCATTGATCCTGCTGACGACGTTCATATCGATCCTCGTGATCATCGCCGGCTGGGAGGTGATCCAGTACAAGCCGTCGCAGTACATGGCGGCCTTCCTGATGATGGAAGGTGTCATGGTCGGCGTCTTCGCCGCGCTGGATGCCATGCTGTTCTACGTGTTCTGGGAGGCCATGCTGATCCCGATGTTCATCATCATCGGCGTCTGGGGCGGGCCCAACCGCGTCTATGCGACGATCAAGTTTTTCTTGTACACCTTCCTCGGCTCGGTCTTCATGCTGGTCGCGCTGATCTACATGTACTTCCATTCCGGTTCGATGGAGATACTGGCGTTCCATGATCTCAAGCTGAACCTGACCGAGCAGATCCTGATCTTCGTCGCCTTCCTGCTGGCGTTTGCGGTCAAGGTGCCGATGTGGCCCGTCCACACCTGGCTGCCTGATGCGCACGTCGAGGCGCCTACGGGCGGTTCGGTGATCCTGGCGGCGATCATGCTGAAGATCGGTGGCTACGGCTTCCTGCGGTTCAGCCTGCCGATAACCCCCGATGCGAGCAGCGAGCTTGACTGGATGATCATCGGCATGTCGCTGATTGCCGTGGTGTATATCGGTTTCGTCGCGCTGGTACAGCAGGACATGAAGAAACTCATCGCCTACTCGTCGATCGCCCACATGGGCTTCGTGACCCTGGGCTTCTTCATCGCCTTCATCATCATGGCGCGCAATGACGTCGACTCGGGCGCCATCCTCGGCCTGCAGGGCGGCATGGTGCAGATGGTGTCGCACGGCTTCATCTCGGCGGCGATGTTCCTCTGCGTTGGCGTTCTCTACGACCGCCTGCACAGCCGCCAGATCGACGACTACGGCGGTGTCGTCAACGTCATGCCCTGGTTCGCCGCGTTCATGGTTTTCTTTGCAATGGCCAACGCGGGGCTGCCCGGTACGTCGGGATTCGTCGGTGAGTTCATGGTCATTCTTGCCAGTTTCCGCGCCGATTTCTGGTTCGCGTTTCTGGCCGCGACGACACTGATCGTCGGTGCGGCCTACACGCTGTGGATGGTCAAGCGCGTGGTCTACGGTGAAGTCGGTTCCGACAAGGTCGCCGCACTCGAGGACATCAACAAGCGCGAGGCGTTCGTGCTCACGTCGTTGGCAGTTGCGGTGCTGGTCCTGGGTATCTGGCCGGCGCCGCTGATCGAGGTCATGGACGTGTCTATCGAGAATCTCGTCCGGCACATCGCGATCACCAAGCTCTGATGGTGCAGGATCGGTAACACGGCATGGAATACAACCTGACAACCCTTCAACCGGTGCTACCGGAGATCGTGCTGCTCTGCGCGGCTTGCCTGGTCCTGGTGGTCGACCTGTTCCTCAGCGATCGCACCCGGCTGGTCACCTACGGGCTCTCGCTGGCGGCCCTGATCGTTACCGTTGCCGCCACCCAGTACGCGGCGGGCCCGGTGCGCGAAGTCATACTCGACGGCAGCTTCGTGCGCGATCCGATGGCGGACGTCCTGAAGACCGGGTTGTTGCTGGTCAGCCTGTTTGCGTTCGTCTACGCGAAGGACTACCTGCGCGAACTCGGTGCGTTCCGCGGCGAATACTACGTGCTCGGACTGTTCGCCGTGCTCGGCATGATGATAATGATCTCGGCGAACAGCTTCCTGACCGTGTATCTCGGTCTCGAGCTGCTGGCGTTGTGCCTGTACGCGCTGGTGGCGTTTCACCGTGATTCGAAGACCGGCGCCGAGGCGGCGATGAAATACTTCGTGCTTGGGGCACTGGCGTCGGGCATGCTGCTGTACGGCATATCCATGGTCTACGGCGCCACCGGTCACCTGGTGCTGCCCGAGGTCGCCGCTGTCATTGCCGCGGGTACGGCCGACCAGACAGTGTTGGTGTTCGGCCTCGTGTTCATCGTAATCGGTATCGCATTCAAATTCGGTGCGGTGCCGTTCCATATGTGGGTGCCGGATGTCTATCACGGCGCGCCGACGGCGGTGACCCTGTTCCTCGGCAGTGCGCCGAAGATCGCCGCGTTCGCGCTCGCGATCCGCCTGCTGGTAGACGGATTGGGCGGCCTGCTCGCGCAATGGCAGGACATGCTGATCATTCTCGCCGTATTGTCGATGGCACTGGGCAACGTCATCGCAATCGCACAGACCAACCTGAAACGCATGTTGGCCTACTCGACGATCTCGCACGTCGGTTTCATCTTCCTTGGCCTGATCGCCGGTACCGACAAGGGGTTCTCGGCGGCCATGTTCTACGCGATCGTCTACGCGCTGACGGCTGCAGGCGGCTTCGGCGTGGTCACGATGCTGAGCCGGAACGGCCTCGATGCCGAGAATATCGACGATCTGAAGGGCCTGAACGACCGCAGCCCGTGGCTGGCGTTCATGATGATGCTGATCCTGTTCTCGATGGCCGGCGTGCCACCGACGGTGGGGTTCTTCGCCAAGCTGTTCGTCCTCGATGCCGTCGTCAGCATCGACCTCGTCTGGCTGGCCGTCGTCGCGGTGTTCTTTTCGATCATCGGCGCGTTCTACTACCTGCGCGCGGTAAAGGCCATGTACTTCGACAAACCCCTGGTGGACGTGCCACTGGTGTCGTCGCTCGACACCCAGGTTGCGATGTCGGTCAACGGGCTCGCGATGCTGGCATTCGGGATCTTCCCGGCCGCCTTGCTCGGGGCGTGCCGGGCGGCTTTCGGTGGCTGAGTACGGTCTGTTTTGAACACGGCCGCCGCAACCGGCTTGTTCAGCGGGCGTGCAATATGTAAAATCCGCGCTGTCAGATGCGGGGTGGAGCAGTCTGGCAGCTCGTCGGGCTCATAACCCGAAGGTCGTAGGTTCAAATCCTGCCCCCGCTACCAAATCTCTACATTAACTTCATCGCGTAAGTTGATGATAAGAAAAGGGTTCTGGAGGTATCCAGAGCCCTTTTTTCATACCTGCCGATCGCCTCTCGATTCGACTAGGCACAACACGGGCACAGCCATTGCGAGCCCTTTGGACGCTCGCGACCGTGCCGACTGCGCCCGCCGTACGCGGTTGCGATCTACTGTTCCGACCCGGTGTCACGGACGCCCCAGGCAACCACGATGTACTCGAGGCTGGGAACCTCGAAAATGCTGAAACGCGGTAATGGACCATCGCCGATCTCGAACTCCAGGCGCAGTGCCCGCGGCGTTGCATAGACCTTGACGCGGCGGAAGCCGTCGCGCAGGTCGAAACTCTGTGCGCGGTCGTCGAGGACCACGCCGGACAGCTCGAGCACCAGGCGATCCGGGCGCGGCAGCAAGAAATGCCGCATTTCAGCCAGTCTGCTGAACGGCCGCACCGCTATCCGCACCTGATACCGCCACTTGTCGGCGATCGGTGCCAGCGCGTCACTGCGTACGCGTTCCGCCACAGCGGCATCGTTCGCGTCGATGATTTCGAGGAGCACGAGGTGGGCAGGAACGTCGCGAGGTATCGGCTGCGACCCCGCAGCAGGTCGCTTCGTCGGGTCTTGCCAGCTGACCGAAACCCGTCGTGCCGCCTTATCGATGGAAAATGCGGGCAACTCGGCCCCTGCAGCCTCGAACACGAACCGGATCTTGTCATGATGGGCGCCGCTGCGCAGCCGTCGGAATGGGCCCGCAAGCGGAATGGCTGTTTTCGGCCTGACCCGAGAGGCGCCGTACAGGTCGACGACGAGCCGCGCGGGGTCCGACATCACGAAGTGCTCGACCTTGTCGACAGCGGCGTCACTGTTGAAGGTTACGGAAGTCTCGGCAACGTCGACGGAAACCGTTGTCGCTGCGGTGCCCGATCCCGAGACCGCCAACAGCGCCAGGGTCAAGACATGGTTGACGATAAGCGAACGTGCTCGCCTTCGTCGGACGGTGCAACAGCAGGTCTCCCGGCGACTCGCCAGCCAGAGTCCCGACGCGAGTTTTCGGATCGGATGTGGTGCCATGCAGCCCCTGTGCAATCGTCCACTACCGCTGATTGTAACCCAGGATGAACTGTACCTCGGCCGTCGATTCTGCGATCGAGGCGACTACTACAGGTCTGGCAGAGCGTTCACGGGAAGCGGATTCGCGACCGAGCCGGGGCGCTGTTGCCTGCCGCGCGGCATCAGGTGCGCCGCAGTCAGGGCGGGGTTGCCGCAGGGCCGGCAACGTGGGTCTAGGTATCCACGGCCGCGCCGATCAGAATCGATACGCGATCTTGAACTTCGCCAGCCATGCAGGGTCCGCGTCACGGTCGAAGGCGTCACCCGGGTCGAACACGCCCAGCGTGACGCTGAGCTTGGTCATCTTGTTCGGTCGATGGGCAAAAATCAGGTCGATCTCCTGACCGAGCGTGGCATCGTCGCCTTCGGGGTCGATCTCGAGGTCGCTACTGAACAGGTCATCGTTTCGGTCGGCCTGGCGATAACGATGGTAGACCCGCACTAGCGACGTGTTCCTGTCGGGGCGCACGCCGATCCCGATGGTGCCGATCCACATGTTGGCGGGCTCGAAATCGCTGACCTCGCCGTAGTAGTTGTAGCTGGTGATCCCGAAGGTACGCGCCTCGTTGTCTTCCAGGCCTGTCTGGCGGAAATTGCCGTCCACTCCATCGCTGAGGTCGTTGTCGCTGCTGCCGTGGGCGAGGGCGAGCGTGACGAACGGTCGCCACCTGGCGTCGAAGTGTTGCCTTTCTCGGAGACCAGTTGGCCTTGTAGCGCCTCTTCGAGTTCGTGGTTAGGCGGAAACCGTTTGCCGATGATCATGCGGTTGCTGGACCAGGCCACCGTGCCGTCGGCCGCGAATGCGTTCGTGCGCGCGACATCGGGCATATGCGATATGCCGCTGAAGAAATCGTCGAGCGTTTCTCCTGCGCGTGGGTAGGCCTGCGCGAAGTAAGCTGTGGGGTCGTGGTGCTGCGCGATGCGTTCGACGAAGTCTTTAATGACCACGGTATCGCGGCGCGACAGGTGTTCCTCGAGAAGCGACGCCAGTACGTAGGACGTAACCATTCAAAAGAATACGATGACCAGGGTTCCCGAAACCGAGAACCAGCTGGTCATGTTAAAGCGCGGCGCTTCGATCGTCTTAGCGGCCGGGGGCGTCATTGGTCTGTCCTTGTTCCGACCCCGGTCGGCGCGTCGTTTGCGTCAGTCGTGTTGCACGGGATTTGCCACTAGGTGGATAACGTCGCAAGCGGCGGTTTTCATCCGTCGCGTGCGGAGAATTCTCGTCGGAACGTCATCGGACCCGGTCGGCACCTGATCGGTACCGGGCGATACCGGATCGACCTCGCCTGTGCCTCGGCGGCTGCCGGGAGGTTTCGTCGAATCTGCGCTGCACAACCAAGAAGATACATTCGGAGTGCCCGGCAACACCAAGTTTTCACTGTATAAATTGTGCACAGCCGAAGGCCTTGTTCGACAGCCGCGCGGAGATCGTCGGGCCAACGTCGCGACGCCCACGTGACGCAGCGGGTGTGGCGCGTTCGGTGGCCTGCCCGGGGCCGCCACAAGCCATGCGCGGAGACCGCCCGCGGTGCGTCGTCGTCGCGCAATGTGGCGCCACGGTCGGCGCCGGAAGCCCGCGTCTGCCGGGCTCGCGGGTCGCGATGTCTGCCACGCCGACGCGATGCGATGACGCTGTGATACTGCAGAAATGATTGACTGCAGCCGCTGGACGGCCACCCGTTGCCGTCACGCGCGCGGCATGCAGTCGTCCGCCGACGCAGCCAGGTCGGCGGGCTTCGCAGCGGCGGGCTTCGAGCACCGACGCCTATGCACTTACCTTTCATGGGGGTATTCCCAGTGATCCTGGTCGGCCTTTTTCGGCGCAATTGGCGGGGGCCGAAAACGTTCAGAAAACGCCCAACACGCCGTTAGGCAATCCATTGACGCGACGGGTGCATGCGGCGTCGGCGATCGCTGGCGACGGCAAAGCCAGACCGGGGCGGACGCGAGTCGACGCCAGCGGCCGCTTTGAAGCAGCATGGCGCATCGCCGGCGCGCTACGGTGTCGCTTCGTGATGTTGCAGCGGCAGGCGGGGCATCGGCGGCTGCAGGCAAGGGTCATGCACGGACTTGGGCCGGACACAGACGCGTCACGGATTGCCGTCGCCGGTCGCTGCGCCAGTGATGCACAATCCGGCGGATCTCCGGCCAGCGACCGTTCGATGCGGCCCGTCTTGATGCCGGACCCGCTGCAGCCGACAATTGACGCGCCGCGGCAGCCGGATGGGTGCTTTGGTGGTACCGCAGCGGGGCGATCAGCGTCATTCCTGCGGCCAGCGCGGTCATTGGATCGGCACATGCGAAGTTGAAAGATGGTAGACCCAGTATCGAAGATGGACGGACAAGCGCAGTTCATAACGCAAACACTTCCACGCGGCGTGATGTTCAACGCGTACCCGGACAGCATTGGCAACCGCCTCGCGGACGCGATCCGGCTGCTCAAGCTACCGGAGCTCGAAGACGCTTTTTCGCTGTTCTACATCCTGCCGACGTTCTTCCACAGCGATCTCGATCGTGGTTTCTCGATCATCGACTACGACATCAACGAGGCGCTGGTTTCGACCGAGGACATTGCAGCGCTCGATGAGCTGGGCATCCAGATCAAGCTGGACCTGGTGCTGAATCACCTGTCGGTGCGCTCGCCGCAGTTCCAGGATCTGCTGTGCAACGGCGAGGCGTCGCGGTACCGGGATTTCTTCATCGACTGGGACGAGTTCTGGAAGGATCACGGCACCCGTGATGCCGAAGGCCAAGTCGTGCCCGACAAGGTATTCCTCGACCGGCTGTTCATGCGCAAGCCGAGCCTGCCGATCCTCAAAGTGCGCTTCCCCGATGGATCGTTGAAGACCTACTGGAATACCTTCTACCAGAAGGTCGATTTCGCCGAGATCACGGCGCTGGATTTCGCCGATATCGAGGGTCTGGACGCGGATGCCGCACAGATCCTTGCGGACCAGATCAAGATCGTCATCAAGGACAAGGGTTACCTCGAGGCCGTGGATCTCGATCATGTCGCGCACCTCAAAGACGACATCATCAAGGCCGTCTGCAGCAAGCGGGAATACCTCGGTCAGATGGACCTCAACGCCCGCTCCGAGCTGGTCTGGAGCTTCTACGATGAAACATTGAAGAAGCTCAGTGGCTACGGAGCAAAGATCATCCGACTCGACGCCTTTGCCTACCTGCACAAGGCGCCGGGTGAGCCAAACTTTTTCAACCGCCCGGGTACCTGGATCTACCTGCAGCGCCTCAAGAGCATGGCGCAGCGCTATGCGTTGACGATATTCCCGGAGATCCATGCCGAATATGGCGCCGGGATCCATCAGGAGATCGCGGAGCAGGGCTTCCCGGTCTATGATTTCTATTTTCCGGGCCTGCTCATCCACGCCCTCGAGTTCGGCGACAGTCACGCGCTGTTGCGGTGGATCGGCGAGATCCGCAAAAAGGGCCTGCAGACCATCAACATGCTCGGCTGCCATGACGGCATCCCGGTGCTGGATCTCAGGGGCAAGCACACCGACGGCATCTATCGGCCGGGACTGCTCAGTGACGAACAGATCGAGGCGACGATGCAGCGGATCATCGATCGCGGCGGCCTGACCAAGAACCTCTACGACGCCAGCGGCAAGAAGATCGACTACTACCAGGTCAACGCGACGTTCTTCAGCGCGCTCGGCGAAGACGAGGACAAGCTGTTGCTGGCGCGGGCCATCCAGATGTTCATGCCGGGCGTGCCCCAGGTCTGGTACCTCGATCTGTTCGCCGGCAAGAACGACTACGAGGCGGCCAAGCAGGGCCGCACGGCGGGACACAAGGAGATCAACCGGACCACGCTGCACTGGCCGGACATCGAGGCGGGCCTGCGGCGTCGGGTCGTGCGCGACCAACTCGCGCTGATCCGTTTGCGCAATACATCGCCTGCGTTCTCCGGCGAACTGCGGGTCATCGAGTCGGATCCCCACCAGGTCCGTCTGGCCTGGGTCCATCCGGAGGTCAGCGTGAGGCTCGAAGCCGACCTCTGCGACCACAGCTTCGCCGTCTACCAGGACGACGGCACGGGCGAGGCGTTGGTGCTCGCTTCCCCGGGCCACGGCACGGGCCTGTCGGTCGCGGTAGGCGAAGCCGAACGAACCTGACAGGCGATCTGACGATGAGAATCCTCGCGACCGATCTCGACCGGACGCTGCTACCGAACGGCAGCTGGCCCAGTGACCCCGGCGCCATCCCGATGTTCAACGAGCTGACGGTGGCGCACGACGTCTTCGTCGTCTACGTGACTGGTCGCAACCTCGCGCTGACCGAGGCCGCCATCGCGGATTTCGGAATCCGCCACCCGCATGCCTTGATCGGCGACGTCGGGACCTCGATTCGCACCTGGGGCGATGACGTGTGGACACCCGATCCGGGTTGGGACGGTCACGTGGCGCGGACCAGCCCCGCGTGGGACGCCGACGCGATCCGTGGAGCCCTGGCCGGCGTCGACGGCCTGGTCGAGCAGGCACGCGAACACTGCGGCCCGTTCAAGCAGAGCTATTATGTCGAGCATGACGACCGCGAAAGGGTGTTGAGCATCGTGCACGATGCGGTCGAGAACCGCTACGACGAGGCGATCGTGTACAGCTTCGACTCGCAATCGGGCGACGGGCTGCTGGACCTGCTGCCACGCAGTGCCAACAAGCAGACCGCGCTGGAATACCTGGCCGAGGCCCACGGCATCGACAATGCCGACGTGGTGTTCTGCGGCGACAGCGGCAATGACCTGCATCCGTTGACCGCCGGGTTCAGCGGCGTCCTGGTCAGGAACGCCGATGAGCAGCTCGTCAGTGGTGTCAACAGGGCGCTGGATCTCGACCCCGAACTCAAGGTCTACTTCGCCCAGGGCGGCTGCCGCGGCCTCAACGGTTACTACACCGGCGGTGTGATTGAAGGCGCCTTTCACTACGGTCTGTTTGCCGATTGATGCCGCGCACGCCGGCGCGGCGGCATCCGCTGCGAAATGACTGCGGCGCGCCGCGAACGGGATGGCGTGCTGGAAGGAGTACGGCTTCGCCGTGCCGGGCGGCGGGTATCGACAGCGCATCATCGATGGCATGCGGTCGACGGCCGCGGTCGAACCGGGGCGCTACAAGGCCTTGGTGTACCGCGGCGCCGCGCAGGGTCGACGAGGCAGTCGCGTCGCCGGCAGGCCGGCGGGCGGCCGGTCGGTAGCGGATGGGTAGATGTCGTGAGCCGGGTCGCGAGGCCACGGCTACAAGGGGGCAGGATGTATCAGGCGCGAATTCACGGACGCGGCGGTCAGGGCGTGGTCAGTGCGGCGGAGATGCTGTCGGTCGCCGCGTTCCTCGAGGGCAAGCACTCGCAGGCGTTTCCCAGTTTCGGCTCCGAGCGCATGGGTGCGCCGGTCATGGCCTTCTGTCGCATCGACGACAGGGAGATACGGCTGCGCGAACCGGTCATGAAACCCGATGCCCTGATCATCCAGGACCCGACGCTGCTGCACCAGGTGAATCTGTTCGAAGGCCTGTCGGCGAGTGGGCGGGTCATCGTCAACTCGTCGCGCAACCTCGACGAGCTCGGCCTCAGCGAGCTGCAGAGCGAGAACCCCCAGGGCTGCGTCGTGACCGTCGCGGCCACCGAGCTCGCGTTGAAATACGTCGGCCGTCCGCTGCCTAACGCGGCACTCCTCGGGGGGTTCTCGGCGCTGAGCGGTCTGATCCGGCTGGATGCGATCGAGGAGGCGATCCGGCGCAAGTTCGCCGCGAAGATCGCCGAGGCCAATATCAACGCCGCGCGTGCCGCGGCCGAAGCCGTCGCGGGCTAGGAGCAACGCCATGCTGAAACAGATGGAAGGTTCGCAGGCGGTCGCCGAGGCCGTTGCGCTGTGTCGTCCGGAGGTCATTTGTGCCTACCCGATTACGCCGCAGACGCACATCGTCGAGAAACTCGGGCAACTGGTCAAAGACGGTACGCTCGAACACTGCGAGTTCGTCAACGTCGAGTCCGAGTTTGCCGCGTTGTCCGTCGCCATCGGTGCGTCGGCGACCGGCGCGCGTGCCTACACGGCGACGGCGAGCCAGGGTCTGCTGTACATGGCCGAGGCGGTCTACAACGCGTCCGGCCTGGGGCTGCCGATCGTCATGACCATCGGTAACCGCGCGATCGGCGCGCCGATCAACATCTGGAACGACCAGCAGGACAGCATGTCGATGCGCGATGCCGGTTGGATCCAGCTGTATGCGGAGACCAACCAGGAAGCGATCGATCTGCATATCCAGGCATTTCGCCTCGCCGAGGAACTCTCGGTGCCGGTCATGGTGTGCATGGACGGTTTCATCCTCACGCACGCCTACGAGCGCGTCGACGTGCCGGAGCAGGCCGATGTCGACCGCTTCGTGCCGCCGTTCGCGCCGCGCCAGATACTCGACCCGCAGCAACCGGTGACGATCGGCGCGATGGTCGGGCCGGAGGCGTTCACCGAGGTCCGCTACCTCGCGCACTACCGGCAGATGCAGGCGCTGTGGCTGATTCCGGAGCTTGCCGAGGATTTCGAACAGCAGTTCGGGCGCGCGTCGGGCGGACTGATCCACGAGTACCGCACCGCAGGTGCGCAGACCCTGGTCGTCGCACTCGGGTCGGTGAACGGCACGATCAAGGACGTCGTCGATGAAATGCGTGACGACGGCCATGCGATCGGCTCGGTCAGCATCTGCTCGTTCCGGCCGTTCCCGATGAAGGCGTTGAAGACCGCGCTGCGCACCGCCCAGCGCGTGGTCGTCATCGAGAAGTCCCTGGCGGTCGGCATCGGCGGCATCGTGTCGACCGACGTCCGGATGGCGCTTGACGGACTGGACATCGCCGTGCACACGGTTGTCGCCGGCCTCGGCGGTCGGGCGATCACCCGCGCCTCGCTGCGCGAGGCGTTCGACCGGGCTGCGAGGAATGCCCTGCAACGACTGACCTTCCTCGATCTCAAGCACGATGTCATCCATGCCGAGATCCAGCGCCTCGAGTCGACGCGGCTGTCGGGTCCGATCGCCGAGAACATCCTGCGCGAACTCGGCATCGTCGCCGATCACATCGGATAACGGGGCGCAACGATGAAGACATCGCATATCAAGTTCTACCAGACCGGCACCTACACCGTCGGCAACCGTCTGCTCAGCGACGCCGACCGCTCGGTGCAGTCGACGATGGAACGCACCAACTCGCTGAACTCGGGGCATCGTGCCTGCCAGGGGTGCGGCGAGGCGCTCGGCGCCCGGTACGCCATCGATGCGGCGATGCGCGCCACCGGCAATCGCCTGATCGCCGCCAACGCCACCGGTTGTCTCGAGGTGTTTTCGACGCCGTACCCGGAGACGTCTTGGCAGATACCATGGATCCACTCGCTGTTCGGCAACACCGCGGCCGTCGCGACCGGCGTAGCCGCTGCACTCAAGGTGCAGGGTCGCGACAACACCCGCGTGGTCGCGCAGGGCGGCGATGGCGGCACCACCGATATCGGCTTCGGCTGCCTGTCGGGCATGTTCGAGCGCAACGACGACGTGCTCTACATCTGCTATGACAACGAGGCCTATATGAACACCGGTGTGCAGCGCTCGTCGGCGACGCCGCCGGCCGCACGCACGGCGACCACCCAGGCGGTCGGTAGGTCGCCCGGCAACGTGTTCGGTCAGGGCAAAAACGTGCCATTGATCGCGATGGCGCACGAGATCCCGTACGTCGCGACGGCCTCGGTCGCCGACGTCCGCGACCTCGAAGACAAGGTGACCAAGGCGATGGCGATCAGCGGGGCGCGCTATGTGCATATCCTCGTGCCCTGTCCACTCGGTTGGGGGTCTGCGCCGCACGACACGATCAAGCTCGCCAGGCTGGCCATCGAGTCGGGCCTGTTCCCGGTATTCGAGGCGGAGCACGGCGAGATCACCGGTCGGCGCCACATCCGGCGTCAGGTGCCGGTCGAGGACTACCTGCGGCCACAGAAGCGCTTTGCCCACCTGTTCAAGCCGGTCCTGCAGACCGACCGGCTGGCGGCGCTGCAGGCGGTCGCCGATCGCAACATCCGTCGTTTCGATCTGCTCGAGCGGGAGGACCAGGTGTGAAGAAACCGTTTGCCATCACCCTCGACGTCGGCTCGAGCCTGGCCAACCTGACAGGATCCTGGCGCACCGAGCGTCCCGTCTACCTCGACCGCCTGCCACCGTGCAACGCGACCTGCGCGGCCGGTGAGGACATCCAGCAGTGGCTGTTCCATGCCGAAGAGGGCGCGTACGAGACGGCGTGGCGCGTGTTGATGCACGACAACCCGCTGCCTGCGGTCATGGGGCGGGTCTGTTACCACCCCTGTGAGAGCGCGTGCAACCGCGGGCGCCTCGACGAGTCCGTCGGCATCAACTCGGTGGAACGTTTTCTCGGTGACCAGGCGTTGAAAGAGGGCTGGCAGATCGCCCCGGGCGCGGATACCGGCAAGCGCGTCATGGTCGTCGGGTCTGGGCCGGCGGGCCTGTCCGCGGCCTATCACCTGCGCCGACTCGGCCATGCGGTCACGGTGTTCGAGGCGCAATCCGCGGCCGGCGGCATGATGCGCTACGGCATCCCGCAGTACCGCCTGCCGCGCGATGTCCTCGACGGCGAGATCGCACGGATCGTCGACATGGGCGTCGAGCTGCGCGTCGACGCCGAGGTCTCGGATCTGGTCGCGACGATGCAGGCGGATGGGTTCGATGCCTGCTTCCTCGGAGTCGGTGCGCAGATCGGTCGCCGCGCCTACATTCCGGCCGGCGACGCCAACAGGATCACCGATGCCGTATCGGTACTGCATGGCATGGCCGGCGATGACAAACCGCTGCTCGGGCGGCGCGTCGTCGTCTACGGTGGCGGCAATACCGCGGTCGATGTCGCGCGCACGGCGCGGCGACTCGGCGCCGAGGAATCGATCATCGTCTACCGCCGAACCGCGGACAAGATGCCCGCGCATGCCGGCGAGGTCGAGGAGGCGGTCGAGGAGGGCGTCAAGCTGAAATGGCTGACGACCATCAAGGCGGCAGAGAGCGAGACCATCACGGTAGAAAAAATGGAGCTGGACGACGCCGGCTTCCCGCAGCCGACCGGCGAGTTCGAGGTCATGCCCGCCGACTCGGTGGTGCTGGCGCTGGGCCAGGACGTCGACACCCAGATGCTCGAAGGCCTCGACCTGGAGATGGAGCACGGCAGCGTCAAGGTCGACGCCGGCATGATGACCGACCACGCCGGCGTGTTCGCCGGTGGCGATATGGTCGATGGTGAACGCACCGTGACGGTCGCGATCGGCCATGGCAAGAAGGCGGCCCGGGCGATCGACGCCTGGTTGCGCGGCACGGTCTACCAGGTGGCGCCGAAGAACGAACTCGCGACCTATGAGCGGCTCAACACCTGGTACTACTCGGACGCCGAAAAGACCGTGCGGCCGGTCCTCGATCTGATCCGCCGCCAGTCGACCTTCGACGAGGTGCGCGGCGGTCTCGACGAAGGCAACGCCCTGTACGAGGCACGGCGCTGCCTGTCCTGTGGCAACTGTTTCGAATGCGATACCTGCTACGGCGTCTGCCCCGACAACGCCGTGATCAAGCTCGGCCCGGGCAAGCGTTTTCGCTTCAACTACGACTATTGCAAGGGCTGCGGGCTGTGTGTCGCCGAGTGTCCCTGCGGTGCGATCAAGATGGTCCCGGAGGCGGTTTGAGGCGACCGGCGCCGATCGACTGGCAGAATCGCGCAGACTGCCTATAGTCACTGGGAATCGATCACCAACGCGAGCACTAGGAGGAGGATGGCGATGGCTGGAAAGTTCGAGCTGTACAAAGACAAGGGCGGCAAGTTTCGTTTTCGGCTCAAGGCGACCAACGGTCAGATCATTTTGACCAGCCAGGGTTACGCGACCAAGGTCTCGGCGAAGAACGGCATCGCATCCGTGCAGAAGAACTCGGCCGCGGATGCGCGCTTCGAGCGCAAGGACAGCAAGGGCAAGTTCATGTTCAACCTGAAGGCGATGAACGGCCAGGTGGTCGGCACCAGCGAGCGCTACGACTCGGCGCGCGCCTGTGAGAATGGCGTCAAGTCGGTGGCGAAGCACGCGGCCGGTGCGAAAGTCGAGGACCTGAGCGCCTGATGCGACTGGCGCTGTGCCTGCTGTGCGCGCTGGCCACCGGCGCGCACGGCGCCGAGCCGCCGACGTTCGAGATGTCCCCGGTCGGCTGGGTGCGCAAGGCCGACGGCAAGACGACAATCGAGATCGAACCGAGATACCGGCCCGCGATGCTCGGTCTGGATCAGTTCGACAGCATCTGGGTGCTGTACTGGTTCGACCGCAACGACACGCCGGAGCAGCGGTCGATACTCCAGGTGCATCCGCGCCGAAACCCCGCCAATCCACTGCGTGGCGTGTTTGCGACCCGGGCGCCGGTGCGGCCGAATCTGATCGCACTGAGCCGCTGTCGGATCCTGGCGATTCGCGGGTCGACGATCGAGATCGACGAGATCGACGCGTTCGCCGATACGCCGGTCCTCGACATCAAGCCCTGAGCCTTTCCAGTCCCGGCGTCGGCAGGGACGCGGTTCGACGATCGCCCGGGCTCTCCGATCGACCGCGCTGCGCGTCAGGGACGCGGCCGTGTCGGCGCGTGGCACGCCCGGCGGCGCGGCCGATGGCCTCTCACGCCAGGCGTTCGTGCATCACGGCGTTGATCTTCGCCGCCGCATCGCGGCCGAACCCGGCGTCGATGGCGAGATCCTGTTCGTAGAGCAGCGTGTACTCCAGCGACAGCTCGTCGCCGGAGAACGCGGTTACCAGGTCGACCAGTACGCTGTACGCCCCCTTGGTCTGGTAGCGGCCGTCGACGCGTCGTCCGAGGGTCGCATAGGTCGTTGCCGCATACTCGCCGCAGTCGACGATGTCGCCGTTGTGATTGATGTAGCCGCGGCCGCAGATGACCTGGCAGCCCTGCGACCAGTTGCTGACACCGCGCCCGCCCCAGTGCACGTTGATCGACGCGTTGTTCTCGAGGCGGCCCGAGCGGTCGGATTCAGTCAGTGCGTAGTTGCGATCGGCATCGCGCACGACGAGCACGCCGCTCGACCGCGGCTTCAGCGCCCGATAGACCTTCTGCCGGTCGGACTGCTTGTGCCAGCCGAAACGGTAGCGATGCTGGCCGCGCACGAGGAACGGTGCGCCGGCACGATGCGAAGACTTGCCCGGGTCGGTGGTGCCGTAGAAGCGGAACACCAATCCGTTGACCAACAGGATGAACACGTCGTCGTTGGTCCGCTTGCCGGGCTTTGCTTCGTGCCGCCGAATGCCAAGCAGGTGGATGCGCGACGGATCGTAGTCCCAGTCGCCGACCGGCCGGGTATCCGTAGCGCCGGCGAACCGGTCGATGCGGCGCAGCAGGTCGGTGGGATGGGCCTGGAACTGGCGCTGGACCCTGGCCAGCAGCCGCATCCAGTTGCGATAGTCCGGTTGCGGGTTGTCGATACCGTAGGCGGTCCAGTCGGCCCGGACGCCGTCGCGCTGCCAGCGTTCGACGTGGGCAAGGCTTTTGCGGCCGAAAATGCCGTCCGGCGCACCGATCGACGGGTCCGACTCGACGCTGCGGATGTACTCCTGGAACAACCGCATGGACGACGTCGTGCGGTAGCCGCAGATGCCGTCGATCCGGCCGTGCGGGAAGAAGCCGGCCTTCTTCAGGAAGCGCTGGACGTTCCTGACCTGCCGACCGGGTGCGCTGCGAAACCCGACCCACTCGCCGAGCCTCTCGCCGCGCAGCTGGTTGCGCGGGCGCATGCCGGCCTCGTGACGGGCGTCGAAATAGGCGTCGAGATCCTCGGGCCTGCAGCCGGCGTCACAGCTGCCGAGCCTGATCATCGGGAAAGCCCATAGCGACACCGCCAGCGTCGCGGCGCGCCGCCGCGGCCGCCCGGACTGCGCCGGCGGCCGCCATGGCGGCAGGCGGCCGCGGCGAGCCGGGCGATCGACGGGTCGGCGGCGCCGGCGCATGCCAACAGCGGCGTTTTGATGAAATCGGTCACGTCGGGGCGCATGATTCCAGGAGGTCCGTGGGGGAGTGCTAGGATTATTGTTCATTAGAATAGCGCGGCGCTCACGGTCGCGCCCGCCCGACGTGCGCGGCGTACGGGTGGTACGCCCCAACGTCCGGGCCGATCGGCAGCTAACGGGTCCTCGAAACATGGGAATACGACTGAAACGCGCGGAGACCGCCAGCGAGCTCGACGATGTCTTCCGCGTCCGCCGCCAGATCTTCTCGTACGAGGAAGGCAAGTACGGCGGTCAGGACGCCGCGAATCCACACCTGGTCGATCGCTTCGACGCCCACCCGCAGTCCGCCAACCTGGTTGCCTACGATGGCGACGAGCCGATCGCGACCGTGCGCGTTACGATGGATACCGGCAGCGGGCTGCCGCCCGACGAGCTGTACGATTTCACGGCGGAACGTGCGCGGATCGACCAGGAATGGCAGGCAGCGACCGGGCAGCCGCCGCGCATCGGCAGCGCCGGCATGCTCGCCGTCCGCGAAGGCTGGCGGCGCCGCCGCGATGTCGTGCGCGCGCTGTTCAAGCTTGCGGCGACGGTCGGCAAGTCCTGGGGCGGCACCCATGTCCTTGTCGCCGTCAACCACTCCAACCGCCTGATGTACGAGCGCGCGGGTTTCGTCGCCGTCGGCGACAAGGTCTGGGTCGGTGCAATCGGCGACCACGTGATCCCGATGCGCTGCACGTTCGCCGAGCTGTACGCGCGCACCGTCGGCGATCGTCTCGACAATGTCGCGTTGTTGAAATGCTTCTCGAGCCAGTTTCAGCGCATCGTCTATCGTGCCGGTGAGACGATATTCTGTGAGGCCGACGAGGCCGACGAGTGTTACGTGATCGACGAAGGCAGCGTGCGCATCACGACGACCAACACGGTCGACAACCGCGAGCTGGTGTTCGCCCATCTCGGCCCTGGCGAGATCTTCGGCGAGATGGCGCTGATCGACGAGAAGACCCGCTCGGCGAGCGCGACGGCGGCGACCGACACCGAGGTCATCGTGCTGCGGCGCGACGATTTCATGGAGGGCCTGCGCCAGAACCCGGCGCGTGTCGAGATCGTCCTCGGCTTCATCTCCGACCGGCTGCGACGCACCGACGAGTTCGCCAAGCTGCTGGCCTACGGCTCGCCCGAGCAGCGCCTCGAGTTCGCGCTGCAGGGCTTTCTGACGTCGGCCAAGCTGGTGCGCAAGCCGGACGGCAGCAGCATACTGCGCGCCGGGCCCGGTGAGCTGGCGGCCGCCGCCGGCACCGACAAGAGCGAGGCGCTGTCGTTCCTCGGCGGCCTGAAGCAGCGCGGTTACTGCGACTACACCGACAAGTCCATCCGCTTCTTTCTGCCTTACGGCAAGGGGCGGCCGCACGAGCCGCCGAACCACGTGGGCTAGGCGGGTTGGCGCGTCCGGCGGTCTGTCCGGTATGCTTGCGGCTGGTACGCCACCGCGATAACGAAAAGACATGCTGCGAGACGTTTATCTGTTCGACGGACTCTCCGACGACGAACTGGCCGCGATCGAGCGCCACGCGGTTACCAAGCACTACCGAAAGAACACCGTGATCATCGAGAAGGGTGACGACGCCAACGCGCTGTACATCCTGCTCGACGGTCACGCCAAGGCCTATGTCGCCAACGACAAGGGCAAGGAGATCATCCTCAGCGAGCAGGAGCCGGGCGCGGTGCTCGGCGAGCTCGCCCTGCTAGCGGGGATCCCGCGCACGGCCTCGGTGATGACCCTGACCGACAGCGAATTCCTGGTACTGTCGAAGCACTCGTTCGCCGAGTGCCTCAAGGATCACCCCAACATCGCGTTCAACCTGATCCGCTCGCTGGCGATGCAGGTCCAGGCACTGACCGAATCGGTGACCGATTTCGCGCTGCTCGACGTGTACGGGCGGATCGCCAAGGTGCTGGTCGAGAGCAGCGTTGAAGAAGACGGTCAACGCATCACCCACAAACTCACGCACCAGCAGATCGCCGATCATGTCGGTGCGTCGCGCGAGATGGTCAGCAAGATCCTCAAGGATTTGAAGGCCGGCGGCTATCTGAGCGTCGTCGAGAAACGCTACGTCATCCATCGCAAACTGCCGGCGCGCTGGTAGTCGGCGCGCGGCCGCGAGCGTGAATTCTTCACGTTCCGTCGGCCATTTTTCCCCGCCGGTCGCGAGCGGCCATCCCTAGTCTTTCCATTAGGAGCACGCCTGGCGCAACGCCGTTGCCAGATGGGCCCGATGAGCATTGCTAGGGGAGAGCCGCCATGACCATCAAGGACATCGCCATAATGGCCGCCATACTGGCCGGAATCTACGCCAACCTGACCTTCCAGGATTCGCTGGCCGCCGACCCCGCAGTCGTCGACGGCTACCTCGTCCAGCTGCATGAGCCGTCAGCGGCGCTGCGTGAGCGCGAAGCACGCGGCCGGGTCACGATCTACGATCAGCTGTCGGTCGCCGATGTCGATCGCGCGCTCGATCAGCAGTTCGAGCGCATCGGCTCGATGATGTTCGTACGCACGCAGTACCCGCAACCGGACGGCAGCATCGCCGGCGACGACGACTGCGACTGAGCGCCGAGCAGCCTCAAGGCAGCCGCTCCCGGCGGGTGCCGGCCGGCGACGTTGCCGCTATGCTTGCGGCATCGGCCGCGGCAGCGCGGCGTCTACGGGGGTGGCATGGCGGCTGGCGCCAGCAAGCGTGTCGCACGGGTCGTTCGGTTGGCCGTCGCCGGTGCGGTGGTTGGTGTGCTGCTGTACCTGTCGCCGTGGGGACGGGCCGCGGAGGAACGCTTCGGTCTGCACTGGCTGTTCGCGCTGCGCGGTCCGCTGCCGTCGCCGCCGGGGGTCGTGCTGGTCGCGATCGACAAGGCATCGTCCGACCGCCTGGGTGTGCCGTACGACACGACGCGCTGGCCGCGCAAACTGCACGCGCGCCTGGTCCGCGGCCTCGGCGAGGCCGGTGCGCGGACGGTCACGTTCGATCTGCATTTCCGCAAACCCCGTGACAGCGAAGATCCGGAACTCGTCGCCGCGTTACGCCAGGCCGGCAACGTCGTGCTGCTCGAATTCCTCGACAAGGACCAGCCGGGTGCGCTGACCCAGGCCGACCGGCTGCTGCCGGTGATACTGCAGCAGCGCTCGCCGCCGGCCCCGGCGATCGCGGCCGCGGCCGCCGCGTACGGGCCGTTCACGCTGCCGAAGGTGCCGGACAGGGTCAGCCGCTTCTGGACCTTCGACGAGAACGCCGGCGGCGTGGCATCGCTGCCGCTGCTGACATTGTTGCACTTTGCGGCGCCGGCGCTCGGCGATGCCGCTGCGCTCAGGCGCGGATCGGCGCACCCGGCACTGTCGGTCGACGGCGTCGCCGGCCTGCGCGCCGTCGTCGAGGATCGCCTTGCGGCACAGTCGGGTGCGCCGGCCGCCGCTGATCGACCGCTGCTCGAGTCCGTGCGGGCCGCGCTCGCGACGCCGACCAGCCGCTACCTGAATCTCTACGGCCCGGCACAGACGATCGACACCGTGCCCTTTGCCGAGGCCCTGCGGCTGCTCGAGACGCCGGCCGGCCACACCCGCTTCGCCGGCAAGGCGGTGTTCGTCGGCGTATCGAGCCCGGTGCAATGGCAGCTGCGCGACGAGTTCCGCACCGTGTACTCGGACCCGGAGACGGGTATGGACCTGAGCGGCAGCGAGATCCTCGCCAGCGCGTTCGCCAACCTGCTCGACGGCAACAGCCTGCGGCCGCCGGACCTGTCGGTCGTCGCCATGGTCATGATCGCCTGGAGCGTGCTGGTCGCGCTGCTGGTGTCGGTGCTGCGGCCGTGGTTCGCGTTGCCGCTGCTCGGCCTGCTGTCGGTCGCGTACCTGTACGTCGCGGTACAGGCCTTCGCCGCGCAGTACCTGTGGCTGCCGACCGTCGTGCCACTGCTGTTGCTCGGGCCGTTGCTGTTGCTGACCGCGGCGTTCGCGCAACACCGCGACGCGCGTGCCGACCTCGCCCGTATCGAGCGCACCTTCGGCCACTACCTGCCACGGCCGCTGGTCAAGCGGCTGGTCGCCGAGGGCCACCGGCCGCTGCAGGATCGCCGCCGCGTGTTCGGCGTCTGCCTCGTGACCGATGCCGAGGGCTACACCAGCGTCGCCGAGCAGACCGCGCCAGACGATCTGGTCGACCTGGTCAACGACTACCTCGCGGTCGTGATCGGCGAAATCCGCCGCCATGGCGGCGAGGTGTCGGACATCAAGGGCGATTCGGTGATGGCGTTCTGGGCATCACGCGACGGCGATGCCGACATCCGTGAGCGCGCCTGTAACGCCGGCACCGATATCCTCGCGGCCATCGACCGCTGGAACGACGCGAACGCCTACGACGTGCGCCTGCCGACGCGTATCGGCGTGCACTGTGGCGACATGGTGCTGGCCACGGTCGGCGCCGCGGACCACTACGAGCAGCGCGCGGTCGGTGACATCGTCAACACGACATCGCGCCTCGAGCAGCTGTGCAAGCAGCTCGGCACAAGGATGCTGCTGTCGGCCGAGACCGTGCGCGGCGTCGACCGGCTGCGCGCCCGCAACGTCGGCCAGTTCACGGTCAAGGGCCGGGTCGCGCCGGTCGTCGTCTACGAGGCCAGCGCGTGGGCCGACGGCGCGCCAAGTCCGGCGGCCTCAGACGACGACGCGTTCGAGGCGGGACGCCTCGCGTACGAGCGCGGCGACTGGGAGCGCGCGGCCGCAGCCTTTCGCGACGCGCTGTCGGGCGGTCGACCAGACCCGGTCGCGGCCTGGTACCTGGATGCGCTGGCGGAGCGGCAGCGCGCCGACCGCTAGGCGGTTGCAGTCAGGGATTACCGGCGACGGTCCGCGGCCAGCGTGATGCGCTGCCGCGGATGCCGATCGACCGAATCAGTTGCAGAACAGGTTGTTGAAGCGATTGGGGTGCGGGCAGGTACCGCCGTTTGGGTTCGTGATCGGCACCATGGTGGCGCCGGCGCCGTCATGTCCGCCCGTGGCCGAATCGCAGATACACAGGTAGTCGTCGTCGATGAACGAAGACCCGACCGCGAGCGCCGTCAGGTAACCGACCGAAATCAAGCCGATGCCGGCGATGAAGATGGTGCCACTGTTCATTGCTGTTCTCCCCTGGATAGCCCTTATGCTTATGTCAACGCACGGCACGTTGCCGGGATTGCGGTGGCTATCTTCCGGCGCGATCCCGCGGCGCGGAACTCAATCCCACGCCAGCTGGATACTACCCCAAAAGGTCCGGCCCGGCACGAACGGGCGGATTACGGCGAGCTGGTCGTTGATCAGCCGCCGGTCGTCGCGATACTCGTCGACGTCGTCGAGCAGGTCACTGACGCCGAACGCTATCTGGTAGCGGTTGCGACCCCAGCGGACCCCGCCGGCGATATCGACGGCATGGAAACTCGACGCGATCGTCGCCTCGCCGGCGGGCTTCCAGTCCTGGTCGAACACGGTCCAGCGAGCATCGGCGAAGTAGCCGCGCGGATCGCGGTAGCTGACGGTCAGCGGCACGAGGTCGGTGCGCAGGTCGAACGGCAGAAAGCCGGCGATCTCGTCGTTGCGGCGCTCATAGCCGACGGTCGCGGTCACGCGGTCACCGAGGATTGCCGCGAGCTCGACGCGCACGCGTTTTTCGATGATCTCGTTGTCGGAATTGACTGTGTCCACCTCGCGGTTGGTCGCCTCGAACACTGCAGACAGCGACTCGTTGACGCGCAGGTCCAGGCCGACGCCGTGCAGCCTCGCGAAAGAGCGATCGGGGTCGTCGTAGAACTGCGTGAAACCGGCGACCGTGGTCGGTTCGAGGGTTGTCTCGGCGACCAGCTGGTGTTTCGTCGTCTCGGCGTACACGGCGCGCGCCGTCGCGCCCGGCAGCACCTGCCACTGGATCCCGGCCTTGGGATTGGTGCGCGAATAATCGACGCGGTCGCCGGCGTTGGGGCCGTTGGGGTCGTCGTGGCTGTCGTGGCTGGCCCCGATGGTCGCCGTGAACGCGTCGGTCGGGTTCCAGCTCGTGTACAGGTACGCGCTGGTCGAACGGACGAAATCATCGTCCTCGAAGATGGCCGGTGGGAACACGATCGGCGGAAACGGCGGGATCAGGATCGGTGGAAACTCGAGCACGCTGCGGAAGTCGCGGTCGACGTCGCGCCGCGCGACGCCGACGATCGCGTGCACGCCGTCGCGGCGGTGCTGCAGCTGCAGCTCGACCTGTCGGCCGTCGAGGTCGTCGTCGACAGTACGCGTGCCGAGGAGTTCTTCGCTGATCCTGCGCTCGTCGCGATCGCTGAGTGCCAGCGATGCCAGCAGCTGGGTGCGCGCATCGAGCGCGGCGCGCACGCCGACCTGCACGACGTCATGTTCGAGTTCCCGGCGCTCGCTGTCGGGCGAGACGCGCGGGTCGATGCCGAGCCGCAGGTCGCCCTGCTCGCGCGACTGGTTGCGCAGCTCGAACAGCAGGCTGATGTTGTCGGCGACGCGCCACTGGCCGCTGACAAAGTGGCTGTCCTGGTCGACGTCGGCGTCCGTGCGGAAGCCGTCGGTGGTGTAGTCGAAGTAGCCGACGCTGTAGCTGAAGTTGTCGAACAGCTGCGAATGCGTGAGCTCGATGCCGAAGGTGTCGTGCGTGCCGAGGTAGGTCGAGACCGCGAACCTGGCGTCGCGCTCGGCGAACAGCGTCGAGAAATCGTTGCCGCCGATGCCGAACACGGCCGCGCCGGCGCCGGTGTCGAGTTCGCGGATCTGTTCGGACGCGCGCCGCGGCCGCGCCGACAGCGGCTGCAGCATGCGCGCCTGCAGGGCCTCGCTGAGGCGCGCCATGCCGAGGCGCGGCTGGTTGCGGTGCAGGTCGGCGAGCAGGCCGTGCGCCGACGCGTTGCCGGGGTTGGCGGCGAGCGCCGCGTGGGCGTGGCGCAGGCCGAGCTGGCGCAGCCCGACGGCCGCGTAGGTGTTGCCGATCAGCGCGTTGCGGCTGGCCAGGTCGTCGTCGAGCAGCAGGCGCGAGCGGAACACGGCGCGCTGGTCGTTGCGCGCGGCCGACTGTTCGAAGCTGCGAATCGCTGCGATCTCGCGATAGTCGTCACGCTGGATCAGCGCGTCGTAGAGCCACGGCGTCGGGTCGCGCGGGTCGAGGTCTTTGGCCAGCTGCAGTTCGGTCGCCGCCGGTTCGATGCGCCCCTCGGCCGCGTACGCCTTGCCGAGGTAGCTGCGGATCAGCGAATTGCCGGGATCGAGGCTGGCCGCGATCTCGATGTCGCGGCGACCGCCGGGCAGGTCGCCGGCGCGGATCTGGGCAAGCCCGCGGCCGAGGCGCGGCAGCGGGTCGGCCGGGTCCAGCGCGATCGCGTCGTCGAAGGTCGCGGCGGCCGCGCCCGGGTCGGTGCCGCGCAGCCGGGCGAAGCCGAGCACGGTCTGGGTGCGCGACAGCCCGGGCTCGATCGCGACGGCGCGCTGCGCCGACTGCAGTGCCGCGCCGCTGTCGCCGAGCGCGGCCTGCAGCTCGGCGAGACGCGACCACAGCAGGGCCTGCTGCGGATACCGGTCGACGGCGCGCTGCAGGGTCTGGCGAGCGGCGCGCAGATCGAAATCGGCCTGCTGCACGTACGACAGCGCGAGCAGCGCGTTCGCCGTCTCGGCGCTGTCGACTGCCGACTGCGCCAGCTGCCGGGCATCGGCGCGGCGGTTCTGCGCGAGCGCGATCGTCGCGCCGAGCGCCAGCGCATCGGCGTCGCCCGGCGACGCGGCGAGCGCCGCGTCGATCGCGCGCTGCGCGGCGGCGAAACGGCCGACGGCGAGGCGCCGGCGCGCGTCGGCGAGCGGTGCGCCGTGCGCGGACGCGTCGACAGCGACGGTGCCCGGGTAGTGCAGTGCCCAGCGGACCGCGTCCTCGGGTGCGATGTCGACGCGCAGCACCGGGGCCGCATCGGCGGTCGCGGCGGCGCTCTGGCCGCCGACCAGGCG
>JASJCU010000111.1 GCA_030065815.1 Gammaproteobacteria bacterium | reverse complement strand
TCTGGCGCGCCGACATAGCGCGCGTGATCGAGCACACAGCCGGCGACCGACCGATCAGTGTCATCGGCCTGCGCAGCGGCGCGCTGCTGGCGGCCGACACGGCACGCCGTCACCACGTCGATGCGCTTACGCTGCTCCATCCGGTCGTCGACGGTCGCCAGCAGCTCAATCAGTTCCTGCGTCTGCGTCTCGCCGCGGGGTTGACCGGCGATGGGCCAAAGGAAACCGCGGCCGATCTGCGCCGGTGCCTGGCCGACGGCGAGGCGCTCGAGATTGCCGGTTACCGGCTGTCGCCAGCGATGGCGCAGGGCCTGGAGTCGCTGCGCATGGAGGAAGCGCCGAACGACCCTGTGCGTTCGGTGCATTGGATCGAAGTCGTCGCCGACGACGGTCGCGGGCTGATGCCGAAGAGCGTCGCAATCGTCGACGCGTGGCGCCAGGCCGGATGCGAAGTGCGTACCGACACCGTCGTTGGCGATACCTTCTGGGCAACGCAGGAGATCGCGCAGTGCCCGGACCTGGTCGACACCGCGATGCGCGGTATCGGCCACTGACTTGCGATGGACGAGACGCCGATCATCTTCGATTGCGCCGGGGCGTCACTGCTCGGCGTCCTGCATCGGCCACCGCGGGCCAGTGCGGCGGTCGGCGTCGTGCTGGTCGTCGGTGGGCCGCAGTACCGGGTCGGCAGTCACCGCCAGTTCGTCCTGTTGGCCCGCGAACTGGCTGCGGCCGGGATCCCGGTCCTGCGGTTCGATTACCGTGGCATGGGCGACAGCGGCGGCGCGGTTCGTGACTTCGAGGACGTCGACGCCGATATCGGCGTCGCCGTCGACACGCTGCTCAGCGAGGTCGACGCGGTGCGGCACGTCGTGCTGTGGGGGCTGTGCGATGCGGCAACCGCGAACGCTTTCTACGCACCGGGCGACCCGCGGATCGTCGGCCAGGTCGCCGCGAATCCCTGGGTACGAACGGTCGAAGGCGCCGCGCAGGCCTACATCAAGCACTATTACCTGCGGCGGCTGCTCAGCGCCGAGCTGTGGCGCAAGGTGTTCAACCGCGAGTTCGATGCGCGCAGCGCGATCGCCGACTTCGTCGCCAAGCTGCGCCAGAGCCGCGCTGCCGGCACCGACGCCGCGCGTACCGATGCGCGGCCGTTGCCGGAGCGCCTGCGCGACGCGCAGCTGCGTTTCGCCGGCGCCACGCTGCTGATCATCAGCGGCCAGGATCTGACTGCGAAAGAGTACCTCGACCGGGTCGCCGAATCGCCGCCGTGGCAGGACTGGCTGGCCGCGCCGGCGACGGACGTGCAACGCCTGGAAGCGGCCGACCATACGTTCTCGCGTGCCGCGTGGCGCGCCCAGGTCGCGACGATCACGCGCGACTGGATCCTGGCGCTGTCGGCTTGAGGACGGGTATCAGACCAGGACCTGCAGCGGTGCCGGATGGCCGAGGAACAGATGCGGGCTTGCGGTGAAACCGTAGGCGCCCGATTGCAGCACGACGATCAGGTCGCCGACATCGGCGGCGCCGAGCTCCATCCTGTCGCCGAGGATATCCAGCGGCGTGCACAACGGGCCGACGACGCTGACGGTCTCGCGCGGCCCGCCCTGCACGCGATGCGCAGTGACGACCGGGTAGTTCTTGCGGATCACCTGGCCGAAGTTGCCGGACGCCGCCAGGTGGTGGTGCAGCCCACCGTTGGTCACCAGGTAGGTCAGGCCCCGCGATTCCTTGCGATCGACGACTTCGCAGACGTAGACGCCGGCCTCGGCGACCAGGTAGCGCCCCAGCTCGACAACGACCTCGACGTCGCCGAGGCGCGCCCGGCACTGGTCGAGCCGTACGCCGAGGTTTTCGCTGACACTGCCGAGGTCGAGGCGCTGCTCACCGGGGAAGTACGGGATGCCGAAGCCACCGCCGATGTTGAGCATCTCGATCGGGCCGGGCGCATCGTCGGCGAGACGGTAGGCCAGTTCGAACGTCGCGTCCTGGGCCTCGATCAGGCTCTCGGGGCGCAGGTTCTGCGATCCGCTGAAGATGTGCAGGCCGCGAAAGTGCGCACCGCTCGCACCGATCTCGCGCAGCAGTTCCGGGACCTGTTCGGCGTCGACACCGAACGGCTTGGGACCACCGCTCATCTTCATGCCGGACGACTTGAGTTCGAAGTCGGGATTGACCCGCACCGCGACGCGCGGCGCGATGCCCAAGGTTTCGCCGATCGCCACGGCGCGGCGGAACTCGCCGGCCGATTCGAGATTGAGCGTGATGCCGGCGGCTACCGCACCGCGCAGTTCGACGTCGCCCTTGCCGGGACCGGCGAAGCTGATCTCGGCCGCCGCGGTGCCACTGTCGAGCGCGATCCGCAATTCGCCGAGCGAGGCGACGTCGAGACCGTCGACCAACGGTGCCATGTGGTCGACGACGGCCGGCATCGGATTGGCCTTGATCGCGTAATGGACCGACACGCCGTCCGGTAGCGTCTCGCGCAGGTCGCGCACACGTCGCGCCATGGCCTCGCGGTCGTAGGCGAAGAACGGCGTCCGGCCGACCTGCGCGGCCAGCTGCCGGACCGACACGCCGCCGACATGGAGCTCGTCGTCTACGACCGGGAACTGGATCAGCGGCGCATGGCTCGGTTTCTCGCTCATCAGTCGGATGACTCCCTGCTGAAGACGTCGGCGAACTGGCCGGCCAGCGACTTGCGATCGATCTTGCCGTTGGGATTGCGCGGCAGCTGTTCGGCGATATGGATGTGCCCGGGCAACATGTACAGCGGCAGGTGGAGGCGGCAGTGAGCGGCGATGTCGTCGGCGCTGACGCGCTCCGCCTGGCATTGCGCGACCAGCACGATGCCGCTGCCGATCTGCGGATGCGGCGCACCGAACGCGACCGCCTGCTCGACGTCGTCGATCTGGAACACGACCTCTTCGACCTCGCCGGGGCTGACCCGGTAGCCGGAGGTCTTGATCATCTCGTCGTCGCGGCCGATGAAATACAGGTAGCCGGCGGCGTCGCGACGCACGCGGTCGCCGGACCACACCGCGAGCTCCGGATTGGGCAGGCCATCGGGCTGGCCGGGTGCCGGCTTGAAGCGGATATCGGTCTTTTCGCGATCGTTCCAGTAACCGAGTGCGACCAGCGCGCCGCGGTGCACGAGTTCGCCCGGTTCGTCGACATCGCACTCGCTGCCGTCTGGCCTCACGACGAGGATCTCGGCGTTCGGAATCGCGCGGCCCATCGACTCCGGGCGTGCGTCGACCTGGTCCGGCGGCAGATAGGTCGAGCGAAACGCCTCGGTCAGGCCGTACATCAGGTAGACGCTGGTGTTCGGCAACGCGGCACGCAGCCCCTGCGTCGTCGCGACCGGCATCGCGCCGCCCGAGTTCGTGATGTAGCGCAGGCTGGCGACCGCCTCGTCCGGCCAGTCGAGGCCGGCGAGCTGGTTCCACAGCGGCGGTACCGCGGCCAGTCCGGTGACGCCGTAGCGGGCGACCGCACGGATCACGTCGCGCGGCAGCAGGTAGTCCATCAGCACGACCGAGGCGCCGACGTAGAACGCCGTAGTCAATTGGCTCAAGCCGTAGTCGAAGCTGAATGGCAGTACCGCGAGGAGCCGGTCGGCGGCGGTGTTTTCCAGGTAGGTCGCGACGCTCTGCGCGCCGGCGAACATGTTGTGGTGCGACAGCACGACGCCCTTCGGCCGACCCGTGCTGCCCGATGTGTACAGGATCGCCGCGATGTCGGCGTCGATGCGCGCCGACGCCGGGAACTGCGGCTCGCCCAGCATGTAGTCCCACGGCTGTACGACGAGCCCGTCGTCGAGCGCGGGTGTGTCGTCGGCGTCGCCGGTCAGGATCAGGTAACCGAGGTCCGGGCATTCGCGCAAGGTGTCGGCCAGCAATGCCGCACGGTCGACGCTGGTGATCAGCACGCGGGTCGCGCAGTCGCGCAGGATGTGGCCGACCTGCTCGGGCTTGAGGATCGGATTGACCGGTACGAACACGCCGCCCGCGGCCATCGATCCGAACATCGCCGTCACGGTCTCGAACTGTTTCGGCAGGTATACTGCAACGCGTTCGTCCCGCTGGACACCGAGCCCGCGCAGCCCGGATGCCACCCGTGCGACCCGGTCGCGCAGCGCCGCGTAGGTCAACTGTTCCTGCTTGAACAACAACGCCGGCGCGTCGGCGCTGCGTCGGGCCGACTCGGTAATCAGTTGGTGGAGCAAAAAAGCCATGGAGCTACTGCCGCTTCTCGAAGTCCGCGATTATACCCGTAAGTTGTGCTGCCTTTGCCGTCGGACACCGGCCTTGCTGTTGCTCGTCGCCCTGCTGCTGCAGCCGTTGTGCGCGGTCGGTGCGCCTCTGCCCGACATCATCGACAAGGTGCGCCCGTCGATCGTCGCGGTCGGCACCTACCAACCTAGCGGCAGCCCACGGCAACAATTCAGGGGGACCGGGTTCGTCGTCGGCAGCGGCCGCTACGTCGTGACCAATTTCCACGTACTGCCCGACAAGCTCGACGACAAGCGCCGCGAACAGCTCGCGGTGTTCTCCGGCCGCGGCCGCAAGGCGACGTTTCACGCTGCCGAGATCGTCGCCCAGGACCCGGCGCACGACCTGGCGCTATTGCGCATCGCCGCGACGTTGCCGGCACTGCCCCTGGGGCCCGACGGCGACGCCCGCGAGGGCACCGCGATTGCATTCACCGGCTTTCCGATCGGCATGACGCTCGGCCTCTACCCGGTCACCCACCGTGGCATCGTCTCGGCGATCAGCCCGATGGCGCCGCCGCAGCCGGGCTCGCGGGTGCTCAGTGCGAAGATGATCCGCGCGATGCGCGACCCCTACAATGTGCTGCAACTCGATGCCACCGCGTACCCGGGCAACAGCGGCAGCCCGGTCTATGCGCAGGACAGCGGCCGGGTGATCGGCGTCATCAACAGCGTGCTGGTCAAGGGGACCAAGGAGGCGGCGATCCAGAAGCCGTCGGGTATCAGCTACGCGATCCCGGTGCGTTTCGTCCACGAGCTGTTGCGCAACGCGACCCGCTAGCGCTGCGTACGAACCGGGCTAGACGATCAGCGCAAAGATCACCGCGCCCAACAGCAGCCGGTAGATCACGAACGGCCACATCCCGATGCGCTCGATAAAGCGCAGGAACAGCGCGATCGCGAGGTACGCGGCGCCACCCGACAACACGACGCCGAGACCGAGCGCGTGCCAGTCCACCGGCCCGTCGATGGCGAGCAGATCGCGGGTCACGAGGGCGCTGGATGCGAGGATCGTCGGGATCGACAGCAGGAACGAGAACCGCGACGCCGCGGCGCGCGTTAGGCCCAGCCACAGGCCCGTCGTCATCGTGATCCCCGAACGCGATGTGCCGGGGATCAGTGCGAGGACCTGGCTGGCGCCGATCAGCAGCGCATCGCGCAGGGTCAGGCTGCCGAGTTCACGATCGCGGCGGGCTCGGGTGTCGACCCAGCCGAGCAGCAGACCGAATACGATCGTCGTCAGACCGATCACCCAGGGCGCGCGCAGCTCGCCCTCGACGACGGCCTTGAGCAGCAGGCCGGCGACGACGACCGGGATCGTGCCGACGATCACCGCCCAGCCGAGCCGGCTGTCGCTGCTCGCGTGCCCGCCCGGCAGCAGCGACGCGCTCCAGGCCCGGGTGATCGCCCAGATGTCACGCCGGAAGTAGGTGACGACGGCAATCAGCGAACCGAGATGGACGGCGACGTCGAATGCCAGGCCCTGGTCGTCGAAACCGAACAGGTAGGGTGCCAGGATCAGGTGGCCGGAGCTCGAGATCGGTAGGAACTCCGTCAGGCCCTGGACGATCGCCAGGACCAGGATCTGCAGGTCGGTCATTGCCGGCGCGCTGCCAGCTTGTGCTCCCAGTTCAGCGAACTGCGCGCGATCTCGTCGAGATCGTCGTAGGTCGGGCTCCAGCCGAGCACGTCGCGCACCCGGTCGGCGCCGGCGATCAGCGCCGGCGGGTCCCCGGCGCGGCGCTCCTGCTCGACGATGTTGAGCGGCGCGCCGTGCACGCGCTGTACCGTGTCGAGCACCTCGCGCACGCTGTAACCGTGGCCGTAGCCGCAGTTCAGGATCTGCGATTCGCCGCCGCGGCGCAGATAGTCGAGGGCCTTGAGGTGGGCATCGGCCAGGTCTTCGACATGGATGTAATCGCGGATGCCGGTGCCGTCCGGCGTCGGGTAATCGGTGCCGAAGATGTACACGGCGTCGCGCTTGCCGACCGCGAGCTCGGCGGCAACCTTCATCAGCAGAGTCGCGCCCGGCGTCGACTGGCCGATCCGGCCCTCGGGATCACAGCCGGCGACGTTGAAGTAGCGCAGGATCACAAAACGCAGATCGCTGGCGGCCGCGAGGTCGCGCAGCATGTGCTCGGTCATCAGCTTCGACATGCCGTACGGGTTGATCGGCCGCGTCGGGGTGTCCTCCCAGCACTGCTGCGACTCGGGGATGCCGTAGACCGCGGCGGTCGACGAGAACACGAAATGCCTGACGCCGGCCGCGACACAGCACTCGAGCAGGTTGCGGGTCGCGCAGGTGTTGTTGCGGTAGTACATCAGCGGATCGGCGACCGATTCCGGCACGATGGTGTGGGCCGCGAAATGGATCACCGTGTCGACGTCGTGCTCGCGCAGCAGTCGGCTGACCAGCCCCTGGTCGGCGGTGTCGCCCTCGACGAAGTCGCCGTACAGCACCGCATCACGAAAGCCTTTCGACAGGTTGTCCAGCGTGACGACGCGCTCGTTCGCGGCGCCGAGCTGGCGCACGGTGTGGCTGCCGATATAACCGGCGCCGCCGGTCACCAGGATCGATTTGGGCTTCATGCGGGTCCCTTGTTGTTACCGTTGCCGGGCCGAGGCGCCGATGATAGCCGCAGCGTCCGTCGGTTTCACGACGCCTGCGGGTCGAAATCATAGAAGCGCACGGCCAGTGCCTTGCCGTCGCCGTGCCGGCACACGCAGGCGATATGCGCCGGCGTCGGCCGAAAGCTCACGCACGCCAGCGCAGCGGCATCGACCGGTGGTGCGAATATGCCGCGTCCCGCGGTCTTCTGCCGCGCCTCGAGGCGCGTCCACAGCTCGAGGAACAGCGCCGCACGCCGGCTGTCGGCGGTGTCCGCGAGCCGCGCCAGCTGGTCGGCCGGGAACACGCGTCTGGCGAGACGCAGCGGGTCGTCAATACGACGCTGGCGCTCGACGTCGACACCGACGGCGTCGCCGTGCCCCACCGCGACCAGTGCCAGGTCGGCGCAATGACTGAGGTTGAACTCGATGCCGGCGGCGGCCGGTCGTCGCAGGCGTGGCTTGCCACCGGGTTGGCGTTGGATCTCGATGTCGTCCACGTCCGCCGGCAGATAGCGTCGCAGTATCTCGCGCAGCGCCGCGGCGGCGTGCCCGCGCATGCCGCCGGCGGCGTCGCGCGGCACGGGACCGGCGACGCGCCAAACATCGACACCGGCGAAGGCCTCGGTGGGGCGCGCCGGCCCGGGCAGCCATTGCGGGTTGTCGGGGGCTGGCGTCAAGCGGTTCTCCCAGCGGCGGCCACCCATTCTAGCAGTCGCAGCTGGTATCCTCGGCGGATCGTTCCCCGGGTCCGCTGTCGCATGCAGGCGTCGATCGTTCGCAACTCGCCGGAGGCCGCCGACGCACCCGTCGGGCCGCGTCCCGAACACGTGCACCCGCTGCTGTGGCGCGTCTATCGCGCACGCGGCGTGCGCTCGGCGGCCGAACTCGAACGCGACGTCGGCGCATTGATCGCCCCGCAGCAGATGCAGGGTCTCGACGCGGCCTGCGACGTGCTGGAGTCGGCGCTGCGCGATCGCAAGCGTATCCTGATCGTCGGCGATTTCGACGCCGACGGCGCCACCAGTTGCGCGCTGGCCGTGCTGTGCCTGCGGGCATTCGGGCACACCGCGGTCGACTACCTGGTGCCCAATCGCTTCACCTTCGGCTACGGCCTGACGCCGGAGATCGTCGAGCACGCCCGCGCCTACGCGCCCGACGTGATCGTTACCGTCGACAACGGCGTCTCCAGCGTCGACGGCGTCGCCGCCGCGCGCCGCCTCGGTTGCGAGGTCATCGTGACCGATCATCACCTGGCCGGTCCGGTGCTGCCGGACGCCGATGCGATCGTCAATCCCAACCTCCCCGATAACGCGTTTCCGTCCAAGGCCCTGGCCGGTGTCGGCGTGATCTTCTACGTCATGCTCGGGCTGCGCAGCCGCCTGCGCGCCACGGGTTGGTTCACGGCGCGCCGGTTGACGGAGCCGAATCTGGCCGCGTATCTCGACCTCGTCGCGCTCGGCACGGTCGCCGACGTCGTGCCGCTCGATCACAACAACCGCATCCTCGTCCACCAGGGCCTTGCGCGGATCCGCGCCGGCCATTGCCGTCCCGGGATCACGGCGCTGCTGCGCGTCGCCGGGCGCCAGGCGCACCGTGTCCAGGCGACCGATCTCGGCTTCGCGGTCGGACCACGGCTCAACGCCGCCGGACGGCTCGACGACATGTCGCTCGGCATCGCGTGCCTGATCAGCGACGATGCCGACGAGGCGCTGCGTCTCGCCAGCGAACTCGATCGCCTGAACCGCGAACGCCGCGCAATCGAGGAGCGGATGCGCACGCAGGCCGAGGGCATGCTCGACGACTGGCAGCCGTCCGCTGACGACGAACTGCCGTGGGGCCTGTGCCTGTATCGATCCGACTGGCACCAGGGCGTGATCGGCATCCTCGCGTCGCGCATCAAGGAGCGCTATCACCGCCCGGTGATCGCGTTCGCGTCGGCGGCCGACGGCATGCTCAAGGGTTCGGCGAGATCGATCCCCGGGCTGCACGTCCGCGATGCGCTGGACGCCGTCGCGGCGTCAAGGCCCGGACTGCTGGAAAAATTCGGCGGCCACGCGATGGCCGCTGGCATGAGCCTGCCGGAATCGTCGCTGCAGGACTTCGCGGCTGCGTTCGATGCCGTCGTGCGCGAGCGTCTCGACGCCGCCGATCTCGACCCGGTGATCCGTTCCGACGGCTGCATCGATGCCGCGGACATCTCGCTGGACACCGCGCGCGCGATCCTCGACGGCGGACCATGGGGTCAGGGCTTCGCCGAACCGACCTTCGACGGCGAATTCGATGTCGTCAGCAGCCGGGTCGTCGGCGACAGGCACTGGAAGCTCGTGTTGCGCCACCCGGATGGCGGGCCGGCGGTCGACGCGATCGCATTCAATGCCGTCGAGTACCAAGCGCAGATGCCGGCGCGCATCCGCGCCGCGTACAAGCTCGACGAAAACGAGTGGCAGGGCAGGGTGTCGCTGCAACTGCGCGTGGATTTCCTGACCGGTACCGGCGCATGACGCGCGTCGACGGTGACGGCAGGCCCAACAAGTCGGCGCGCAAGCGCGAGATCGCGGCGTTGCACGGGCTCGCCGAGCGGATGCTGGCGCTGACGGACGGCGAGCTGGAACGGCTCGGCGTCGACGCCGCACTGCGCGATGCCCTGGCGATGGCCCGCCCGATGCGCCCGTCGGGGGCGCGACAACGTCAGGTCAAGCACTGCGTGAAGCTGATGGACGGCGAAGACCTCGCCGCGGTCATCACCTACCTCGACGACCACCGCAGCAGGCGGCACGCCGAGAGCCAGGCCCTGCACAGGCTGGAGCGCTGGCGTGAGCGCCTGTTGGCGGGCGGTGATACCGCGCTCGGCGAGCTGCTGGCGTGCAGTCCGGGCGTCGACCGGCAGCGCTTGCGCCAGCTGTGCCGCGACGCGCGACGCGAACACGACAGCGGCAGACCCGCCGGCGCCAAGCGCAAGCTGCTGCGCTTCCTGCGCGATGCCGTCGACCTGGACAACTGCTAAAAAAATAAATAGTTAGTTGGTGTTTTGCTGGCCCCGGCGGTGTAAGCTCGCGGAATCCCGCGGGTTTTGTTGCGCCGCAGCAAATTGCCTAAGACGGTCGTCCGTACAAGCCATTGATTTCCGCGGCCATCTTCCTTAAATAGGCTATTAGTTATCTATTCTGCCTAGCCAACGGTCCCTTGATGACAACGACAACAAGACGCCCGGTCCACCTCAACCTGTTCAAGATCAAGCTGCCGATCGGCGGCATCATGTCGATCATCCACCGCGCCACCGGCGTCTACATGTTCCTGGTACTGCCGTACCTGATCTACCTGCTCAGCCAGTCGCTGTCCGGTCCCGACGGCTATGCGCGGGCCGACGCCTCGGTGCACAGCTTCCTCGGCACCGTCGCCGTGTTCTTCCTGATGTGGTCGTTGGCGCACCACCTGCTGGCCGGCATACGCTACCTGCTGATCGATGTCGATATCGGCGTCGACAAGGAACTGGCGCGCCAGACCGCGCTCGGCGTCACCGTGGCCGCGCCGGTCCTCGCCGTCGTGCTGACCGGGGGTGTGCTGTGAGTCGCAAGGCGTCGGGGCTCAAGGCCTGGGCGATCCAGCGCCTGACCGCGATCTACATCGCGCTGTTTTCGCTCTACCTGCTCGCGGTGCTGCTGTTCGCGGCACCCGCCGGCTATGCCGAGTGGAAGGCGTGGATGGGCGGGCCGGTCGTCAGCGTCGCAACCCTGCTGCTGGTCGTGTGCGTGCTGATGCACGCGTGGATCGGCATCCGCGACGTGCTGATCGACTACATACACCCGATCGCGATCCGTGCGTCGCTGCTCGGCGTGATCGGTCTGTCGCTGATCGCGATGGGGCTGTGGGCCGCGCAGGCACTGGTCCTTGTCCGCCTCGCCTGAACCAGGCGAAACCGCACCGAGAATCAATGATGGCTTTGAACAAACGACGTTTTGACGCACTGATCATCGGCGCCGGCGGCGCCGGCCTGAACGCGGCGATCCAGCTGGCCGACACCGACGCCCGCGTCGCGGTGGTCTCGAAGGTGTTCCCGACGCGTTCGCACACGGTCGCCGCGCAGGGCGGCGTCAACGCGGCGCTCGCCAACGTACTGCCGGACAACTGGCACTGGCACATGTTCGACACCGTCAAGGGCTCGGACTACCTCGGCGACCAGGACGCCATCGAGTTCATGTGCCGCGAGGCGATCCCGACCGTCTACGAGCTCGAACACAATGGCGTACCGTTCTCGCGCCTCGACAACGGCAAGATCTATCAGCGTGCCTTCGGCGGCCAGAGCCAGGACTTCGGCGGCGCGCAGGCGGCACGGACCTGTGCCGCGGCCGACCGGACCGGTCACGCCATCCTGCATGCGCTGTATCA
>JASJCU010000110.1 GCA_030065815.1 Gammaproteobacteria bacterium | reverse complement strand
GTTCACACTACGTGAGACGTAGCGACGGAGGCCGTTTTTCTGGCCAGCAAGGCGCTGTGAGCGCGATGCACCCGCGATACACGAGCGAGCAGCGCCGCCGTTGGGCAGCCCATCGTTCGAACACAGGCCGGCCCCGGCCCTTCGGATTGCGCCGCAACATGTGCCATGCCGCGTTGTTCGTCGTCCGTTTAAGCTCACGAAACGTCTCTCCTCGCGCCTTGCCTGGCGCATTTGCGGCAGCAACGCTACGCCTCACGTAGTCTGAACAGGCCCTAGCGCCGGTGCCCGTGCAGCAGCACCCAGTCGTCGTCTACCCTGGGTGCATCGAAGTCGAACTGTGCGGCGTAAGCGGCGACGACGACGTCGGTCTGCGGTTGCAGGATCCCGGACAACACGAGGTCGCCGCCCGGACGGACCAGCGCGCCGATCCGGTCGGCAAGATCGACCAGGGTGTTGGCGAGGATGTTGGCGATCACGATATCGGCCGTGTACGCAGTGAAGCCATCGCCGTGCACGACGTCGAGGCGGTCGTCGACGGCATTGCGTCGGGCGTTGTCGCGCGACGCGAGCAGCGCCTGCGGGTCGTGATCGACCGCGACCGCGTGTGCGGCGCCGAGCTTCAGCGCCGCGATCGCGAGCACCCCCGAGCCGCTGCCGAAGTCGATCACGTCGCGGCCGCGCGGCGCGTGGCCGTCGAGCCACGCGAGGCACAGCGCCGTGGTCGCGTGGGTGCCGGTGCCGAACGCCAGGCCCGGGTCGAGGTCGACGACGACCGCGTCGGGTGCGTCGATCTCGCTGCCGCTCGGGCGGATCCACAGGCGCCGGCCGAAACGCAGCGGCCGGAAGCGGGCCAGCCAGGCGCGCTCCCAGTCTTGGTCGTCGACGGTCTCGACCGCGAGGCTGCGGCTGACGTCGGTTGCCAGTGCCTGGTTGATCGCGCTGCGCAGTGCGTCGGCATCGGTGTCGCCGACGAACAGGCCGGTCACCCGGGTCGCCTGCCACAGCGGCATCGCGCCGGGTGGCGGTTCGAGCATCGGCTCGTCGCCGGCATCACCGAGCGTGACCGCGACCGCGCCGAGCCGGTCGAACAGCAGCTCGACCAGCGGCGCGCGCGACTTGTCGACGGTCAGGTGGGTCTGCAGCCACATCGTTGTCAGGGACGAGGGCAGAGGGCGCAGGGCAAAGGGCGATGTGACCACGAACCGACAGGAACAAGGACGCCGGATCCTGGGCCCTCATCCCTATGCCCTATGCCCTTTCCCATCACAGCCCCAGCTTCTTCTCCAGGTAGTGGATGTTCATGCCGCCTTTCTGGAAGTTGGCGTCGTCCATGATGTCGACGTGCAGCGGGATGTTGGTCTTGATGCCGTCGATGACCATCTCCGACAGCGCGGTGCGCATGCGCGCGATCGCGACGTCTCGGGTCTCGCCATGAGTGACCAGCTTGCCGATCATCGAGTCGTAGTACGGCGGCACGCGGTAGCCGTTGTACAGGTGGGTGTCGACACGCACACCGGGGCCGCCCGGCAGGTGCAGCTGGGTGATGTCGCCCGGGCACGGCATGAAATTGGTCGGGTCCTCGGCGTTGATCCGGCACTCGATCGCGTGGCCGCGCACGCGGATGGCGTCCTGGCCGTAGCTGAGCGGCTCGCCGCCGGCGATCAGCAGCTGCTCGCGGACGATGTCGACGCCGGTGATCATCTCGGTGACCGGGTGTTCGACCTGGACGCGGGTGTTCATCTCGATGAAGAAGAACTCGCCGTCCTGGTACAGGAACTCGAACGTGCCGGCGCCGCGGTAGCCGATCTGCCGGCAGGCCTCGGCGCAGCGGTTGCCGATCCTGTCGCGGAGCTCGGCCGTGATGCCGGGGGCCGGCGCCTCCTCGACGACCTTCTGGTGGCGCCGCTGCATCGAGCAGTCGCGCTCGCCGAGGTGGATCGCGTTGCCGTGCGTGTCGGCCAGTACCTGGAACTCGACGTGGCGCGGGTTTTCGAGGAATTTCTCCATGTACAGCGTGTCGTTGCCGAACGCGGCAGCGGCCTCGGACCGGGTCAGCGAGATCGCGCTGAGCAGCGAGGCCTCGCTGTGCACCACGCGCATGCCGCGCCCGCCGCCACCGCCGGCGGCCTTGATGATGACCGGGTAGCCGATCGCGGCGGCGAGCTGCAGCGTGCGCTCGTCGTTGTCATCGAGCGGGCCGTCGGAACCGGGCACCGTCGGCACCCCGGACTGCTTCATCGCCTCGATCGCGGTGATCTTGTCGCCCATCAGGCGGATCGTGTCCGGGCGTGGGCCGATGAACACGAAGCCCGACTGCTCGACGCGCTCGGCGAAGTCGGCGTTCTCGGACAGGAAGCCGTATCCCGGATGTATCGCCTGCGCGTCGCAGACCTCGGCGGCGCTGATGATCGCCGGTTCGTTGAGGTAGCTGGCGGCCGACGCGGCCGGCCCGATGCACACCGACTCGTCGGCGAGGCGCACGTGTTTCAGGTCGCGGTCGGCCTCGGAATGGATCGCGATGGTCTTGATGCCGAGTTCGCGGCAGGCACGCAGGATTCGCAGCGCGATCTCGCCCCGGTTGGCGATGACGATCTTCTCCAGCATCGTCAGGGCCTGTTACTACCAACGGCATGGCTACCGTTGTGCCTGAAAAAGCGCCAATCAAGGCGCGAGGCGCGAAGTCTGGTTGTTCCAAACAAGCAACGAGCAACGCTGAGTGGTGCTTTTTCGGGCGCAACCCGAAGGGCCGGGCCCCTTTTTCCGCCTGACGTCGTTATCAGTCGTACATGTAGGCTCACTACATTTCTCTCCCTCTGCCTCGCCAGTCGAAAAAAGGGGCGCCGGCGGCAGCTACGCCGTTTGTACTAACAGGTCCTAACCGATCACGAACAGCGGCTGGTTGTACTCCACCGGCTGGCCGTTCTCGACCAGGATCTCGACCACCTTGCCGGATTTGTCGGACTCGATCTGGTTGAGGATCTTCATCGCCTCGATGATGCACAGGGTCTCACCGATGGTCACCGACTGTCCCTCGTCGACGAACGGCTTGGCACCCGGCGACGGGGCCCGGTAGAAGGTACCGACCATCGGCGAGCGGATGACGTGTCCCTGCGGCTCCTCGGCCGCTGCGGGTGCGGGGGGCGCCTCGCCGGCCGGTGCGACAGGCGGTGGAAAGGCGGTCGGTGCAGCGCTCAGCGGTGCGGCGACAACCGCGGGGGTGACACTGCTGGCGCGGCTGATGCGCACCGACTCCTCGCCCTCGTGGATCTCGATCTCGGCGACGTCGGATTCATCGAGCAGTTCAATCAGCTTCTTGACCTTGCGGATATCCATCTGGACGTTTCCTTGAATTCGCGGTGTTTCTAGGTAGCCGCCGCATCGGCGAGCCGGCGCAGCGCGGCGCTCAGTGCCAGTTCGTAGCCGTGTGCGCCGAGTCCGCTGATCACGCCGACGGCGACGTCGGAGAAGTACGAGTGGCGGCGGAACGACTCGCGGGCGTGCACATTGGACAGGTGCACTTCGATGAACGGGATCGCGACCCCGAGCAGCGCATCGCGCAGCGCGACGCTGGTATGGGTCAGGGCGGCGGGATTGAGCAGGATGAACGCGGTGTCGTCATGCGCCGCCTGGTGGACTCTGTCGATCAGCTCGTGTTCGGCATTGCTCTGGAAGAATTCCAGCCGGTGGCCGTCGGCCTGGGCCTGCAGGCGTGACTCGATGGTCGCCAGCGTGTCTTGTCCGTAGTGTCCCGGTTCGCGCGAACCCAGCAGGTTCAGGTTGGGGCCGTTCAGGACAAGCAATCGCGCCATCGTTCGGGTGTTTTCCTGGTTCGCCGCGGCCGCCGCCCGGCGGCGCAATTGCCGTGAACTGCGCCGAACAGGCGGAAAGTTGCGGTTAATTGTCGGCCAAATGCGGCCAGTTGTCCAGGGCATATACGCCGCGACGGGGCGAATTGCGAGCGCGTTCCGGGTGTCGGCTTCGCGCGCCGGGCGGCGCGTCAGCCGGGGCTGGAGAGCTCGCGCAGCAGCGGTTCGAGGCGGTCGCGATCGAGACCCCCGGCGTGCCGCAGCACGACCCGGCCGTCGCGCCCGGTCACGACCGTGAATGGCAGGCCTTCGTAGCGGTTGCCGAGGCGGCGCGCCATCGCGATGGCTTCCATGTCGCCGAGCAGTACCGGGTAGTTCATGCCGTAGGTCTCGGCGAACTCGCGCACCGGCTCCTTGTCGTCGATCGCGATGCCGATGAACTGCACGCGGTCGCCGAAGGCGTCCTGCAGGGCGACGAACTCCGGGGTCTCCTTGCGGCAGGGCGGGCACCAGGTGGCCCAGAAGTTCAGCACGACGACCTTGTCATCGAACTCGCTGCGGTGGCGCTGACGGCCGTCGAGATCCGGGTAGGAAAAGGCCGGCAGTTCGTGGATCTCCTGCACGGTCTGCACCGGCGATTCGATCGCTTCGGGCTGCGCCGAATCGAGGGCACGGAACGCGAAGCCGCTGGCGGCGCCGATCACCGCGCCGCCGACGGCGATGAGGAAGTAGTTGCTGATCTTCATTGTGTGAGCGCCTCGGTCAGGTGGGGGGCGAATTCGTCCGGGCCCTTGAAGCCCAGCAGTCGCAGGTGCCGGCGTTCGCTGCCGTCGGCGCCCCAGAAGATCATCGCCGGCGGTGCCGGGATGCCGATGTGGTCCTGCAGCGCCTTGTCGGCGTCGTCCTGTCGGGTCACGTCGGCCTGCAGCAGTACCATCTGGTCCATCAGCCCGGCGACCTGCGGGTCGGTGAAGGTGTCACGCTCCATCTGCTTGCAGTAGACGCACCAGTCGGCGTAGAAGTCGAGCATGACCGGCCTGGCCGCGGCCTTCGCGGCGGCCAGCTCGCTGTTAAGCTCGGCGACGGTCTTGACCGGTTTGAAGGTCGCGTGTGCCGCCTGTCCGGCACCGATGCCGCCGCCGGCGAGCACGCCGCGCAGCGGCTGGATCGTGTCCTTGCCGCCGAACGCGGCGCCGACCAGGAAGGCCGCGCCGTAGATCACCGCGGCCAGGCCGAGGCCCTTCCACAGCCTGTTCCAGCCGGCGGTCTCGGCGCGCAGCGGCTCCAGCGCGCCCATGTAGATCCCGGCACCGATCAGCAGCATGCCCCAGGCCAGCATGATGACCAGGTACGGGATGTAGGTCGGCACCAGGCGCTCGAGCATGGTCAGCGCGACACCGAGCAGCAGTACGCCGAATACCGCCTTGACCGCGTCCATCCAGGCCCCCGCGCGCGGCAACAGCTTGCCCGCCGACGCGCCGATCAGCAGCAGCGGCACGCCCATGCCGATGCCCATCGCGAACAGCGCGGCGCCGCCGAGCACGGCGTCGCCGGTCTGGCTGATGAAGATCAGCGCACCGGCCAGCGGCGGCGCCAGGCACGGGCCGACGATCAGCGCCGACAGCAGGCCCATGACCGCGACGCCGGTGTAGTTGCCGCCCTTCTGGCGGTTGCTGATCTCGGTCAGCTTGCTCTGCAGGCCGGCCGGCAGCTGCAGCTCGTAGAACCCGAACATTGACAGCGCCAGCAGTACGAAGATTGCCGCGAACGCGATCAGCCAGCCCGGCTGCTGCAGCGTCGTCGCCAGGTTGACGCTGAACAGGCCGACCAGGATGCCGGCGATCGTGTACGTGATCGCCATCGCCAGCACGTAGACCAGCGACAGCATGAATGCCTTGCTGGTCGTGATGTTGCTGCCGTGGCCGGCGATGATCCCGGACAGGATCGGGATCATCGGGAACACGCACGGCGTGAATGCGAGCAGCAGGCCGATGCCGAAGAAGCTGGCGACGATGACCGCGAAGTCGGCGTCGGCGAGCAGGCCGGCGATCTGGTCGTGCTCGGCCTGGCGGACCGGTGCCGGCTCGCTTTCGGACTGCGCGAAGGCCGCGTTCGCCGAACTCGCGGCGACCGTCGTCGCGCCGCCGGCCGCCGGCAGGGCGAGGTCGAAAACCTTCTGCTGCGGCGGGTAGCAGATCCCGCGGTCGGCGCAGCCCTGGTATTTGGCAGTCAGCCTGACCGTGGTCGCGGCGCTGTTGTTGCGCAGCAGCGGGATGTCGAGATCGACCGCGTCGTGGTAGACCGCGACATCGCCGATCGTGCCGTCGGGCTTGATCGAGTCCTTCTTGATGTCGGGTTCGGGCAGCGCGAAGCCGCCGAGCTGCACGCCGTCGCCGTCGAGCGCCAGCTTGACCTTGTCCTGGTACAGGTAGGTGCCGTCGGCGATCGTCCAGCGCACCTGCACGCGGCTGCCGTCGGCGCTCGCCGCGTTGACCTTGAACGCCTGCTCCGGCGTCAGGATGTCGTCGTCGCCGCCGATGCCGAGCTCTGCGCCGAGCGCCGCGATTTCGTCGAGCGGGTTGGCGGCGATCGGCATGATCGGCGGCACCGCGGGCGCGACGTCGGCGCGCGGTGGCGCAGCGCCGGGCGGATCGACCGGCGGCGCCGCCGCGGCCGCGCCGCCGAGCGCGACCAGCAGGGTCTGGGTGTGCGGCGGGTAGCAGATCCCGGCATCGGCGCAGCCCTGCGAGCGCGTGCGCAGCTGCAAGGTGTCGGTGCCGGCCGGCAGCCCGTCAATCGGCAGCGCGATCGTCACCTTGCCGCGGTAGGTCTCGACCTCGCCGAAGATCGGGTCCTGCTTGGTGATCGACGGCGGCAGGTCCGGCTCACCGAAGGTGACACCCGCGGTGTCGCTGGAGAAGCGGAACTTGCTCCGGTACATGTAGTAACCGTCGGCGATCTGCCAGCTGACCCGCAGGCCGCCTCCGTCGTGCGCCGCTGCCGAGATCACAAATGCCTGATCCGGCTTGAGAAATTCTTCCTCGCCCCAGGCCGCCGGCAGCCACAGCAGGGCCAGCAGCAGGGTCGCGATTAGCTTGTCGTACATGCGTCGATCCATGCCAGGTAGTCAGCGGAACCCGCAGTGATCGGGACCGCGATCACCTCGGGAAGTTCGTAGGGGTGGTCGGCGCGGATCGCCTGCTCGACCGCGGCGAGACGTGACGACGCGGTCTTGATCGTCAGCATGACCTCCTGGCCCTGCTCGATCTGCCCCTGCCATTGGTAGATAGACGTCACGGGCGCGCCGATATTCACGCAAGCCGCCAGGCCGGACTCGACCAGGCGCCGCGCCGTGGCCGCGCCGGCGGCGGCATCGGGCAGCGTCGTGATGATCAGCAGGTGGTCGGACATGGGTGCTCCTCGGTGATTCCGGTTCCCGGCTTGAAACCCGGCGGCGCTGGCCGCACCTGTCAGGGAGCGCAAGTGTATGCGGATCGGCCGACGCTGCCCACCGGTCTCATGGTGAGACCGCGTCGGTGGCGCTGCGGTTTCGTCGTGGCCGCCGTCGGCGACGCGGTCGTGTATGCTGGCGTCAGCAGATCCCGCCGGGTCGCGGCCGTCAGCGCCCCGTGCAACCGATGCCACTGACTACCGGCCAAAGCATGCCCCTACTGATCTTTTTGACGATATTCGTCGGCGCGCCGCTGATCGAGCTGTACCTGCTGATCGAGGTCGGCGGCGTGATCGGGGCGCTGCCGACGATCCTGCTGTCGCTGTTCACGGCGGCGCTCGGCGGCTGGCTGGTGCGCATGCAGGGCTTCTCGGTGCTGTTCCGCGCGCAGTCGCAGATGGCCAACAAGGAGGTCCCGGCGCTCGAACTGATGGAGGGGGCGATGCTGCTGCTGGTCGGCCTGGCACTGCTGCTGCCCGGATTCATCACCGACGCGGTCGGTTTTCTGCTGCTGATCCCGCCGCTGCGCCGGGCGCTGATCGTCCACTGGCTGAAATCGCGCGGCACGCTGCGCCCCGGAGAGGTCCACGTGCACACCGAGACGCGCTCCGAGCGCATCATCGAAGGCGACTACCGGCGCGACGACTAAGGTGGGCAGGGGAGAGGTTGTAGGGCAGAGGGCAGAGGGCAGAGGGCAGAGGGCAGAGGGCGAGTCAGCCTCGAGCCCATCGCATCGCATCCCATAGCATCGCGGCGCGCCCATGAAATCGTCCCCAGGCGGCGCCCCGGTCCGTGCGCCACGATCCTGAATCCTGATCCCTAGGCCCTGGTCCCTCGTCCCTGCTTGCCCGTGACCACGGCGACGACGTCGACGAAGCCGGCGAAGCCGTCGGCAAGCTCACCGAACACGACCGCGCGGTCGTCGGCCTGCGGCGCCGTCTGCTGCAGGTAGCCATAGGCGTTGCCGCCCATTGCGACGCAGTAGTCGAGGTCGCTGAAGTGGCGGTTGAGACGCCCGGCGAACAGGCCGCCGATAAACAGTGCCAGATCGCCGAGGCGCTGCAGCCACAGGCGCCGTTCGCGCTCGCTGCGCGCGGCGAGTGCGTCGCCGTACAGCAGCGCCAGCGGGCGTACCTGCAGCCGGCCGTCGGCGTAGTCGAAGACCTGTTCGCTGCGCGCGAACTGGCTCAGCAACAGCGTCAGGTAGTGCAGCGTCGCCTGGTTCGCGGCGAGGTGTCGGCGGTCGGCCGCCGCGTGCACGGCGTGATGGAAATACTCGTTGAGTTGTCCGGTCTGGATCAGTCGGTCGTTGTCAAGATCGGGCATAGCGCATGCCTCCGCGTTGCCTGTCCTTCCACACTATTTACGGCATTTTTCAGAATTTGTTTAGTTATCAGCACCTTGGGTCTGCGAGTGCCAGATATTGCGGCGCCTTCGTGGGGTGTCGCGCGGACGGTGTGCCGGCCGCGGTCGAGCGATGGCAGCGCCAGCGCTCACCCGCGGGGCTTGAAAACTGCCCGGATGGCGGGCATTTGGCTGCCAGTTTCCGGTGATCTGCGGGGCCCGCGCGGCGCCGTCGGGCGGCCCTTGACTTCGGATCGATCGGACCTATTATTGGCACTCACCTAAAGCGAGTGCTAACAAAGCCCGCCATGGGGCCCGACACTATTCAGCGTTACGCATTACGAGATGAGGAGAAGTCCTGACATGAATATCCGTCCCCTGCACGACCGCGTCGTCGTCCGCCGCAAGGAAGAAGAGACCACGTCGCCCGGCGGCATCGTGCTGCCCGATTCGGCCACCGAGAAGCCCGTCCAGGGCGAAGTCATGGCGGCCGGCAACGGCAAGATCCTCGAGAGCGGCGACGTGCGCCCGATGGACGTCAAGGTCGGCGACCTCGTGCTGTTCGGCAAGTACTCGGGCACCGAGGTCAAGCTCAACGGCGAGGAACTGCTGGTGATGCGCGAAGAGGACATCATGGGCGTCATCGAGGCCTGAACGGCCGCGCCCAAAGCGATTTCCAACCCTGGTTTCATTGAAGAGTTAGGTAACAGCCAATGAGTGCAAAAGAAGTGAAGTTTTCCGACGACGCCCGGCATCGCATGCTCGCCGGCGTCAATGTCCTGGCCGACGCGGTCAAGGTCACGCTCGGCCCGAAAGGCCGCAACGTCGTGCTCGAGAAGTCGTTCGGCTCGCCGACGATCACCAAGGACGGCGTCTCGGTCGCCAAAGAGATCGAGCTCAAGGACAAGTTCGAGAACATGGGCGCGCAGATGGTCAAGGAGGTCTCGTCGCAGACCTCCGACGTCGCCGGTGACGGCACGACGACCGCGACCGTGCTGGCGCAGGCCATGGTCCGCGAGGGCCTCAAGGCGGTCGCCGCGGGCATGAATCCGATGGACCTGAAGCGCGGCATCGACAAGGCCGTGCACTCGGCCGTCGACTTCCTCGCCGACATGTCGGTGCCGTGCACCGATACCAAGGCGATCTCGCAGGTCGGCACGATCTCGGCCAACTCCGACACCAACATTGGCGACATCATCGCCGAGGCGATGGAGAAGGTCGGCAAGGAGGGCGTCATCACCGTCGAAGAGGGTTCCGGCTTCGACAACGAGCTCGACGTCGTCGAGGGCATGCAGTTCGACCGCGGCTACCTGTCGCCGTATTTTGTCAACAACCAGCAGAACATGACCGCCGAGCTGGAAGATCCGTACGTGCTGCTGCACGACAAGAAGATCTCCAACATCCGCGACCTGCTGCCGGCGCTCGAGGCCGTCGCCAAGTCGAGCCGCCCACTGCTGATCATCGCCGAGGACGTCGAGGGCGAGGCCCTGGCGACGCTGGTCGTCAACACCATCCGCGGCATCGTCAAGGTTGCCGCGGTCAAGGCCCCGGGCTTCGGTGACCGCCGCAAGGCGATGCTGCAGGACATCGCGATCCTGACCGGCGGCACCGTGATCTCCGAGGAGGTCGGCCTGACCCTGGAGAAGGCCACGCTGAACGAGCTGGGTACCGCCAAGCGCATCGTGATCTCGAAGGAAGAGACGACGATCATCGACGGCGCCGGCACCGAGCAGGACATCAAGGCGCGCTGCGAGCAGATCCGCACGCAGATGGAAGACACCACGTCCGACTACGATCGCGAGAAGCTGCAGGAGCGCCTCGCCAAGCTCGCCGGCGGCGTCGCCGTGATCAAGGTCGGTGCCGCGACCGAGGTCGAGATGAAGGAGAAAAAGGCGCGCGTCGAGGACGCGCTGCACGCGACCCGTGCCGCGGTCGAGGAAGGCATCGTCCCGGGTGGCGGTGTCGCGCTGGTGCGCGCGCAGGCGACGATGGTCGACCTCTCGGGCGAGAACCACGACCAGGACGTCGGCATCAGCATCGCGCGCCGCGCGATGGAAGAGCCGCTGCGCCAGATCGTCGCCAACTCCGGTGACGAGCCGTCGGTGGTGCTCAATAAGGTCGTCGAGGGTGAAGGCAACTACGGCTACAACGCCGCCAATGGCGAATACGGCGACATGGTCGAGATGGGCATCCTCGATCCGACCAAGGTGACCCGCTCGGCGCTGCAGAACGCGTCGTCGGTCGCCGGCCTGATGATCACCACCGAGGCCATGGTTGCCGACGAGCCGGCCGACGACTCAGCCGCTGCGGCAGCCGGCGCCGGCATGGGCGACATGGGCGGCATGGGCGGCATGATGTGAGTCGGCGCCGGCGGCGCTGACCGGGCCGCGGGCCAAAATCCGCGGGCCGCTCGCACGACCAGCCCCGCTCGAAGCGATTCGAGCGGGGTTTTTTTCTTTCAGGGCGGAGGGCAGAGGGCAGAGGGCAGAGGGCAGAGGTGGCAGGGCAGAGGTCGTAGGGCAGAGGGCTGACGGCGTTCCTTGACAGCTTCCGACTCCCGCCAACAATCGTGTTGGCCCTTGGCCCTTGGCCCTTGGCCCTTGGCCCTTGGCCCTTGGCCCTTGGCCCTTGGCCCTTGGCCCTTGGCCCTTGGCCCTTGGCCCTTGGCCCTTGGCC
>JASJCU010000014.1 GCA_030065815.1 Gammaproteobacteria bacterium | reverse complement strand
AGACCTATGGTACGGGATAGCTTCTCTTCAACTGTCCGGAGAAAATTGGACGTTGTCCACTGAGTACATGGTTGAGCCAATCGAGTGGAATGGCTTTTCGGGCACGTTATTCGATAGACTTGACGCAGTTGCCAACGGTTATTATGCGCAATTGTCTTTCAAGGTAACAAGTCAAGTGGAACTGATGGCTAGATACGGTGAGATCTATGCAGATCGCGGGGATCGATCGGGCAAAGCCTTTAGTTCCCGGTCGTCGGGCCTTTTGCCTGCCCATACCCGGTATTCGAAGGTGCTTACGCTTGGTGCTCGATGGGATGCGACAGATAACCTGGTGTTCCGCGCCGAGTACCAAAAGCACAATGGAACCTTTGTTCTCAGCAGTCGCGAGAATCCTGATCCGAGTGATCTGGAACCCGATTGGGACCTTTTCGCTATCGAAGCCTCGTACCGCTTCTGAACATCTGCCGACCAAGACGATGCGATCACACGCCGATTCCTTCGAGTCATTCCTCAGTCTGAAATGGAGAGTGCTGCTGACTTTCAGCCTGGTGCTTGTCGGATTAAACGTCGGTACAGCGGCTTTTTACTACATCAGTTCTACGAACCAGATTGATCGCGAGCAGGATTCGCTCCGCGAACTGAAGGTGCGCGAACTGAGCTCGGTTTTCCGTGGCGCACTGGAGTCAATTTCCACATTGGGGTATTTCATCCCGCGTTTGGCAGGGCTGCCGGACGACCGTATCGATGAGGTAACGACACCGGCGCTCGTGGAGGCGCTCGACAAGCAGGGATTGATGCTCAACGTTGAGTGGGCCATCGAAGGTCTGCATTTTTTTGGTGAGACCGCTGTCGAGTCACCTCAGCTTTCCTGGCCAAAGGATAGAGAGGTGCCCCCGGTGGCGGACCTGGTTCGATCAACCTTCCTCAAGGATGCCGTTGCGAACCGCGTCGTGTGCTTTGACGACTGCGTCCACGTCGCGGCACTGCCGATCCTCTTCCGCGGCGAGACTGCCGGGGTCTTGGTCGTTGAACAGGCGATTGGTGACGTCTTGGCAGGGTTCAACAGGTTGTCAGGGTTCGACGTTGCCGTGGTGCATTCGGGTGGTGCATCGCCTCAGGCCGTCGAATCGGCGCGTGATTCAAGCGACCGGACGCTGCATTGGAAAGCCGGCGGTGACTTGGCCGACCGCGTCATACCCACGCTGACCGGCGCGGCGATGGCCGAGATCAAGGATCATCAGCCGCATCGCATCGGGGTTGGCAATGAATGGTTTGAGGTCTTGGAGACCAGCGTCGTCCCGGCGGCCGATGACGTATCCGTATTGCTCGTCAGCCGTGTCACTGGACAGGTGGAAGCGTTCCAGAATGCGTTGGTTGACAGCGTCTGGCTCGGCATCGTCGGGCTTGTCGGGTCCGAGCTTCTATTGCTGATACTGATGTGGTCACCGATGCGGCGTGTTCAGCAGGCCGTTGACGCGCTTCCGCTATTGGCAGACCGGTCGTATGCTCAATTGCGTGACCATCTGCCTGCGCCGTCGGCGAGTGGATCACCTCGCGACGAGGTAGACGCGATGATTCTGGCCATAGACCAGGTTGCTGATCGCATCGAACGCCTCGACGACGCCGGCCGAGAGGCGGAAAAACGCTTGCGACGCAGCGAACACAGGCTGCAGCTGGCGCAATCCATGGCGCGTGTTGTCGGGTGGTCAGGTGAACCCATTCCGGGTTGGTTCTCGTTCGCCGAGGGCGCCGAACGCGTCCATCCGATGCTTGCGAAAATTTCACGTTGGCCAGAGTTCATCGAAATAGTCCACCCGGAGGACCGAATCAACGTGTTGCGGGCATGGCGTAGTGGCAGACCGGGCAGCGCGATGGATGTCGAGTTTCGACTGCGCACAAGCGGCACGGAGATCCACTTGCATGCGGTAGCGCGTTTCGAGGCTGTTGGGCCGACCAGGATCCTTCGCGCAGCTGGCATGATGCAGGACGTCAGTGAAATGCGTGCGGTTCAGCGTGAGTTGCGATACCGTCGCGACCGGCTCGAAGATGAGGTTGCACTGAGGACTCAGGAGCTGGCTGCCGAGCGAAACCGCGCCCAACAACTGGCTGAGTCGAAGAGTCAGTTTCTCGCCAACATGAGCCACGAAATCCGCACGCCTTTGACCGCGGTCTTGGGTCTGTCGCAGATCGGCGTGCAGGAGAGCCAGAACCGGAAGATTGCATCCACGTTCGAACAGATTCTCGCGGCCGGCGACCACTTGCTTGATGTCGTGAACGACGTGCTCGACCTCTCCAAGTTGGATTCCGGTGGTTTCACGATCGCTGCGCAGCCGTTCCTGCTGATGCCGGTTGCGAAGCAGTCCATCGAGATGTTCCGTCAGCGCGCCGATGCGAAGGGATTGGCGTTGCGCCTCGAGATTGCCGACGCTTTGCCTGAGGCGGTTAAAGGAGATCGTTTGCGCCTGCAGCAGATCCTCATCAACCTGATCGGCAACGCCATAAAGTTCACGGAGAATGGAGAGGTCACTCTGCAACTTGCTTCGACGGGAGACGAAGTGAGCTTCCGGGTGCGTGACACTGGTATGGGCATGCAACCCAGCCAGCTACACAGGCTGTTCGAGCCGTACTTTCAGCACGCTTCTGCAGTTGGCGAGGCCGTCCCAGGAACGGGGTTGGGGCTGACGATCAGTCGTCGAATCGCGGTCCTGATGGGCGGCGACATCGATGTCCACAGTAGTCCGGGCGTCGGCAGTGAGTTCACGCTGACTCTGCCGCTGCCGACAGTCGGCGCGGAGCAGGTCAAGCCGACAGTGCGAATTCGACCGGAGGGTTCGGAACGTCAACTGGCTGGATTACGTGTTCTGATTGCCGATGATGTCGCCGTCAACCGAACCGTGATCGAGCATTTGCTCGATCTCGAAGGCGCGTCGGTGATAGCCGTGTCGAATGGTCGTGACGTCGTCGATGCACTTGCTACGGACTCTGACGACTCAGTTGATATTGTGCTGATGGACGTCCATATGCCGGTAGTCGACGGTCGCGAAGCGACGAGGCAGATCCGCAAGGCAGGCATCGACATTCCGATCATCGGTGTCACCGCGGATATCTCCGAACGCGAAAGAACGGCGTCGTTGGACGCCGGAATGCAGGACCAACTGGTCAAGCCGCTGATTCAGGAGGCGTTGGTGAGATCGATCTTGTCGCATGTCGAACCGGCGCAGGTCGGCCGCACCGACAGCAAAATTCTGCACTGATTCGAGAATCGGCGGCGAGATCGAACACGGTGGCGTTGCGTCAGGCCGGCCCTTAGAACACCGTATACCCATCAAACACCGGCCCATCCACGCACACCCGCTTCATCGCCGGCCCTTGCGGTGTCGCGACCTCGACGACGCAGCCGGCACAACCGCCGACCGCGCAGGCCATGTACTCCTCCAATGACACCTGCACCGGCAGGCCGAAGTCGCGCGCCAGGTTGACGACGGCCTCGAGCATCGGGTGCGGGCCGCAGGCGTAGACGACGACCTCGCTGCGCTGCTCGTCGCTCAGGCCCTGCAGCCAGTGGCGGGCGAGGTCGGTGACATAGCCGTTGTGGCAGCCGGCATAGCCCTGCAGGCTGGCCAGCCGGCTCGCGATGCCCCAGTCCTCGAGCAGCGGCATCGCGCCGATGACGCCGTCGGGCAGGCCGTCGACGAGGAACTGCGACGGCTTGATGTCGAACGGGAACGGCACCTCGGAGCCGAGGATCACGAACGGCTGCGCGTCGCCGCCGCGCAGTGCCTCGGCGATGCAGATCATCGGCGGCATGCCGACGCCGCCGCCGATCAGCAGCGGCCGCTTCGCCGCGATGTCGAACGGTTCGCCGATCGGCCCGAGCAGGCTGACGACCTCGCCGGGGCGGCGCTGCGCGAGCAGGCGGGTGCCGTCGCCGACGACCTTGTACAGGAAGTCGATCCAACCGTCGTCGGCGGACACGCGCATGATCGAGATCGGCCGGCGCATCGGGCGCTGCGGGTCGACGCTGATGTGCGCGAACTGGCCGGGCCGGGTGCGCGCCGCGCAGCCGGGCGCGCGCACCCGCATCACGTACTGCTCGCCGGTGAAGGCCTCGTGGCTGAGGATCTCGGCGTCTTCGAGCAGGATGGTGTCGCGGTGCGGTCGGTCCATCAGGCGTCGCCGGTGCCGCGAAACACGACGCGGCCGTTGAAGATCGTGTAGCGCACGACGCCGGGAAAGTCCCAGCCGTCGAACGGCGTGTTGTGGCCCTCGCTGTGCATCGCGTCGCGCCGCAGCGTCCAGCGCTGCTCGGGGTCGAAGATGCAGACGTCGGCCGGCGCGCCGATCTGCAGCCGGCCGTAGGGCAGGCCGAGGATGTCGGCCGGGCCGCTGGTCACGCGCGCCAGCGCGGTCGGCAGGTCGACGACACCCTCGTCGACCAGGCGCAGGGTCAGGCCGAGCAGGGTCTCGAGGCCCGAGATGCCGGGCTCGGCCTCGGGGAACGGGCGCTCCTTGGCGTCCGGTTCGTGCGGCTGGTGGTCGGAGCAGATCGCCGCGATTGTGCCGTCGGCGACGGCGCGGCGCAGTGCGTCGCGGTCGGCCAGCGTGCGGAACGGCGGCGACACGTGGCACTCGGCGTCGAAGCCCTCGACGTCCATCTCGGTCAGGTGCAATTGGTGCGCGGCGACGTCGGCGGTGACGGCGAGGCCGGCGGCCTGCGCGTCGCTGAGCATGCGCACCGCGGTCAGCGTCGACAGGGCGCGGAAGTGGACCTTGGCGTCGCAGGTCTCGGCCAGCGCGAGGTCGCGCGCGACCGCGACGCTCTCGGCCGCCGACGGGATGCTCGGCAGGCCGAGCCGGGTCGCCACGGCGCCCTCGTGGACGCAGCCGCCGGCGCGCAGGTGACGGTCTTCGGGGCGCAGGAACACGGTCAGGCCGAACGTCGACGCGTACTCCAGCGCGCGGCGCTCGACCAGCGTCGAGCCGAGCGGGTGGTGGGCGTTGCTGACCGCGACGCAGCCGGCCTGCTTCAGTGCCGCCATCTCCGACAGCTGCTCGCCGTTGAGGCCGCGGGTCAGCGCGCCGGTCGCGAGTATCCGTGCCTGGCCGAGCTTGCGCGCGATGCGGTGCACCAGCTCGACGACCGCCGAGTTGTCGATGACCGGGTTGGTGTCGGGCGTGCACAGCACGGTCGTGATGCCGGTCGCCGCGGCGGCGGTGGCCTCGCTGGCCAGCGTCGCCTTGTGTTCGTAGCCCGGCTCGCGCAGGCCCGCGGCGAGGTCGACGAGGCCGGGGCAGACCACGCACCCGGCGGCGTCGATGACCTCGTCGGCCGTGAACTCGGCCGGCGCGTCGCCGACCGCGACGACCTGCGCGCCGTCGATGTGCACGTCGAGCGTGTCGTCGATGCCGTGCGCCGGGTCGACCAGGCGGCCGTTGACGATGCTGATGCTCACGGTGCGTCTCCGCCGTCGCTGTGCAGGTCGGCCTGCGACTGCATCGCCATCGACATCACCGCCATGCGCACCGCGATGCCGTAGCTGACCTGCTGCAGGATCACCGAGCGCGGCCCGTCGGCGACCGCCGAGTCCATCTCGATGCCGCGGTTGATCGGCCCCGGGTGCATGACGATCGCATCCGGCTTGGCGGCCTCAAGGCGCTCGTCGGTCAGGCCGTAGAGGCGGAAGTACTCGTGCTCGTTGGGCAGCAGCGCGCCGTCCATGCGCTCGTTCTGCAGGCGCAGCATGATCACGACGTCGACGTCGCGCACGCCGTCTTCGAGATCGTGGAACACGTGTACGCCGAGCACGCGCGCCTCGCTCGGCAGCAGCGTGCGCGGACCGACGACGCGCACCTCGGTGACGCCGAGTGTATTGAGCGCGAGGATCTGTGAGCGCGCGACCCGCGAGTGCAGCACGTCGCCGACGATCGCGACGCGCAGTGGCGTGAAATCGCCCTTGTGCTTGCGGATCGTGAACATGTCGAGCATCGCCTGGGTCGGGTGGGCGTGGCGGCCGTCGCCGGCGTTGATCACGCTGACCCGCGGCGCGGCGTGCTCGGCGATGAAGTGCGCGGCGCCCGACTGGCCGTGGCGCACGACGAACATGTCCGAGTGCATCGCCTCGATGTTACGCAGCGTGTCCAGCAGGGTCTCGCCCTTCGACGTCGCCGACGTGCCGATGTTGAAGTTGATGACATCGGCCGACAGCAGCTTGGCGGCGAGCTCGAAGGTCGTGCGGGTGCGCGTGCTGTTCTCGAAGAACAGGTTGGTGATGATGCGCCCGCGCAGCAGCGGGACTTTCTTGACCGGCCGGCCGGGCAGTGCCGCGAACGACTCGGCGGTATCGAGGATCTGCGTCAACAGCTCGCGGCCGAGGCCGTCGATGGTCAGGAAATGACGCAGGCGGCCGTGTTCGTTGAGCTGCAGGTTGGGCGGGCGCAGGCTTGCCATTGCGCGCCCATTGTATCGCGTGCGTCAGCGGCCTGCGCGCGGGCCGTGAAAAATCTCCAGGCGCAGCGGGTCGGGGCCGTCGAGCTTGATGTGGTCGCCGTCGGTCAGCGGCGGGCTCAGGCCGATCACGTCGGGCTGGATCGGCAGCTCGCGGCCGCTGCGCTCGATCAGCGTGACCAGCGTGATCGATTGCGGGCGGCCGAAGTCGAAGATCTCGTTCATCGCCGCGCGGATCGTGCGCCCGGTCTGCAGCACGTCGTCGACCAGCACGATGTTGCGGCCGTCGATATCGAAGTCGATCTTCGACGGCCGCACCTGCGGGTTGACGCCGATCTGCGTGAAGTCGTCGCGGTAGAAGCTGATGTCTAGCAGGCCGGTCGGCTGGTCGAGGCCGAGGCGGTGGTTGAGTGCGTCGGCCACCCAGGCGCCGCCGGTATGGATGCCGATGATCGCCGGGTCGGCGAGGCCGCGCGCGTCGAGGTGGCGGCGCAATACGTCGGCCATGCCGGCGATCAGGTCGAGGATGGCGTCGTGCCCCATGAACGGCGTGCTGTCAGTCATTGAGCCAGGTTTCCAGAATCAGCTTGGCGGCGAACGCGTCGACGCGGGTTGGGTCCTTGCCGGCCTCGCGGCCGAGCTGCGACCAGGCCTCGCGGCTGGTCAGGCGCTCGTCGGCCAGGTGCACCGGCAGGCGAAAGCGGCCGTGCAGCTGGCGTGCGAAGCGCTTGGCGCCGGCGGCGTTGTCGGCCTCGCCGTCGCCCATCTCGAACGGGTGGCCGACGACCAGTGCGGTCGGCCGCCACTCGGCGAGCAGGCGCGCAATCTTATCCCAGTCGGGCCGGCGGTTGACCATGCCGAGGGTCTCGAGCGGGGTGGCGGTGCCGGTCAGGGCCTGGCCGACGGCGACGCCGATCTTGTGCGTGCCGTAATCGAAGCCCAGCAGCACATCGGCCATCAGGCGTGTCCGGCCTCGCTGCTGAGCAGGTTGACGTCGACGCCGAGCAGGCGTGCGGCGGCCTCCCAGCGCTGGTCGGCCGGCAGGTCGAACAGGATCGATGTCTCGGCGGGGCCGCTGAGCCACGCGTTCTCCTGCAGCTCACGCTCGAGCTGGCCGGCGCCCCAGCCGGCATAGCCGAGCGCGACCAGGGTCTGGGTCGGGCCTTCGCCCTTGGCCATCGCCTCGAGGATGTCGCGCGACGTCGTGATGCTGATCCGGTCGTCGATCGCCAGCGTCGAGTCCCAGGGATCGGTGCTGGTGTGCAGCACGAAGCCACGCTCTTCCTCGACCGGGCCGCCGAGGTAGACGATCTGCTCGCCGGCCGCGCCCATCGCGCCGCCGATCTCCATGTGCTGCAGGATATCGGTCAGGCGCAGGTCGGTCGGTCGATTGAGCACGATGCCCATGGCGCCGTGCTCGCCGTGTTCGCAGATGTAGGTCACGGTGCGCGAGAAATTCGGATCGTCGAGCGACGGCATTGCGATAAGCAGCTGATTCTTCAGGGAGTCGGGTCGTTCCATACCCAGAGTATTGTGGCGCTTTCGGGCTTCTACAAGGGCCGGTCAGCGCGACGAGAACAGCGTGTTGCCGTCGAGGAACTGCCAGGTCCGGGTGATGTCGAGGACATCGACCTCTTTGCGGATCTCCGGCGGGAACGGCGAGAACGGCGCCGACATGCGCACGATGCGCACCGCGGCATCGTCGAGCAGCTTGTGGCCGGACGAGCGCACGACGCGGATGCGTTCGACGCTGCCATCGGCGCGCACCGCGACGTGCATCAGCAGGTTGCCGTAGAGCCTGCGGCGCTTGGCCTCGTCGGGGTAGTTCAGATTGCCGATCTTCTCGACCTTGCTGCGCCACGCCTCGAGGTAGGCGGCGTAGCGGTACTCCTGGGTGCTGGCATTGACCGCCTTGCGCTTCTCCTGCTTCGACGCCGACAGCGTGCGGCGGTCGAGTTCGGCGGTCAGCCGGTCGATCTCCATCTGCGTGCTCGCGAGCAGCTGTGACAGCCTGGCGCGCGGCTTGGCCTTGACCTCCGGCTTCGGCGGCGGCGTGCGTTCGACCCGGCGCGCCCTGGTCGTCGCGATCACCTCGGGCTTGGGCTGCGCCTGCGGCTGCTCGCTGCCGGAGCGTTCGAGTTCGAGCGCAGGCTTGGGAATCGGCGTCGCGGCCGGGTTGCCGAGCGGGCTGGTCTGGCGCTCCTTGATGGTCTCCTCGCCGCCGCCCTGTTGGCTCTGCTGGGCGAGGAAGTCGGGGTCTTCGGCCGGTTTGGGGTCGGGCTTCGGCTGCACCAGCGTGATGTCGAGCGTGCGTTCCGGCGCCGGCGGCTTGTCGCGAGAGACGTCGAAGCTGATGCCGAGGATCACCAGCGCATGCAGCGCCAGTGCGACCACGGCGGCCAGGCCGATCGGATCGCTGGACCGTGGCAGCGACAGGTTTCCGGTGATGTCGACGCTCAAGGCTTGCCGGGGTCCTCAACTCAGGGGTTTGCTGATCACGACCTCGCGGTTGCGCGCGTGAAGCTTAACACGCGCCTGCATCGCCGGGTTCATGTGCAGGCGCCCCTGGTCGTCGGTCAGCATCACGTAGCGGATGCCCATCATGCGCGCGATGCGATGCCATTCACTCGGGCCGGCGACAAAAAGTGCAGCGGCGGCCGCGTTCGCCGTCGACGCGTTCGGGTGCAGCACCGTGACCGATGTCGCGCCCTCGGCCGGGCGGCCGCTGCGCGGGTCGATCAGGTCGTGGTAGTGCCTGCCCTCCCAGACGAAAGCGTTGTCACCGGCGGCCGTGAATGCCGCCTCGTTGCCCTTGATCTTCAGCGTTGCCAAGAGGCCGCTGCCGTCCGGGCCGCGCACCGCAACGCTCCAGGCATGGCCGTCGCGCGAGCCGATGGCGCGCAGATTGCCGTCGATGCTGACGCTGGCATTCTGGACGCCGAGTTCCTGCAGCCGGGCGATCGCCTGATCGATCGCGTAGCCGCGCTGGATGGCGCGGAAATCGAGCTTGGTCGTCTGGTTGTCCGACGACACGCGGAAGCCGTCGATCGCGATCGCGTCCATGCTCGGGCGCTGTTCGACGATCACATCGATGACGTCCTGCGGCGGCGGCCGCAGGCAGGCCTCGGGGCGTCCGTGGAAGCCCCAGGCGCGGTACAGGTGGCCGATGGCCGGGTTGAAAAGGCCGTCGCTCAGCGTGTACAGCGCCTTGGACAGGCGCAGCAGCGGCAGCACCGACGGCGGCGCGGCGAAGCGTTCGCTGCCGGCATTGAACAACACGTTCATGCGGCTGACCGGGCCGTCACGCCAGGCGTGCCAGGCGGCCTCCATGGTAGCGAGATCCTGCCTGAGGATGTCGGTGATCTCGTTGGCGCGTTGCCGGTTGACGCCGATCAGCGTGACCTCGATCGTGCTGTCGAAGGCATTGATCTTGCCGCGCGCGACCGGGTCCTTGCCGGTGCAGGCAGCCACGGTGACGACAAGCAGGGTGATCAGGGCGCCGCGCAGGCACGGCAGGGCAAGCAATCTCATACTGCGAGTTTCTGCTCGATGCGATCCATCAGGACCGCGCTGATGTTCAGGCCGTAGATCTGGTCCAGTTCGCGAATGCAGGTCGGGCTGGTGACGTTAACCTCGGTCAGGAAGTCGCCGATCACGTCGATGCCGGCGAACAGGATGCCCTGCTCACGCAAGCGCGGCCCCACAGTCTCCACGATCTCGCGGTCTTTGTCACTCAGCGCCACACCCACGCCGCGGCCGCCGGCGGCGAGGTTGCCACGGTGTTCGCCTTCGCTCGGGACGCGCGCCAGCGCATAGGGGATGGCCTCGCCGTCGATGACCAGGATGCGCTTGTCGCCGTCGCGGATCTCGGGGATGTAGCGCTGCGCCATCGCGAACGTACGCTGGTGGTGGGTGAGCGTCTCGATGATGACGTTGCGGTTCGGGTCGTCGTCGCGGACGCGGAAGATCGAGGCACCGCCCATGCCGTCGAGCGGTTTCATGATCACGTCGCCCTGGGCGTCGACGAACTCGCTGATATCGATGTGATTTCGGCTCACCAGCGTCGGCGGACAGACCTCCGGGAACCACGCCGTGTAGACCTTCTCGTTGGCATCGCGCAGCGCCGCCGGGCGGTTGACGACCAGGCTGCCGCGCGATTCGGCCTGCTCGAGCAGATAGGTCGTGTAGACGTACTCCATGTCGAACGGCGGATCCTTGCGCATCAACACCACGTCGAGCGTCTCCAGTGGTGCGGTTCGGGCCTCGCCGAGCGTGAACCAGTCGGCCGCGTCGTCGCGCACCCGCAACGGGCGCATGCGCGCCACGCAACGGCCGTCGCGCAGCGACAGATCGCCCTGCTCCAGGTACCAGAGCGGGCAGCGACGGCGCTGCGCCTCGAGCAGCATCGCGAACGTGCTGTCCTTGTGGACCTTGATCGAACCGATCGGGTCCATCACTACACCGAGCGAGAAAGGCATCCGCGGCCAGCCTCCGGAACTGCAGGGTGAGTCACAATTGCGCCGTTTCGGATGCGGTATCCCCCCGGCCCTGCACTATTGTTGCAGAGGACAGGTGCGCTTGCTATTTTTCAAAAAAAACCTTGACTTAGCTTAAGCCACGTAACCCGCGTCAGACTGGGTCCGGTGCCGCCGGCGCACCCCGGGCAGAGGGAGAATGAGTTCACACGGCCATACAGACCGCGGCAGGAAGCCACGCCGAGTTGCCCTGTCCGCTGTCCTGTGGGCGGCGCTGGCGTGCGCGTCGTTCGCCGCCGAAGACCCCTATCTCGAGCTGCTCGACGCCGAGGCGACTAAGGTCGACGGGAATTCGACCGATACAGCAGAAGACGACGCCGGCGCCGCACCGCGCACGGACGCGGCAGGCAGTGCGGAGCCGGCGCCGTCGCGTGGCGATTTCGAGGCGCAGTTGCGCAACAGGCACGTCGGTACCTACAGCTTCTACCGGCGTCTGCCCGAGCGCAGCCGCGAGGAAATATTCATCGACTACAGCAATGGCGCCTCGTTGGAAGCTCTGCGCAGCAAGATCATAGACAGGTATTTGCATCCGTGATGGTTGATTGGTGCCGCTCGAAGGTCAAAGCAACGGTGATGCCGTCACCGGGCGGGCGGCTGCAGGCCGTGCTCGCGCTGGTGCTGTTGCTGCTGATCGCCGGCAGTGCGGCCGAAGACCAGGTGAAGATCGGTGAGTCGACCGATTTCGTACCACTGTACAAGGGCAAGCCGTACCTGCACGTGATCCACGAGGGGCGTTCGGTCAAGGTGCAACGCGTGCAGGATCCGGATTACGAGCTCAAGGGCTACTTTGCCAAGACCGCGCGCAAGTGCCCGCCGTTCTGCATCCAGCCCGTGGTGCCGGCGCCGGGCGTGGCGGCGATCGGTGAGATCGAGTTGTTCGACTTCATGGAAACCAAGCTGCGCGACGGTTCCGGTATCCTGATCGATGCCCGCACCCAGTCGTGGTTCCGCAAGGGCACGATTCCGGGTTCGGTCAATTTTCCGTTCACGTTGTTCGGCAAGGGCGCCGATGATCCGATCGTCATCGACGCGTTGCAGGCATTCGGCGCGACCGAGCGCGGCGAAGTCGGCGCCGTCGAGGGCCTGCTCGAGGAGTGGGGCCTGAAGGAACGTGGCGACAAGACCGAGCGCTGGGATTTCTCCGCGGCCAAGGAGTTGGTGTTCTGGTGTAACGGACCGGCGTGCGGGCAGTCGCCGCGCGCGATCCGGGCGCTGGTCGATCTCGGTTACCCGAAACGGAAAATCAAGTACTACCGCGGTGGCATGCAGATGTGGCAGCTCTGGGGGCTGACCACGGTCGTGCCGCGCCAATAACCAGGTCTTTCGATGCGAAGGCGGGAGATGACGTGTGAGCAGTGACGATGCGAACGATATCGGCGGTTTGAAGGTCATGGTGATCGATGACAGCAAGACCATCCGGCGCACTGCCGAGACCTTGCTGAAGAAGGCCGGCTGCGAGGTCCTGACGGCGGTCGACGGCTTCGAGGCATTGTCGATGATCGCCGACAATCACCCCGACCTGATCTTCGTCGACATAATGATGCCGCGGCTCGACGGCTACCAAACCTGCGCGTTGATAAAGCACAATGACATGTTTCGCGACATACCGGTGATCATGTTGTCGAGCAAGGACGGTCTGTTTGACCGCGCACGCGGGCGTATCGTTGGTTCCGAGCAGTACCTGACGAAGCCGTTCACCCGCGACGAGTTGCTCGGCGCGATCAAGAAGCACACGACCAGCAAGGCGGCCTGAGCGGCCAGTTTCCGGTACATCCGAGCGAATACATACGACATGGCTAAGATTCTGATCGTCGACGACTCGCCAACCGAGCTGCACGTGCTGGCCAAGATTCTCAAGCAGGGCGGCCACGAGGCAGTCACGGCCTCCGACGGCGAGACCGGCATCGCTGCAGCCCAGGCGCAGGCCCCCGATGCGATACTGATGGATGTGGTGATGCCTGGCATCAATGGTTTCCAGGCCACGCGCAAGTTGAGTCGCAATCCGAAAACTCAACACATACCGGTACTGATGGTTACGACCAAGGACCAGGATACGGACAAGGAGTGGGGTATGCGCCAGGGCGCCAAGGGTTACCTCGTCAAACCGGTCGACAGCCGCGAGCTGTTGAAGAAGATCGGTGAGCTGCTGGGCTGATTACGATGCTTGAGCTCGCAGGCCGAATGATGTCAGCAGGCGACGCAATGAACGTGTTGTCGGAGATCGAGCAGGCAAGCCGCAGCGCGGCGCTGCAGTTGCCGCAATCCTCCCCGGTGCGTGACATGTGGGACGGGCTGGTGTTCCGCGCGGCCGGTGTGCGTGTCGTATCGGCGATGAATGAAATCAGCGAGATGCTGCCTTACCAGGACCGTATCACGCGGGTGCCCGGCGCCAAGCCCTGGGTGCTCGGTCTGGCAAACGTGCGCAGCAGTCTGCTGCCGGTGATCGACCTGCAGGCGTTTCTCGGCGCCAACGCCGTGGTGCCGTCGAAGTCCAGCCGCATCCTGGTATTGCGTCTGCGCGGCCTCGTCGTCGGCCTGGTCGTGCCGTCGGTCCAGGGCATGCGGCATTTCAACCTGAAGGACCGACTCCCCGACGCGCGCCTCAAGGGCGTGCTCGGGGCCTACGTATACGACGCCTTCGAGACAGGGGGCGAGATCTGGCCGGTATTCAACATGCATGCGCTGGCCGCGGATCCGGACTTCCGGTCGGCGGCAGCGTGATCGTCGACGGCGCATCCTGGCAACAGCACGCCGTCGCGGGTAGACAGGACCGAGCAGACGCTGCCGTGGGAACAGCGTCAAACGTCGCAGGAAAAGAGCTATGAAAAGTACGGCAAAACAAGACGTCACAGGGAACCGATCGGTACCGCTGCTGGCAATCCTGGTACTGATAGCGATCGTCGCGACGATCGCCACGTTCGTCTACGTGCAGCGCGTCGAGGAGCACGGCGAACAGTACTTTGCCAGGGTCTCCGAACAGCAGGTGCTGGGTCAAAAGATCGCCAAATACGCCCTCGAGGCCTCATCGGGTGACGAGGCGTCGTTCGAGCGCTTGCGCGGCAGCCGTGACCGCTTCATCACGCTGATGAACGAACTCAAGACCGGCGATCCGGACGCCGGACTGCCGGCGACACCGCCGCGCATGGACGGACCGCTGCGCGCGCTCGAAGACCGCTGGCTGGCATTGCGCGCCTACGTCGACGAGATCCTGCTCAATCAGAAGTCGATCCTGTCGATCGGCGAGTTCGTCGAGGTCATCAACACGTCGATACCGCGGCTGCAGAAGCAGTCCGAAGACGTCGTGCGCATCCTGATCAAGGCCAAGGCCGACCAACAGCAGGTCTATGTCGCGACGCGTCAGCTGATGCTCGCCCAGCGTCTGCAGGACAACGTCAACCGCGTGCTCGACGGCGGCACCCAGACGGCGCGCGCAATCGACCAGTTCAGCGCCGACGCCGAGCGCTTCCGTCGCGTGCTCAACGGCATGCTGACCGGCGATACCGGCCTCAACGTCGCGCGCGTCAGCGGCGCCGCGGCGGAGGCCAAGCTGGCCGAGGTGTCGAAGCTGTTCCGGTTGGTCAACGATCACGTCGCCGAGATCATCGAGACCGCGCCGGGCGTATTGCCGGCCCTCGAGGCGACCAGCGAAGTGACGCCGGCGTCGGATGCGCTCGACACCGCCGCGGCCGAGTTGGCCGCCGCCTACGAACGCGGTGACTATGTCACGCGCGTCGGGCCGCTGAACGTCGGTCCGACGCTGGTCGTGATTCTCGGCATCATCGCCGCCGCGTTGCTGCTGATGCTCGGCCTCGCGTCGCTGCGCGAGGCCCGGGAGCGTGCCCAGCTTGCCGACCAGCAGAACCTGCGCAACCAGGCCGCGATCCGTCGACTGCTCGACGAGATGGTCGACCTGTCCGATGGCGACCTGACGATCGAAGCGACCGTGACCGAGGACATCACCGGTGCGATCGCCGACTCGGTCAACCAGGCGGTCGAAGAGATGCGCACGCTGGTAACGACGATCAACGAGACCTCGGTGCGGGTGTCGGCGTCGGCGCAGGAGACGCGGGCCACGGCGCTGCGCCTCGAGGAGGCATCAGACCACCAGCGCAACCAGATCGAGAAGGCCTCGGATACCGTGCAGCAGATGTCGCAGGCCATGAGCGACATGGCCAACGGCGCGACGACGTCGGCAGAGATCGCCCAGCAGTCGGTCGACATCGCTGCCGCCGGCGGCGAGACGGTGCGCCGCTCGATCGCCGGCATGGACAATATCCGCGACCAGATCCAGGAGACGTCGAAACGGATCAAGCGTCTCGGCGAGAGTTCGCAGGAGATCGGCAACATCGTCGAGCTGATCGAGGACATCGCCGATCAGACCAACATCCTCGCGCTCAACGCCGCGATGCAGGCGGCAATGGCGGGCGAGGCCGGACGCGGATTCGCCGTGGTCGCGGACGAGGTGCAGCGGCTCGCCGAGCGTTCCGCCAACGCGACCAAGCAGATCGACGCCCTGGTCAAGACCATCCAGGCCGACACCAACGAGGCGGTCAGCTCGATGGAGTCCAGCACCTCCGAGGTGGTCGGCGGCGCCAAGCTCGCCGAGGATGCCGGCGAGGCGCTGCAGAAGATCGAACAGGTGTCGAAAGACATCGCGACCGCGACGCAGGAGATCGCGTCGCGGCTGCAGAACCAGTCGCACGACGTCAGCTCGATCAACGACACGATGAACGTGGTTCAGCAGATCACCAGCCAGACCTCGGAAGGCACGGAACAGACGACGCAGTCGATCGAGACACTGGCCAAGATGGCCGAGCAGCTGCGCCAGACGGTCGCACGCTTTAAGCTGCCGGACGAAGACGAGATGATCGGTTAAACAGGGACGTCGTCAGCATGCTGCCAGAACAGCGTCAGGACCGGAGCGGGTTACGCTGGATCCGCGGTGAGCTCGACCAGAGCCTGCGCGAGGCGCGCGGCGCGCTCGAGGATTTCGCCGACGGACAGCACGACCGTCTCGACAGCTGCGCCAATCTGCTGCATCACGTGCACGGCGCACTCGAGATGGTCCAGGTATTCGGCGGCGCAATGCTGGCCGATGAGATGGAGCGGCTTGCGCGGGCGATGCACGCCGGCGCGGTCAAGCGCAAGGATCCCGCTGCCGAGGCGTTGATGCTCGGCATGGTCCAGCTGCCGGCGTACCTCGAGAAGGTCGAGGCCGGCGGGGCCGACGTGCCGCTGGTACTGCTGCCGCTGATGAACGACCTGCGCGCCGCGCGCGACGCACCGCTGGTCTCGGAAACGTCGCTGTTCGCGCCGAAGCTCAACACCCTGATCGCCGCCGAGACGGTGCGTCCCGGATCCGGCAATCGCGATCTGCCGCGCCTGATCCAGCAGCACCGCAGCCAGTTCCATCGCGGCCTGCTGAACTGGATTCGCGATCAGCACGTAAACGCGTCGCTCGGCCTGATCCGGGATGTGCTCGACGTGCTCAACAGCGCCGCCGGGACCGCGCGGATGCGCCGCCTGCTCGATGCCGCGGAGGCGCTGGCGATCGCGCTCGCCGACGACTCGGAGGCCCCGGCGCTCGCGGCCAAGCCGCTGTTCGGCAAGCTCGACCAGGAATTCAAACGCGTCATCGACCAGGGCGAAGAGGCGGCGATGCTCGATTTCCCGGTCGAGCTGCTTAAGAACTTCCTCTACTACATCGCCCGCTCCAACTCGCGTGACCCGGCCGTCGTATCGGTGCAGCAGTCGGCGGACCTGGTCAACAGCTTCCCCGACCAGGCCCAGGCCGGCGTGGAGTCGCTGGGTGCGCCCGATCGCGAGCTGTTCGCGGCCGTCGGCGAGGCGCTCGGCCAGGACCTGCGCGATGTCAAGGACCAGCTCGACCTCTACATCCGTGGCGACCGCAACCAGCTCGATCGCCTGACCGCACTGGCTGCGCCGATCCAGCGGATCGGCGACACGCTGGGCATGGTCGGGCGCGGCGAGCTGCGCACCCGCCTGAAGGACTACTGCGCCGAACTCGACGCGGCGCGCGACGCCAGCGAGCCGCCCGCCGATGAACGCCTGATGGCGCTTGCCAGCGAGTTGCTGTTCGTCGAGTCGTCGCTGTCCAGCCTGGCTTCACCGGAGGACGCGTTGGCCGACGACGAGGTCGAGAGTACGACGTCGCAGATGTTGTCGGACGGCGAGATGCGGCAGCATCAGCACGCCGCGATCGACGAGGCGCTGGTCGAGATCGCCAAGACCAAGGACGAGATCCTCGAATTCCTCGCCAAGCCACTGGACCGCGAGCGGCTCGCCGAGGTCCCGAATCGCCTGCACATGGTCGCCGGTGTGATGGCGATGCTGCAGATGCCGGAGGCCGGGCGCCTGCTGCACGATCTCAAACCGTTCGTCGCCCGGCTCGCCGCCGGAGACGCGGCGGTCCCGGACACGGCGCAGCGCGACGCGCTCGCCGACGTCATCACCAGCGCCGAGCTGTACATGCATACCGCGGTCGAGCCTGGCGCGGATCGCGAACAGCTGCTGGCCTACGCCGATCGCGCGCTGCGCGTACTCGGTCTGCGCGACACCGAACAAGCGGCGGCCGCGGAGACCGCCGAGACAGCCGCGACCGCGACCGCGGCTGTGGCGGCACCCGATACCGACCTGGCCGCCGAAACGGCGGACCGGCCGGACCAGGCGGCGACCGCGACCGAACTCACGGGCGTGCCCGATCAACAGGCAGCGGTCGACACGGCCGCCGCGGCGGCGCAAGCGACCGAGTCCACCGGGGCCGCCGAAGCGGCGCCCGCCGCGCTCGCCGTTGCCGACGCCGCCGAGCCGGCTGCATCGGCCGATGCGGTTAACACGGCGCAGGCCGCCGAGGAGCCCGCCGAGCCTGTCGAGCCCACGGCGGAGGCCGTCGACGCCGCGGACGACCAGGCCAGCGATGTCGATTCGGAGATCCTCGAGATATTCGCCGAAGAGGCGCAGGAGGAGCTCGAGGTCATCCAGCGCTGTCTGCCGGCGTGGCTCAACAACCTCGAAGACAAGGAATCGCTGCAGACGATGCGGCGGTCGTTCCATACGCTCAAGGGCAGCGGCCGGATCGTCGGTGCCAGCAACATCGGCGAATTCGCGTGGTCGATCGAGAACCTGCTCAACCGGGTCATCGACGGCACTGTCGCGGCGGCACCCGAGGTGTTGTCGTTGCTGCGTGAGGCCGGCGACGTATTGCCGACGCTGGTCACGGAGAGCGCCAATCTGGGAGGCAGCCAGAGCGACGTGTCGGCGCTTCACGACCGCGCATTCGCGCTCGCGTCGGGCGACGCGGCAGCGGCCCCCAGCGCGCCGCCGAGCACAGTCGAACCGGTCGCGGAGCCGGCACCGGAAGCGTTGTCGGAGGCGCCCGCGGCGCCTGCCGAACCTGCCGCCGAGCCCGTGCCTGAACCGACAATTGAAGGTGCGCCCGACACCGAATCCGGGGTCGCCGCGGCACCCGATGGCGAAACCGGGCCCGTGGCGCCACCCGCGCTCGAGGGCGTGCCCTCGCCAGAGCCGGAAGCCGAAGCCGACACCGACATGCCAGCGGAACCCGAGCCCGCGGTTGCAGCGGCGCCCGAGGCCGTGCCGCTGGCCGCGGCGATGGCAGGCGCCGACGAGGCGTTCGAGATGCCGGAGCCCGGCGAATCGCTGATGCTGCCCGATGACGGCTTCGCGATGCCCGAGATCGACGACGGTCTGGGCGAACCGGTGTTCGACCCGTCGCCGGCGCCGTTGTCGCTGGAAGGCCTGGACATGCCCGGCGACGATACGCTGCACATCGAGGTCGTCGGCGACAGGCGTGCGGCCGCCGCCGACGGCGACGAGTCGATCCTGACCGCGAGCGAGGTCCAGGACTCGGAGTTCTCCGAACTCGATGCCGTTGGCGCGTCGTCGACCGACACCAGCCTCAACGCGGTGTTCCTCGGCGAGGCGCAGGGCCACCTCGGCGTGCTCGACGAATTCGTCCAGCGCTGCGCCGCAACCCCGGGCGGTTGTGTCATGGAGGTCGGTGTGCGCCGCGCGATGCACACGCTGCGCGGCAGCGCGCGGACCGCTGGCGCCGACGCGATGGCCGACCTGGCCGCGGCGCTGGAGACCTATACCGAGACGCTGCAGTACCAACAGAACACGACCGACGGCCGCACGCTCGACCTGTTGAACCGCTGTCACAACATGTTCACGAGTCTGGCGACGGTGTTCGACGACGCGCATGCGGACGCACCGGCCTGGGAGCCGCTGGTCGACGAGATCCACGCTGCGACGGCCGCGTTGACCGAGCCGCCGCCCGAAGCGACCGCGAGTGGCGGGGGCGGCGGGCAGGACGCCTTCGATCCGGACCTGCTCGAGGTCTTCCTCGACGAGGCCAAGGAGCTGCTCGAGTCTCTCGAGGGCGAGCTGGTTGACTGGGAGGCCGGCGCACACGGCAACGAGCCGGTCGCCAAGCTGCAGCGTTACCTGCACACGATGAAGGGCGGCGCGCGCCTGGCCGGCGTCAGCGGCGTCGGTGACCTCAGCCATGCACTGGAATCGGCATTCGAGAGCGTCGTCGAGGGGCGTATCGACGGCGATCGGCGCCTCAAGCAGCTGGTCCGCCATGCCACCGACGTGCTCGCGCAGGACATCGAACAGCTGATCGGTGGCGGTGTGCCGGACGAGCACCCGGCCATGGTGCAACGCCTCGAAGCGGCGGGCCGCGGGCGCGACTGGGACGATGTCGCGCCCGACGAGGTCACGTTCGAGGCCGAGTCGAGCTTTGTCGATTCGCTGGAACCGGCGTCGTTGCCGGCTGCGGACGCAGACAGCGACAGCGCCGAACTGGCCGATACGCCAGCACCGGTCGCCGAACCCGAGGACGCGGTCGTGGTGGGTGCCGATGCCGAGCCTGCGGCGGCCGGCGACGATGGCGGCGAGGAAGCGGCCGATGTCGACGTCGCGCCTGTCGCTGCGCTCGCCGACGAGGCCGCGGCGGCAGAGGGCGACGACCTCGCCTCCGGGTTGCTGACCGACTCGCAGCTGATGACAGACTCGCAGCTGATGACCGATTCCGAGCTGCTCGACGACTCCAGCCTGCTGCTGGTGCCGGAGGCCGAACAGCCTGCCGCCGACGCCGGGACTAGCGCCGAGACGACCGTGATCCAATTCCCGGGCGGCGAGCTGCTGCCGGACGAGGCCAGCGGCTTCGTGCCGCGCAAGCCGTTGCCCGAAGAGCAGCCGGCGCCGGCGACCGGCAGCGAGCGCGTCAGGGTGGCCTCGGACGCGCTCGACCAGATGGTCAACAACGCCGGTGAAGTCAGCATCTACCGTGCGCGCATCGAGCAGCAGAACAGCAGCATCGCATTCAACCTGACCGAGCTGCAGCAGACCATCGACCGGCTTCGCAGCCAGCTGCGCGGTCTCGAGCTCGAGACCGAGGCACAGATCCTGTCGCGTCACGAGCGCGATACCGAGTCGCGGGCCGACTTCGATCCTCTGGAACTCGATCGCTACTCGACGATGCAGCAGCTGTCGCGCGCCTTGTCCGAGACCGTCGAGGACCTGTCGAACCTCGGTCGCTCGCTGAACGATCTGAGCCGCGACACCGACACCCTGCTGCTGCAGCAGGCGCGCGTGACGACCGACCTGCAGGACGGCCTGCTGCGCACGCGCATGGTGCGCTTCGCCAGCCGTGTCCCGCGGCTCGAGCGCGTCGTCCGTCAGACCAGTCACAGTGTCGGCAAACAGGCCGACCTCGAGGTCATCGGCGGTGGCGAGGACATGGACCGCGCGATCCTTGAGCGCATGATGGGGCCGCTCGAACACCTGCTGCGCAACGCCGTCTCGCATGGCATCGAGGACGCCGAGACGCGCAAGGCCAACGGCAAGCAGCCGCACGGCCTGATCACGCTGCAATTGAGGCGCGAGGGGACCGACGTCGTGCTGACCTTGTCCGACGATGGCAGCGGCCTCGATCGCTCGCGCATCCGTGACAAGGCCGTTGAGCGTGGCCTGATCGAGGGCAACGTGGCGCTCGATGACGACGACCTCTACCAGTTGATCCTGCAACCCGGCTTTTCGACCGCGCAGGAGCTGTCGCAGGTGTCGGGGCGTGGCGTCGGCATGGACGTGGTGCTGACCGAGATCAAGCAGCTCGGCGGTTCGCTGGAGATCGATTCCGATCCCGGACGGGGCACCAGGTTCACGATCCGCCTGCCGTTCACGTTGGCGATCACCGATGCACTGCTGGTCAGCGTCGGCGACGACTATTACGCGGTGCCGCACAGCAGCATGGACGGCGTCGTGCGCATCGACATCGACGAGTTGCGGGCGATATATGCCGGTCAGCAGGACAAGTTCACGAGCGCGCGCCGTGAGTACACGGTGCGCTACCTGGGCAACATGCTCGGCGTGGCGGCGCCGAACATCTCGGAGGGTACCCGCTGGCTGCCGTTGTTGCTCGTGCGCTCCGGCGAACACCGCGTGGCTATCCAGGTCGACGCGCTGCTCGGCAATCGCCAGATCGTCGTCAAGTCGATCGGCGCACAGCTCAGCGGTGTGCGCTGGTTCACCGGCGGCACAATTCTCGCCGACGGCCAGATCGCGCTGATCCTCGACACCAACAGTCTCGTGCGCATCGACAGCACGCAGCAGGTGGAGTTCGACGAGGCGGCCGCGGAGCCGGCCACCAAGGGCGTCTCGGTGATGGTCGTCGACGACTCGATCACGGTGCGCAAGGTGACCAGCCGTCTGCTGGAACGCCACAACATGCACGTGATCACGGCCAAGGACGGGGTCGACGCGGTGACCCAGCTGCAGGAGCATCACCCGGACGTGATGCTGCTCGATATCGAGATGCCGCGCATGGATGGCTTCGAGCTCGCACGACACATGCGCACCACCGGCGAACTCAGTGACATCCCGATCATCATGATCACGTCACGGACCGGCGACAAGCACCGCGAGCGTGCGATCGAACTCGGCGTGAAGCGCTACCTCGGAAAACCGTACCAGGAGGCCGAGTTGCTTGAGAATATCTACACCGTACTCGCGGACGCGGCGCTGTGATCGGGGCCGGCGCCGATGTCCGCTGCATGCTGATCCCCATGCGCTCGGGGCGCCTGCTGTTGCCGAGCACCGCGGTCGCCGAGGTGATCGGCTACCGCACGCCGGATCATCGCGACGACCAGCCCGGTTGGCTGCAGGGCACGGTGAGCTGGCACCAGCGCGACATCCCGGTGCTGGATTTCGAGCGTCTGATCGGGCGCGCTGAACTGAGTGCCGGAATCCGCCAGCGTATCGCCGTTTGCTATGCGATCGGTGGTCGTGCCACGTGGCCGCTTATCGGATTGGTGGCACAGGGCATTCCGCGGCTGATGCGCGTCAGTCAGCAGTCGATCCAGGTCGCGAGCGGCGAACAGGCCGGCGCTAAGCCGATCCGCATGACGTTGTCGATCGCCGGCGAGAACCTGATCGTACCCGACCTCGAATTTCTGCAGGGTCAGCTCGCCGCGGCCTGACGCGGCCGCGCAGGACCCGTCGCTCAATCGCGGAAGTCTCCCCACAGTGCCTGGATCGCCGCCAGCGCCGCGAGCGGCGCGGTCTCGGTGCGCATGATCCTTGGCCCCAGCCGCACCGCCGTGAATCCGGCCGCGCATGCCTGCCCGGCCTCGTCGTCGGTCAGCCCGCCTTCCGGACCTATCAGCAGCGGCAGCGGCGTCTCGGGTGGCGGCAGTGCCGCCAGCGTGGCGCCGGCGCGGTGCTGCAGTACGAGCCCGCCCGGATGCGCGGCCAGCCAGTCGCCGAGGCCCGTCGGTGTCGCCAGCGGCGGCACGCGGCTGCGCCCGCTCTGCTCGCAGGCGCTGATCACGACGCCCCGCCAGTGCAAGACGCGTTGCTGCAGACGTTCACCGGTGAGACGGACCACGCAGCGTTCGGTGAACAACGGCGTGATCGCGGCGACCCCGAGCTCGACCGCTTTCTGGATCGCGAAATCCATGCGTTCACCGCGCGACACGCCGATGCCGAGGTGCACGTGCAGGCGACCGGGTGCCTCGGTCGCGGCGAGTTCGCCGACCGCGACCCGGCATTCGCGCCTGCTGGCGTGTGTCACGGTCGCGTGATAGTCGCTGCCGCTGCCGTCGAACAGCGTCAGTGCCTGGCCAACGCGCAACCGCAGGACCTGGGTTATGTAGTGGCCGGGACGCCCGTCCAGCGACAGCGTCGCGCCGCGGTGCAGCGACTGGTCGACGTACACGCGGGGTATGCGCATGGCTTCAGGCGGCGCGTTCGCGCCAAGTGCTCACGCGCCTGGCAGCGCGTTCACGGCGTCGAGACCTAGGTTGTCCCAGATCGCCAGCGTCGGCGCCGCCTGGTTCATCGTGTAGAAGTGCAGGCCTGGTGCGCCCATTTCCAGCAGACGGCTGCACAACCCGGTGACGACCGCGGTGCCGAGCGCGGCGATGCTGGCGGTGTCGTCGCCGAAACCCTCGAGGCGCTTGCGCAGCCAGCGCGGTATCTCGGCGCCGCAGGCATCGGAAAAGCGCACCAGGTTGCTGAAATTCGTGATCGGCATGATCCCCGGTACGATCGGGATGTCGATAGCGCGATCCGCGCAGGCGTCGACGAACGCGGCGTAGGCGTCGGCGTTGTAGAAGTACTGCGTGATTGCCGAGTCGGCGCCGGCATCCACCTTGCGTTTGAAATTGTCGAGATCGGAATCGAAGTTGCGTGCCTGCGGGTGCATCTCCGGGTAGGCGGCGACCTCGACATGGAAGGTGTCGCCGAAGCGCTCGCGAATCAGCGCGACGAGCTCGTTGGCATGGCCGAGGTCGCCGATCGCGCCGGCACCGGCGCCGGACGGCAGGTCGCCGCGCAGTGCGACCACGCGGTCGATTCCCTGGTCGGCGTAACGCTGCAGGATGCCCAGCAGCTCATCACGGGTGCTGCCGATGCACGACAGGTGCGGGGCCGCGGCGATTCCCTGTTCGCGAATCCAGTCGACGGCGGCGAAGGTAGTGCTCTGCGTCGAGCCGCCGGCGCCGTAGGTCACCGAGAAGAACGCGGGCCGCCGCGCGTTCAGCGCGGTAACCGTCTCGCGCAGCCTGGCGACGCCCTTGTCGGTCTTCGGCGGGAACAGTTCGAAGCTGAATGTTGGTTGGATATCAGTCATGGTGTCATTGGGACGCAGAGTTCGCAGAGTAGCGCAGAGGGCGCAGAGCTTTTTCTGTGCCGCGGCCGACCTGGAACCCGATGCCCCGATAGTCTCGATTTGTCACGCAGACCGGTGGCCATAACGATCCTGGCGCACGCCGGCTGCCATCTTTGCCAGTTTCAACAGGGGACTGCAGCGTATGGAGGTCGGCAACAGCCGTCGCAAGGGTCATGCCTCTGCGAGCTCTGCGCTACTCTGCGTCCCCTACATGAACTCAGTAGCGATAATGATCGGGCTTGTACGGCCCGCCGACTGGCACGCCGATGTAGTCGGCCTGCTCCTGGGTCAACATCGTCAGCTTCGCACCGATCTTGTCGAGGTGCAGGCGCGCGACCTCCTCGTCGAGGTGCTTGGGCAGGATGTGGACGCCGACCGGGTAGTCGTCGGGCTTGTTGAAGATCTCCATCTGCGCCAGCACCTGGTTGGTGAACGAGTTCGACATCACGAAACTCGGATGGCCGGTCGCACAACCGAGGTTCACCAGACGCCCCTCGGCCAGCATGATGACGCGTTTGCCGTCGGGGAAGACGATGTGGTCGACCTGCGGCTTGATGTTCTCCCAGCGGTACTTCTGCACCCCGGCGATGTCGATCTCGTTGTCGAAATGACCGATGTTGCAGACGATCGCCTGATCCTTCATCGCCGCCATGTGATCGTGGCTGATGATCATCTTGTTGCCTGTGGCGGTGACGAAGATGTCGGCGACGGGGGCCGCGTCGTCCATCGTCACGACGCGGAAGCCCTCCATCGCCGCCTGCAGTGCGCAGATCGGGTCGACCTCGGTGACCCAGATCGTCGCGCCGAGCCCGCGCAGCGACTGCGCCGATCCCTTGCCGACGTCGCCGTAACCACACACGACGGCGATCTTGCCGGCGATCATGACGTCGGTCGCGCGCTTGATGCCGTCGACCAGTGATTCGCGACAACCGTACAGGTTGTCGAACTTGGACTTGGTGACCGAGTCGTTGACGTTCATGCCCGGGAACAGCAGCTTGCCGTCGTTGAACATCTCGTACAGGCGGTGCACACCGGTCGTGGTCTCCTCGGTGACGCCGCGGATCGATTCGGCCATCTTGTGGTAGCGCTTCGGGTCTTCGCCGAGGCTGCGCTCGAGCACGCCGAGGATCACCTTCCACTCGTCCGGGTCGTCGGCCGCCGGTTTCGGTACCGCGCCGGCATCGGAGTACTCGACGCCCTTGTGGACCAGCAGCGTTGCGTCACCGCCGTCGTCGAGGATCATGTTCGGACAGCCGTTGCCGTCGGGCCAGTTCAGGACCTGCTCGGTACACCACCAGTACTCCTCGAGTGTCTCGCCCTTCCAGGCGTAGACCGGGATACCCGCGGCCGCGACCGCGGCCGCCGCGTGGTCCTGGGTCGAGAAGATGTTGCACGAGCACCAGCGTACCTGCGCGCCGAGTTCGACGAGGGTCTCGATCAGGACCGCGGTCTGGATGGTCATATGCAGCGAGCCGGTGATGCGTGCGCCGCTGAGGGGCTTGGATTTGCCGTACTTCTCGCGCAAGGCCATCAGACCCGGCATCTCGGTCTCGGCGATCCGTATCTCTTTGCGGCCCCAGTCGGCCAGTGCGAGGTCGGCGACCTTGAAATCGGTGAACTCACTCATGGTTCATGACTCCTGTTCAAACACGTGAGTGAGCGCCGTTGCGTTCGCTGTATCCAGCGTCGAGCCTGGCCTGATGAACAGGTTGCAGCGCCCCTCGACGCGGAGTTGTGACGTCCCGGTTATCGCCGCCGCTGGGTCGATCTCGAGCGGCGGGCCGGCGACAGGGCGCCGATTGTACACAGTTGGGCGTGCAAATCCCCCGTTTGGGCCCGTTGAATTAGGGAATTCCCTAGCCAAGTTCGCGAAGATTGGCCTTAATATTGGCCAGGTTAATAATGACAAGGCCGCGTATCGAAGGCGTAGCAGGGTGTGCGGCAGACACACCGAGCGCGCCAGCGTCGGCAGAGATCCCGGGAAACGGGACAACCCAAGCATCCGCAGGAGGAAGGTATGCCGGAACCCGGTGTCGTGCGTCCCGATGACGGGGCAGAAAAGATCGAACCGCTGTTCTACCCGTCGAACACACTGCCGTTGGATGCGCCGATGCGCTGGCTACGGCTCGGCTGGAATGATCTGAAGCGCGCGCGTGGTCAGAGCCTTGCCTACGGCATCGGTCTGGTCCTGTTCCTGTACCTGGTCACGTGGCTGGCCTGGGGCGACGGCAATACCCTGGCGCTGTTCACGCTCATTGTTGCGTTCATTCTCGCGGGTCCGGTGTTGGCGTTCGGCCTGTATTCGATTAGCCGCCAACTCGAACAGGGAAGGCCCCCGCAGCTTGGCATCTGTTTCAAAGAGAGCCGCAATCATCTGCGTAACGAATTGCTGTTTGCGCTGGTGATGTTGATCGTGCTGTTGATCTGGGCCCGTGCCGCGTCGATGGTGCATATCTTCTTTCCGTCTCACGAAGAGATGGATGCGGTGAGCTGGCTGCAGTTCTTTGCCGTTGGCAGCGCCGTGGGTGCGGTCTTTGCGGCTATCGTGTTCGCGTCCAGCGTCGTGTCGCTGCCGATGATGCTCGATCGCGGTACCGACGCGATAACCAGCGCATTGACAAGCGTCAACGCGGTGCTAAGCAACAAGACTGTGATGTTCGAGTGGGCGACTCTGATCGTCGCGCTGTCGCTGATCGGTTTCAGCACTCTCTATCTTGGGTTCATCGTAATCCTGCCGCTGATCGGTCATGCAACCTGGCATGCCTACCGGGAAACGGTCAAAGCCCCTGATTGAGCCTCTAGCTGCGGCCGGGGGGTGAACTCCCCGGTCGTCGCGATTCGTAGCCGAACCCGCCTGGCCGCGCATTTCGCGGCGCCACCGAAGCAAAGTTGGCCCACTACCTGCATGGATGCGGGCATTGTCGGTCGCGTGTCAAGGCATTGACACGGCCGCACGACGAGCGGAGGGAAGCGATGACCAGCAACGGCGCTCCACGGAACCTGGCACTGGGATTCATCGGTGGCGGGTTGTCATCCGCGGTCGGCCAGACGCACTTCGCGGCGAGTCAGATGGACGGACGGTGGTCACTGCAGGCCGGCGTGTTCAGTCGCAGCGACGACGTCAACCGGCAGACCGGCGACGCCTGGCGGGTTGCGCCCGACCGCGTCTACGCGTCGTGGCGCGATCTGATCGTCGCCGAACGCTCGCGGCTCGATGCGGTCGTCGTGCTGACGCCGACACCGAATCACTACGAGGAGTTGCAGGCCTTGTTGAAGGCCGGCATCCCGGTGATCTGCGAGAAGGCGCTGGTGTCGAACCTCAACGATGCGCGGACACTGCTGGCGATGAGCGATCCGGCGCGCAATTTCGTCGCCGTCACATTCAACTACAGCGCCTATCCGATGGTACGCGAACTGCGGCGGCGCATCGCCGATGGCCAGTTCGGCAAGATCCAGCAGTTACATATCGAGATGCCGCAGGAGGGTTTCGTGCGCCCGCCGGCGATCGCCGGCAAGGCGGCGCCGCCGCAGGGCTGGCGCCTGCATGACGATTTCATTCCGACGATCTGCCTCGATCTCGGCGTGCATCTGCATCATCTCGCCGGGTTTCTGTGCGACGAGGAGGCGGAGCAGGTCAACGCCGAGTTCAACACCTACTCGCAGTACCGGCATATCGTCGACAACGTGTCGATGTGGCTCGAGTATCCGAGCGGCATGACGGCCAGCTTCTGGATGAGCAAGACCGCCGTCGGCATGCGCAACGGCCTGCGTATCCGCGTCTGCGGCGAACTCGGCAGCGCCGAATGGTTCCAGCTCGAGCCGGAGACGCTGCAGCTGGCCATGATCGACGGTACACGCCTGTCGATCGACCGCGGCGGGCAGGCGCTGGTCGCCGGCGACGCGCGCTACAACCGCATGAAGGTCGGGCACCCGTCGGGCTTTATCGAGGCGTTCGCCAACCTCTACACCGACATCGCCGATGCATTACTCGAATGGCGCGAGAATGGCCGGCACAGCAACCCCCACGTCTATGGCATGCGGCACGCGACCAACGGCCTGGCGCTGTTCCATGCGGCCCGTCTGTCGAGTTCGCGGCGGCGCTGGGAGCGCGTCCACATCACGCCGCAGCACGAACGCTGGGTCGGGCGGGCGAAGTCATGACGGGCGCGGCCGCCGAGTTCATCGTTCGCCACATCGCCGACCGCCGCGGCGTCAGCACCGAAGAGATCGATTGCCAGGCAGACATGTTCGAGACCGGCTACATCGATTCGCTCGGTGTGTTCAACATGATCGTGCTGCTCGAAGAGGAGTTCGGCGTCCGTTTCAGTGACCAGGAGCTGATCGACCCGGCGCTTTACACCGTGACCAGCCTGGCGAGTTCGATCGCACGCAAGTCGGCGAACGGCGATGCCTGAGATCCGCTTCGCCCGGCTCGCCGACCTGCGGCCGCTGATGGCGTTCATGGACGCGCACTGGCGTGCCGGTCACATACTCTCGGTCAGCGAGGACCTGTTCCGTTTCGATTTCCAGGACGGCGATCGCCTGAATCTCGCGTTGGCCTGCGACGGCAGCGACATCATCGGCATCTTCGGTTTCATGAGGTACAGCAGCCTGGATTGCCCCGATCTCGCCGGGTCGTTGTGGAAGGTCGTCGATGGCCGCGGGTCGCCGATGTTGGGCCTGCAGTTGCGCCGCTTCGTCGTCGACCGGGTCGCGCACCGCTATTTCGCCGCGCCAGGCGCCGGCCTGCAGACGCGGCCGATCTATCGTGTGTTGGGGATGCAGTGGATCGAGATGGATCACTATGTCGCCGCCAATCCCGACGTGCGCGAGCAGCGAATCTGCCGCATCGCCGACGCGACGGCCGCGCCGACGCTGGCTGTGGAACCCGGGGCGGACCTGGAGCCGGTCGCGAGCGCCGACGTGCTCGCCGATTTCCCGTTCCTCGATGACAGCGGTGGCGGGCCGCAGAAGGATTTCGCCTATCTGCGGCGGCGCTTCTTCGCGCACCCGATCTACGCATATCGGGTGTTTCGCCTGGTCGACCACGGCGAGACGCTGTGCGTCGTGGTCTGCCGCGAGGTCGGCCACGATGGCCACAAGGCCCTGCGTGTCGTCGATTTCTACGGCGATCCCCGGCACATGGCGGATGTCGTGCGCGGCCTGTTCCAGGTCGTCGTCGCCGAGGGTTTCGAATACGCCGATTTCGTCTGCAGTGGATTCGATCCGGTGCTGATGCAGCGTGCGGGATGGCGACGCCTCGACTTCGATCGGCAGGACGTCGTGGTGCCGAACTACTTCGAACCCTTTGTCAGGAAGAACGTGCGCGTCTACGCCGTCGCCGACACGCACCCGGGCATACGCCCGCGGCTGTGCCGTGCCGACGGCGATCAGGACCGGCCGAACGTGTTGCGCAGCGACGCGTTGAGCCTGGCCTCATGACGATCGTCGAGCGCTTCCGCCGGCATCTCGCGAACACGCCCGACAAGATCGCGGTCCGTCTCGCTGACAGCGAGGTCAGCTACGCGGAGCTGGCCGACCGCGCCGAGCGCCTGTGCAGCCTGTTGCACGACATGGGCGTCACCGCCGACAGCCGCATCCTGGTCGTGCTCGACAACGGCCTGGCGTTCGTCGAGACCGTGCTCGCGACAGCGGCGATCGGCGCCGCAGTGGCGCCGGTCAGCCCGTCGCTGGCCGAGCCGGGCCTCGCGGCGGCGGCCGGGGCCGTCGATGCCGATTTCGCTGTCGCCGGCAGTGCGGCGGCGCGACGCCTGCTAGAGGCCACGCCGCTGCCGGCGGCCAACATCCTGGTCGTCGGCAGCGCGCTGAGCGAATGCCGCAACCACGCCGACATCGTCGCGGCGGCACCGCACGGCATCCTCGCCAACAGCACCGTCGATCCTGACAGCGTGTTTCTGCTGACGATGACATCCGGCTCGACCGGCGAGCCAAAGCCGATCGTGCTGACCCAGGCGGGCAAGGTCCACCGCGCAATCGACGGTGCCAGCGAGCTCTACCGCCTGGACGCCGATGACGTCATCGTCACGGCAACACCGATGTACCACTCGCTCGGTTTCCGGCTGGCATTGCTGCCGCTGCTGATTGGCGCGCAGGCGGTGATCATGACGTCGTTCACCGCTCAGGCCTATGTCGATGCCGTCGACCGCCACCGCGTGACCTTCTCGATCGTCGTGTCGTCACAGCTGCCGGCGATCCTGGACGCCCTCGACGCGCAGAACGGTACGCTGCCGAGCCTGCGTACGCTGGTGTCGTCGTCGGCGCTGCTGCCGCCGGCGCTGATGGCACGCTGCGTCGCGCAACTCGGCTGTGACTTCCACGAGTGCTACGGCGCCTCGGAGGTCGGCATCGTGACCGACATCGACTCGCGCACCGACGACCGCCACGGCGGCAGCGTCGGGCGCGCGCTGGACTACGTGGATCTGAAGATCGTCGATGCCACCGGTCGCACGTTACCCAGCGGCGAGATCGGAGAGATCTACTGCCGCACGCGGACCGCATTCGCCGGCTACTTCCGGCAACCGCAGTTGACCGCAGCGAGCCTGCACGACGGCTACTTCGCGACCGGCGACCTCGGTTACCTCGATGCCGACGGTTACCTGTATCTCGCGGGGCGCAAGAAAGACGTCATCATCGTCGGCGGTACCAATGTCTACCCCGAAGATGTCGAGGCCGTACTCCGTGCGGCACCCGGCGTGCGCGACTGCGCGGTGATCGGCGTGCCGGACAGCTATTTCGGCGAGGCCGTGCTCGCGTGCGTGGTCGCCGGCGACGACTGCCCGCCCGAACGCCGCCGGCTGCAGGCGCACTGTGTCCGCCGGCTGGCCGACTACCAGGTCCCGCTGGCCTATGAGTTCGTCGACCGCATGCCACGTACCGACCTGGGCAAGATCCGTCGCCAGGCCTTGCGCGAGCGTTTTCGCGGATATGACGCCAGTGCGGAGCTGCGGCGCCTACGTGGTGCAGTACAGTACCGTGCTTAGTCCCATGTGCGAGTGCACCCGCAGGTGCATGCGATAGCCCGGGTGCAGCGCGTGGATCGCCAGCGGGATCTCCCAGAGGTCGTCCGGCCGGTGGTAGACGCAGACCGCGAGATTGGGCCGGCAGCGTTGGATGATCTGCTGCGCGCCGCGTAGCGCCTCGCGCTCGGCACCTTCGATGTCCATCTTGATGAAGTTCGGTTCGGCGCTCGCCAGCATGCCGTCGAGTGCGACGACCGGCACGTCGGCGGTTGTCGCGTCACCGGTGGACCCCGCAACACCACTCGAACTGCCGTTGCCGACGTTGAACCTGAGCACCGTGTCATGCGACCACACGCCCAGCGGCAGCGCCATCAGCCGTGACCCGGGCAGGTCGGCCTTTTGGCGGGCGAGCTCGTCGACCAGCGTCGCATGGTTGGCCGGGTCAGGCTCGAAGGAGATCGCGTAATCCAGGGTCTTGCCGAGCGATCGCAGGCGCTGTGCGAGTGCCGCGACGGTGTCGCCGGTGTAGGCGCCGCAGTCGACGAAACGGATCGTGTCGAGGCTGGAGAACACGTCGACGTCGTCGGGGAAGTATTCGGTCTGGCCGTCCGGGGCAACATAGCTCGCATAGCTGGGCTCGCGGCGGAAGGCGACGATGCGGTCGAGCAGCCGGCGGCTCTGGTCGTCGTGCAGCAGGGCGCGGACGCGGGCGAGCTTGGCGTCATCGATCGACGTCGTCGGATCGGTGTCCATCCACAGCTGGCCGAGCGCGATGATCTCGTGCAGCGCCGCCGGAAAGTCGCGCAGGCCGTCTTCGAACCTGTGGACGTTGTGCAGGCCGGCCGCGCGCAGGTCCGCGGTCACCGCATCATCGGTATCGGCCGCCACCGGTGGTAGCGCCAGCGAGACGTAGATCGCGGCGGACTTGTCGCGTACCTGTGGGATACGGTAGACGGGCAGGCCGAGCACCTCGGCCTCGTTGCTGTATTGGTCGATGAAGAAGGCCGGTTCTACGCCGCGCGATTTCATCGCCCGACAGAACGCGCGGCCGTAGCCGCCGGCACCGTAGATTCCGATCGATTGCATGGGAACTGGCCTTTGGTCGCCCTGGCTTCGCAGCTTGCTAGCGGCAGGCGCCGCAGGAACTTAAGTCGTGTCACCGCCAATGGGCCGGTGCAGGTGCCGCGACTCCCGGCGCTCGGTCACGGTTGGCGTGACAGCCCGATGCGCCGCACGATCTCGGCGTGGTCGTCACGCGGGTGTTCCAGCGCCGTGACGGCGGTCCCGGCCATGTTCGACCTGAAGCCGAGATCGATACCCAACGCCTTGAGGGCCTGCAGGGTCCGCGCGTCGTAGGAGTTGCACGGGTGCGACATCGTGCACGGCGGCTTGCCGAGTATCTCCGACAGCACCCGGTGGTTCTCGGCATATTCGTGGTACTGCGTCTCGGCGGGCAGGCGGGATATCGTCGTCGGGTGCGAGTGCGAGTGCAGGCCGATCACGTGGCCCTCGGCATCGAGTCGGAGCAGCTCGTCGCGGCTCATCCACAGCCCGCGCGCGAGTTCCGCGGTCGAGGTGCCGGCGGCCGCGATCATCGACGACATGACTTCGCCGAATTCCTGCGCTTGCAGCACGTGGTCGCGCACGTAGCGAAAGCGCTTGTCGGCATCGCTGTAGACCGAGAATTCGGCGAGGTAGGTATCGGCACGAAAGTCCTGCAGTGCGCGATCCACGATCGCTGCATAGCGCGTCTTGCCCAAGGTGTCGAAGAACGCGGCGTAGAAGCTGTCGATATCGGCGAAGTGTTCGGAGCGGAAACGCCGGTGGATCTCGAGCGACTCGATGCCGCCGTTGATCACGCTGGAGTACACGAACCAGAAGGCGCGCAGCCCGTGCCGATCGAGCACCGGGCGGGCGATGTCGTACTGACAAAGCAGGCTGTCGTCGAACGTGATGCAGACATCGCGCGACCCGAGGCCGCCGCTGCGCGCGCGCTCGAGGTAGTCGGCGGCATCCAGCAGGACATGCGATGCGGCGTAATGCCCGAGAATGCGATCGAAGGTCTCGGCATCGATCGAGCCCTGGCTCTTGCTGTGCTGCGGGCCGTGGAAGTGATGGAACATCAGGCCGTGGGGCATCACCCCTGCCGGGCCGATCCGATTTGCGCGCGTTTGCTGGGTCATCCTGCTGGGTCCAGATTGTCGTCGGGTACGGGCGATACCGGGATTGCGCCGTTGGCCAGCGTGTCGGCCAAGAATCTGGTTTCTAAAGGGCGGCCGCGCGAGTTGCGCGTGGCGGCACCGGTCGATGGCAGGTGTGGCACGGCCCGGCGTGACGCCGGGCCGCGGATGGCCCGGGTGTGGTCAGAGTCCGGCGGCGCCGCGCAGCTCGTCGGCCTTGTCGGTCTTTTCCCAGCTGAAACCCTCGTTCTCGCGTCCGAAGTGGCCGTAGGCCGCGGTCTTGCGGTACTTGATCTGCTCGGCATTCAGCAGGTCGAGCATGCGCAGGATGCCGTACGGCCGCAGGTCGAAGTGCTCGCGGACCAGTTCGGTGATGCGCTCGTCGGTGACGTTGCCGGTGCCGAAGGTGTCGATCATGATCGACGTCGGCTCGGCGACGCCGATCGCGTACGAGACCTGGATCTCGCACTTGTCGGCGAGGCCGGCGGCAACGATGTTCTTGGCAACGTAGCGACCGGCGTAGGCGGCCGAGCGGTCGACCTTGGACGGGTCCTTGCCGGAGAACGCACCGCCGCCGTGACGGGCCGCGCCGCCGTAGGTGTCGACGATGATTTTGCGCCCGGTCAGGCCGGCGTCGCCCATCGGGCCGCCGATCACGAAGCTGCCGGTCGGGTTGATGTGGATCTTGGTATCGGCGGTGAGCAGACCGGTCGGATCGAGGATCGGCTTGATGATCTCGTCCATGACCGCTTCGTGCAGCGTGTCGCCGGCGAACTCGGCGGCGTGCTGGGTCGACAGCACGACGGCGTCGATCGACACCGGTTTGCCGTCTACGTAGTGCAGGCTGACCTGCGACTTTGCGTCCGGTCGCAGCAGCGGCAGGATGCCCGATTTGCGCACCTCGGCCTGGCGCTCGACGAGGCGATGCGCGTACTGGATCGCCGCCGGCATCAGCACGTCGGTCTCGTTGGTCGCGTAGCCGAACATCAGGCCCTGGTCACCGGCGCCCTGATCCTCGGGCTTGGCGCGGTCGACGCCCTGGTTGATATCGGGCGACTGCACGCCGATTGCCGACAGCACGGCGCAGGTCTCGCCGTCGAAGCCCATGGCCGAGTCGGTGTAGCCGATGTCGTTGATGGTGTCGCGGATGATGCGCTCGTAGTCGGGCTTCGCGGTCGTCGTGATCTCGCCGGCGATCACGGCCATGCCGGTCTTGAACAGGGTCTCGCAGGCGACGCGCGCGTGCGGGTCCTCGGCGATGATGGCGTCGAGTATGGCGTCGGAGACCTGGTCGGCCATCTTGTCCGGGTGGCCTTCGGACACGGATTCCGACGTGAAGATGAAGTTACGGGCCATCAGTGACTCCTCGGGACGGTTTCTTGGTAGGCGGCGCACCGCCGGATTCGCTGGATCAAGCGCGCGATTCTACCCGCTTGAGCAGGCGTCCGCATTCTGAAAGAATCCTCCGCCCCAGTGCCCAGCAATGAGGTATCCCAATGGTTTCTCTTGAGACGCCGGTCTGTGAATTCGGCAAGGCCGCACCCGACTTCAAGCTCCCGGGTGTCGACGGGCGTGACTGGAGCCTGGCGCAGTGCATGGGCGACAAGGGCCTGCTGGTCATGTTCATCTGCAACCACTGCCCCTACGTCAAGGCCGTGATCGACCGCATCGTGCGCGACACCAACGACCTCAAACCGCTCGGCATCAACGCCGTCGCGATCATGTCCAATGACCCCACCGACTACCCGGAAGACTCGTTCGACAACATGCAGGCCGTGGCCGCCCGGCAGGGCTTCGGTTTCCCGTACCTGCTCGACGCCACCCAACAGGTCGCCAAGGCCTATGGCGCGGTGTGCACGCCGGACTTCTTCGGCTACAACGCCGCCGCCGAGCTGCAGTACCGCGGCCGCCTCGATGCCAGCCGCAAGCAGGCCGCCCCGGCCGACGTGCGGCGTGATCTGTTCGAGGCGATGACGCTCGTCGCCGAGACCGGCAGGGGCCCCGAGGAGCAGGTCCCGAGCATGGGCTGTTCGATCAAGTGGACCGCGTAGCCGGCTGAAACCCCTTTAAAAATCAGTCGCTTGATCTGCGTCAAGCGACCGATTTCCTTCGCTTATGGGTGTATTTGAATATTCGGGGTATGCTGTCTTGCCCCTGTTCTGTTGCCTAGGTCAGAATACCCGACCTTTTTAACAGCCTTCGGGCCGGGGAATCGTCGTAGGCAGTGCGACGACCCCCCGCCAGGGTGCGATGCACCGCCGTCCCCTGCGACGGCCGGCCCGGCACAACACGAATAAGACCGTCTCCGGATCGCACCGATGCCGGGGTCGGCAAGATTCTCAGTCTTCGACAGGAGGGACTTATGTCCTCACGCAGAGAGCTCGCCAACGCCGTTCGCGCGTTGAGCATGGACGCCGTTCAGAAAGCCAACTCCGGGCATCCGGGCGCGCCAATGGGCATGGCAGATATCGCCGAGGTGCTGTGGAACGACCACCTGAAGCACAATCCGGGCAATCCGCACTGGGCCGACCGTGACCGTTTCGTGCTCTCCAATGGCCACGGCTCGATGCTGATCTACTCGCTCCTGCACCTGACCGGCTACGAGCTGACGCTCGACGACCTGAAGAACTTCCGGCAACTGCATTCGAAGACCCCGGGCCACCCCGAATACGGCTACGCACCGGGCGTCGAGACCACGACCGGGCCGCTCGGCCAGGGCATCACCAACGCGGTCGGCATGGCGATCGCCGAACGCGCGCTGGCCGCCGAGTTCAACCGTCCGGGCCACGACATCGTCGATCACAACACGTACGTCTTCCTCGGTGACGGCTGCCTGATGGAGGGCATCTCGCACGAGGCCTGCTCGCTGGCCGGCACGCTCGGCCTCGGCAAGCTGATCTGCTTCTGGGACGACAACGGCATCTCGATCGACGGTCACGTCGAGGGCTGGTTCTCCGACGACACGCCGAAGCGCTTCGAGGCGTACGGCTGGCACGTGATCGCCGACGTCGATGGCCACGACCCGGCCGCGATCGCCAAGGCGCTGGAGTTTGCCAAGGCGATGACCGACAAGCCGACGATGATCTGCTGCAAGACGACGATCGGTTTCGGTTCGCCGAACAAGGCCGGCACGCACGCCTGTCACGGTGCGCCGCTCGGCGACGACGAGATCAACCTGACCAAGGCCGCGCTGGGATGGGATCACGGCCCGTTCGACGTGCCGTCCGAGGTCTACAGGGGCTGGGACGCGACAGAGAAGGGCACCGCCGCCGAGGCCGCGTGGAACGAGCGTTTCGGCGCCTACGAGGCCGCCCATCCCGAGCTCGCCGCCGAGTTCAAGCGCCGCATGGCCGGCGAACTGCCGGCCGACTGGTCGGCCAAGGCCGATGCCTTCGTTGCCGCGTGCAACGACAAGGCCGATTCGCCGGCGACCCGCAAGGCGTCGCTGAATTCGATCGAGGCCTACGCCGCGGCGCTGCCCGAGCTGTTCGGTGGCTCGGCCGACCTCGGCTGCTCGAACCTGACCGAGTGGTCCGGCTACAAGCCGATGCGCGGCGACATGCCGGCGGCCAACTATGTCAACTACGGCGTCCGCGAGTTCGGCATGTCGGCGATCATCAACGGTATCGCGCTGCACGGCGGCTTCATCCCGTTCGCGGCGACCTTCCTGATGTTCTCGGAATACGCGCGCAACGCGATCCGCATGTCCGCGCTGATGAAGATCCGTTCGATCTTCGTCTACACCCACGACTCGATCGGCCTCGGCGAGGACGGCCCGACCCACCAGGCGGTCGAGCAGATCCCGACGCTACGCATGATCCCGCGCATGGACGTCTGGCGGCCGTGCGACACCGTCGAGTCGGCGGTCGCCTGGCGCAAGGCGATCGAGAAGGCCGACGGCCCGACCTGCCTGGTGTTCACCCGCCAGGGCGTGCCGTTCCAGGCCCGCGACGCGGCGCAGATCGCCAATATCGAGCGCGGCGGTTACGTGCTGCGCGACTGCGACGGCACGCCGGACGTGATCGTCATCGCGACCGGATCCGAGGTCGGTATCGCGGTCGAGGCCGCCGCCGCCAGCAGCAAGCAGGTGCGCGTCGTGTCGATGCCGTGCACCAGCGTGTTCGACGCCCAGGACGACGCCTACAAGGAGTCGGTGCTGCCCAGCGCTGTCACGGCCCGCGTCGCCGTCGAGGCCGCGGTCACCGAGGGCTGGTGGAAGTACGTCGGCAGCCACGGCAAGGTCGTCGGCATCGATACCTTCGGCGAGTCGGCCCCGGCCGGCGAGCTGTTCAAACTGTTCGGGTTCACCGCGGAAAACGTCGGCAAGGCGATCGACGAGGTCGCGGGCTAAGCACTTCGAATCAGGCGGCCGGTGCCCGTGCGGGGCGCCGGCCGCCTCGTCTGATTCCATACTGGAAACGCTCTGAGGAGACTCTCAACAATGACTATCAAAGTAGGCATCAACGGTTTCGGCCGCATCGGTCGTATGGCCTTCCGCGCGATCTATCAGGACTTCTCCGACGTCTTCGAGGTCGTCGCGATCAACGACCTGCTCGACGCCGACTACCTCGCGTACATGCTCAGGTACGACTCGGTGCACGGCAATTTCAAGGGCGAGGTCAGCGGTGAGGGCAACACCATGACCGTCGACGGCAAGCAGATTCGGCTGACCGCCGAGACCGACCCGGCCAAGCTCGCCTGGGGCGACGTCGGCGTCGACCTGGTGCTGGAGTGCACCGGCTTCTTCCTGACCGAAGAGGGCTGCCAGAAGCACGTCGATGCGGGCGCCAAGAAAGTCGTCATGTCGGCGCCGTCGAAAGACGGCACGCCGATGTTCGTCTACGGCGTCAACCACGAGTCCTACGCCGGCCAGACCATCGTCTCGGCCGCGTCGTGTACGACCAACTGCCTGGCACCGGTCGCCAAGGTGCTGCACGACAACTGGGGTATCAAGCGCGGCCTGATGACCACCGTGCACGCCGCCACCGCGACGCAGAAGACCGTCGACGGTCCGTCGAAGAAGGATTGGCGCGGCGGCCGCGGCATCCTCGAGAACATCATCCCGTCGTCGACCGGCGCCGCGAAGGCGGTCGGTGTCGTGCTGCCGGAACTCAACGGCAAGCTGACCGGCATGGCGTTCCGCGTGCCGACCTCCGACGTCTCGGTCGTCGACCTGACCGTCGAACTCGACAAAGAGGCGTCGTACGACGAGATCTGCGCGGCGATGAAGGCCGCCTCGACGCAGCCGGGCATCGGCGAGACCCTCGCCTACACCGAAGACAAGGTCGTCGCGACCGACTTCCGCGGCAACGGCAACTCGTCGATCTTCGACGCCGGCGCCGGCATCGCGCTGGATCCGACCTTCGTCAAGGTCGTGTCGTGGTACGACAACGAGTACGGCTACACCTGCAACATGCTGCGCTTCGCGAAGCACGTGGCGGGCTGACGCCGGAGGGCAGAGGGCAGAGGGCAGAGGGCAGAGGGCAGAGGGCAGAGGGCAGAGGGCAGAGGTATTGTACTCCTCGGCCCTACCCACTCGGCCCTCGGCCCTCATCCCAGAGCCGTTCGCAAAGCCTCCGGGCTTTCCAAACGTCTTTGAATATCGCTAACGGAGTACCCATCGATGGCATTCATCAAGCTCACCGATCTCGACCTTGGCGGCAAGCGCGTGCTGATCCGCGCCGATCTGAACGTGCCGGTCAAGGACGGCAAGGTCACGTCCGACGCGCGCATCAGCGCGTCGATGCCGACCATCGAGCACTGCGCCAAGGCCGGCGCCAAGGTCATGGTGATGTCGCACCGCGGCCGTCCGGAAGAGGGCAAGGTTGACGACGAGAACTCGATGGCGCCAATAGCCGCCGACATGTCGGCGAAGCTCGGCAACGACGTGCGCCTGGTCGGGGACTACCTCGACGGCGGCTTCGATGTCGCCGCGGGCGAGGTCGTGCTGCTCGAGAACGTGCGTTTCAACGCCGGCGAGAAGAAGGACGACGAGGCCCTGGCCAAGAAGTACGCGGCGCTGTGCGACGTGTTCGTCATGGATGCCTTCGGAACCGCGCACCGCGCCCAGGCCTCGACCCACGGTGCCGGCAAGTTCGCGCCGGTCGCCTGTGCCGGCCTGCTGCTGTCCGACGAACTCGACAACCTGGCCAAGGCGCTGGCCGAGCCGGCGCGGCCGATGGTCGCGATCGTCGGCGGATCCAAGGTCTCGACCAAGCTGACCGTGCTCGAGGCGCTGTCGGAGAAGGTCGACCAGCTGGTCGTCGGCGGCGGCATCGCCAACACCTTCCTCAAGGCGACCGGCCATAACGTCGGCAAGTCGCTGTGCGAGGACGACCTGATCGATACCGCCAAGGCACTGATCGACAAGATGCAGGCGCGCGGTGCGAACATCCCGATCGCGGTCGATGTCGTGTGTGGAAAGGAGTTCAGCGAAGGCGCCGAGGCGACGTTGAAGGATGCCGGCGACGTCGCCGACGACGACATGATCTTCGACATCGGTCCAAAGTCCGCGCAGGAGCTCGCCGACATCATCGCCAAGGCCGGCACCGTGGTCTGGAACGGCCCGGTGGGCGTGTTCGAGTTCGACCAGTTCGGCGAGGGTACCAAGACCGTGTCGATGGCGATCGCCAACTCCGACTGCTTCTCGCTGGCCGGCGGCGGTGACACCATCGCCGCGATCCAGAAGTACGACATCTACGACAAGGTGTCGTACATCTCGACCGCCGGCGGCGCGTTCCTCGAGTACCTCGAGGGCAAGACCCTGCCGGCCGTCGCGATGCTCGAAGCAGCGGCGAGCAAGTAACCAGGCGGCGGACCGGCGGCGACCGGCCCGCGAGAAGGGCAGATGCTGAGACGCACAAAGATCGTAGCGACCCTGGGTCCGGCCACCGACGACCCGAAGGTGCTGGACCAACTGATCGCGGCCGGCGTCGACGTCGTGCGCCTGAACATGTCGCACGGCAGTCACGAAGAGGCAGAGCAGCGCGCCGAGCGGGTGCGCAATCGGGCGCGCGCGTCGGGCCGTCAGGTCGGCGTGCTGATCGATCTGCAGGGGCCGAAGATCCGCTGCGGCAGGTTCGCCGACGGCCAGATCGAGCTGGCGCCCGACGACCGTTTCATCCTCGATGTCGCGTGGCCGATCGATCAGGGCAATCCGGAGCGTGTCGGCGTGACCTACCCGACGCTGCATCAGGAGGTCGCACGCGGCGACACGCTGCTGCTCAACGACGGCCTGATCGTGTTGTGGGTCGACGAGGTCAACGGCACTGAGGTGCGCTGCAAGGTCGTCGTCGGCGGCACGCTGTCGAACAGCAAGGGCATCAATAAACTGGGTGGCGGCCTGTCTGCCCCGGCACTGACCGACAAGGACAAGCAGGACATCGCGTTCGCGGCGCGCATCGATGCCGACTATGTCGCGGTGTCGTTCGTGCGTGCCGCCGAGGACGTGCACCTGACCCGCCAGCTGCTCAGCGACGCCGGCGGCCATGGCGGCATCGTGTCCAAGATCGAGCGCGCCGAGGCGCTCGACTGCATCGAGGAGATCATCGATGCCTCTGACGTGATCATGGTCGCGCGCGGCGATCTCGGTGTCGAGATCGGCGATGCCGAGCTGCCGGCCGCGCAGAAACGCCTGATTCGCACCGCGCGACAGATGAACTGTGTCGTGATCACCGCGACGCAGATGATGGAGTCGATGATCCAGAACCCGATTCCGACGCGCGCCGAGGTGTTCGATGTCGCCAACGCGGTCATCGACGGCACCGACGCGGTCATGTTGTCGGCCGAGTCGGCAGCGGGCAGGTACCCGGTAAAGTCGATCGAGGCGATGGACCGGGTATGCAAGGAGGCCGAGAAGCAGTCGCAGACGCGCAAGTCGGACCACCGCCTGCACTCGGTGTTCGGTCGCATCGACGAGGCGATCGCGATGTCGACCATGTACACCGCCAACCACCTCGGCGTCGCCGCGATCGCCGCGCTGACCGAGTCCGGTTCGACGACCAAGTGGATGTCGCGCATTTCATCGGGTATTCCGATCTACGCCTTGACCGGGCAGGTCGCCACGCGTAGAAAAGTCACGCTGTTCAGGGGGGTTTATCCTGTCAGCTTCGACCTCGAGGCCGGCATCGACTCGCGCCAGGCCAATACCGAGGTCATCGAGGAACTTCAGCGTCGCGGGGCGGTACGCGTCGATGATCTGGTGATCATCACCAAGGGCGACCTGAACGGTGTCTCGGGTGGCACCAACGTGATGAAGATCGTCCGCGTGGGCGAGCATGTATTCCCCGAAGACCAATAGCGCTTTAACTCAGACTCTCTAGACAAGGAGCAGACCATGGCACTGATTTCCCTGCGTCAAATGCTGGACCACGCCGCCGAGCACGGCTACGGCGTCCCGGCGTTCAACGTCAACAACCTCGAGCAGATGCGCGCCATCATGGAAGCGGCTGACGAGACCGATTCGCCGGTGATCGTGCAGGCCTCTGCCGGCGCCCGCAGCTACGCCGGTGCGCCGTTCCTGCGTCACCTGATCCTCGCCGCGATCGAGGAGTTCCCGCATATCCCGGTCTGCATGCACCAGGACCATGGCACGTCGCCGGCGGTCTGCCAACGCTCGATCCAGCTCGGCTTCAGCTCGGTCATGATGGATGGCTCGCTGGGTGAGGACGGCAAGACCCCGACCAGCTACGAGTACAACGTCGACGTCACCCGGCGTACGGTCGAGATGGCGCACGCCTGCGGCGTCTCGGTCGAGGGCGAACTGGGCTGCCTGGGTTCGCTCGAGACCGGCCAGGCCGGTGAAGAGGACGGCATCGGTGCCGAGGGCACGCTGTCGCACGACCAGCTGCTGACCGACCCCGAAGAGGCCGCCGACTTCGTCAAGAAGACCGGTGTCGACGCGCTGGCCATCGCGATCGGCACGTCGCACGGCGCGTACAAGTTCACGCGTCCGCCGACCGGCGACATCCTCGCGATCGAGCGCATCAAGGAGATCCATGCGCGCATCCCGAACACCCACCTGGTCATGCACGGTTCGTCATCGGTGCCGCAGGACTGGCTCGCGATCATCAACGAGTTCGGCGGCGACATGGGCGAGACCTACGGCGTGCCGGTCGCGGAGATCCAGGAGGGCATCAAGCACGGCGTGCGCAAGGTCAACATCGACACCGACCTGCGCATGGCATCGACCGGCGCGATCCGCAAGCACCTGCACGACAATCCGTCGAACTTCGATCCGCGCAAGTTCCTCGCGGCCGCGACCAAGGGCATGAAGGACATCTGCAAGGACCGCTACGAGGCCTTCGGCACCGCCGGCAATGCATCCAAGATCAAGGCGCTGAGCCTGGATGCGATGACCGGTCGCTACCAGTCCGGCGAGCTCGATCCCAAAGTCAACTGAGCACGGCGCACGCGATCGACGCAAAGGGCGCTGCGGCGCCCTTTGTTTTTGGCGCTTGCCGGCGCGGCGGCGTCAGTGGCGCGGTACCGAGAGCACCGGCAGTCGCAGCGCCTTGAGCACCCGGTCGACGCGGCTGCCGCGCATGCGACCCATCAGCTTCAGCGGGCTCGTCGTGTGCACGACCACGAGGTCGGGCGAGAACTCGCCGGCCGTCGTGACCACGCCGTCGACGAGGTCGCCGCGCAGCGCGCGGCACTGCCAGTGCAACAGGTCCGTGACCGGGAACACCGGCGCCGGCGCGTCGTCATCGCTGCCGTCGAGGTACAGGACCTCGATCGCGTCGGCATTGTCGCCGGCCAGTGCCGGCAGCCATTGCCCGAGGTAGGCCAGCGTCGTGCGCGGATCGGTCGTCGGGTCCAGTGCGCACAGTACCTTGCGCAGCGTCGATCTGCCGCTGTCGGCGTCGATGAAGCCGCGGCACTGCTTCGGCAGCATCAGGGTATGGCTCTTGGTCAGGTAGCTGACCGTCTCCGCGACCGACGGATGCAGCATGCGCGCGATGCCGCTGCGTCCTTCGGTGGCCATGACCAGCAGATCGGTCGGGTGCTTGCGCAGGTACTCGGTGATGCCCTGGCGCGGGTCGTCGTCGCGCATCGCCATCTTGGCGACGCCGACGTTGAGCGTATCGGCGACCGCGGAACGCGGTGCCTCGTCCGGCAGCAGCTGCCACGCGGTCAGGGTCTCGCGGACGCCGGGAAAGCGCTCCCACGGAATCGCATGGCGGCTCTCCGACCCGGTGTGCAGCAGCGTGAGCCTGGCCTGGCGTTGCACGGCGGCGGCGAGCGCGTGGTAGAAGGCGGTCTCGCTGTCGCGACTGAAATCTGTCGTTACCAGGATGCGCGGCGTGATCTGCGGGGCGTCCATGATTGCCTGTGTTGTTATCTTGCGGCCCTAGTTTAACCTGATCCCACCCTTTGCTATGTTCTGCGCCATTGCCGGCAAATCCGGCGTCGCGTCGCGGCGGCATCGCGCGGCCGCACTACCGGGAGATCCCGTGTACTCGAACAAGTTCCCCTGTCCCTGCTGCGGCCATCGCGTGTTCGATTACCAGCCGGGGTTCAACCAGCAGTGCCCGATCTGTGGCTGGGAAGACAGCCTCGACCAGCTGCGGTTTCCGACCATGCCGGGCAGTGCCAACCACGTCAGCCTGGTCGAGGCGCAGCGCAACTACATCACCCGCGGCAGGTCGGAACGGCGCAAGGACGGCCAGACCCGGCGACCGTTCGAGGGCGAGCCGCGCGACGAACAGTGGCGGCCGGTCGATATCGACCGCGACAACATCGAGGAGCCGCAGCGCGGGCAGAACTACGCCGACTCGTATCCCTACGAAGACACGACGGTGCTGTACTACTGGCGTCCGACCTACTGGCGCCGGGTCGTCGGCTGACAGGCGCCGTCAGAAGAGCCGCAGCGGCGGCTCGTCCATGGCCTCGAGCTGCTGGCGCAGGTCTTCGACGTGCTGTGACCAGTAGTGCTCGGATTCCGCCCACGGGAACGCGGCCGGAAAGGCCGGATCCGACCAGCGCCGCGCCAGCCAGCCGCTGTAGTGCAGCATGCGCAGGCCACGCAGCGGCTCGATCAGTTCCAGCTCACGCGGATCGAAGTCGTGGAACAGCGTGTAACCGTCGAGCATCGCGCCCAGTTGCACGGTCCGCTCGCTGCGTTCGCCGTTGAGCAGCATCCACAGGTCCTGTACCGCCGGCCCGTTGCGGCAGTCGTCGAGGTCGACGAAATGCGGCCCGGCATCGGTCCACAGGATGTTGCCGTGATGGCAGTCGCCGTGCACCCGGATCGATGTCGCTGCGGCCGCTGCCAGACGCGCCTCGACAGCGCTCAACAGGCGCTCGCTGACGTCGGCGTAGGCGTCGCGCAGATGGGGTGGCAGCAGTACGCTGTCGAGCACCGTGGCGCGCGCCGGCCAGCCGAGGTCGGCGACGTCGAGCGTCGGGCGGGCGCTGAACGGGCGCGCGCGGCCACTGACATGGATGCGGCCGATGAAGCGACCGATCCATTCCAGCTGGCCGAGATCGCCAGGTTCCGGGGCGCGTCCGCCGCGCCGCGGGAACAGCGCGAAGCGGAAGCCGGCATGCGTGAACAGGGTCCGCCCGTCGGCGTCCTGCCACGGCGCGATGACCGGGATCTCCTGGTCGGCGAGCGTGATCGCGAACGCGTGCTCCTCGGCTATCGCGGCATCGCTCCAGCGCTCCGGGCGGTAGAACTTCGCGACCATCGGCGCCCGGTCGTCGATACCGACCTGCATGACCCGGTTCTCGTAGCTGTTGAGCGCCAGCAGGTGGCCGTCGGGAGGCATGCCCGTGGTCGCGACGGCGTCGAGCATCAGGTCGGGCGTCAGCGCTTCGTAGGGGTGGCTCAACGCTGCAGCGCCGCGTCGATGCGCCGCCGGTCGAAGCCGGCGATGCAGATGTCGCCGATCACGATCAGCGGCACGCCGCGCGCGCCGAGGCGGTCGAAGTCCTTGCGGCCGCGCGCGCTGTGATGGATATCCAACTCGACGACGCGCAGTCCCTTCTGTTCCAGGTATTGCCTGGCCCGGCGGCAGTGCGGACAGTTGCGCGTGCTGTACAGCGTGATGCGCGGCGCGGCCATGCGTCCTCCCTCACCGCGGTCAGCGCCCGGTCAGGCGGCTCTCCGCCTCACGGTACTTGGCCGCGGTCCGGTCGATGATCTCCTGTGGCAGCTGCGGGCCGGGTGGCGTCTTGTCCCAGTCGAGGGTCTCCAGGTAGTCGCGCACGAACTGCTTGTCGAAACTCGGCGGATTGCTGCCGGGCTGGTACTGGTCGGCCGGCCAGAAGCGCGACGAGTCCGGGGTCAGGATCTCGTCGATCAGGTGCAGGCGGCCGGCCGTGTCGAGGCCGAACTCGAACTTGGTGTCGGCGATGATGATGCCGCGCTCGCGCGCATAGGCCGCGCACTCGGTGTAGATCCGCAGCGCGGTATCGCGCACCTCGGCGGCAAGGTCGGCGCCGAGCAGCTGCTGCGTGCGCGCGAAATCGATGTTCTCGTCGTGGGCGCCGAACTCGGCCTTGGTCGACGGCGTGTAGATCGCCTCGGGCAGTCGGTCGGCGATGCGCAGGCCGGCGGGCAGGGCGATGCCGCAGACGCTGCCGGTGGCCTGGTAGTCCTTCCACCCCGAGCCGATCAGGTAGCCGCGCACGATCGCCTCGACCGGCAGCGGCTCGAGCCGCCGGACGATGATCGCGCGGTCGCCGAGCGCGGCGCGTTCGCCCGGGTCGGTGACCACGGCAGCGAGCGGCATGTCGCTGAGGTGATTGGGGACGATCCCCGCGGTGCGCGCGAACCAGAAATTGGCGACCCGGGTCAGCACCTCGCCCTTGCCCGGGATCGCCTGCGGCATGACCACGTCGAACGCCGACAGGCGGTCGGTCGTGACGATCAGCAGGTGCCCGGCGTCGACCTCGTAGATGTCGCGGACCTTGCCGCGATTGAGCAGTGTCAGGCCGCTTAGCTCGGTCTGGTAGAGGGCATCCATGGTGTCGTCCGGCGCTGGGAAAGCGCCGCAGTATAGCCTCGCCACCGGCATAATGGCATCGTAGCGCCAATCGCCGCCGCCGGCAGTTGTCATGACGCAAACACAGCGCATTTCCGATCCGTATCTGACCGCCTATCGCGGGGCTTTCACGTCCGCGTTGCGCTGGCCGCAGCTGGATGCGCTGTGGCAGCGCCTGCGCGCGGCACCCGATGGCTGGTTCGTCTACGCGGTCGGTGAAGCGCCGCCGTCGACGCCGGCGAGCGCGGCCGACCTGCGGCGTTTCATCGACGAGATCGATGGCCTGCTGCGGCGCGAGCACGCCGAGGACTACTGCGGCATCGTCTACGCCGATTCGCTGGCCGAACCGGCCATGGTCAAGATCTACGACCCGCACAACCTCGGTGTCAGCTGCGGCTACAGCGACAACCCGCCGCTGCCCGGCTGGGTGCTGAGCCGCCTGCCGCCGGTTGATCTCGAGGCCGCACGCCAGCCGGCCGGGCGGCGGCGCTGGTGGCAGCGCCTGTTCGCCGCCGAATAGCCCCGCAGGCAGCGCGGTATGGGGGCCGCGGCCGCGGTGATACCATTCCCCCAACAGCATTCGGGACTTGTGCCCGTCTACCTCGCGCAGCGCCTGGCAGCACCGGGTCTGTCCGGAGCACGACCATGAGTGAACAGCAACAACAGGCGCTCGGCGACATCACCCAGGCGGTCATGAACCTCGTTGACGGCTGGGGCCTCGATGTCCGCGAGATCCAGGGCGTGCTGTGCCTGCCCGACAACGTCCGCACGCGGGCGCTGAACAAGTACCGCGAGGGCAGCGACGTGTTCCCGGAAGACCCGGTCGTGCTGCGCCGTGCCCGCTACCTGCTGCGGATCGCCGACGCGCTGCGCACGACCTACCCATTGAATCCGCGCATGGCCAGCCGCTGGGTGCGCCAGGGTCACCGCCGCTTCGGCCGGCGCTCGCCGCTGTCGATCATCCTCGACGACGGCGAGAGCGGCCTGATCGCGGTGCTGTCGGAACTCGACTGCACCTTTTCGTGGGATCTGACCGGTTCGACGACGTCCGGTTACCGTCCGGTCGAACGCTGAAGCCGTCACGCCGGTTAGCGGTGTGCCGGTGGACCCACGCTGCGCCCGCCGACCACCCCGCCGGGCGCACACCTGGCGCCGCGGCGTTGCGCCGGGATCTCCGCATCCAACGACCACGCGATCGGCGATCGCTGTGTCGCGCGCCTTTGGCGTGCCTGTGGCCGGGTCGGTTGCCTGCGGCATCGGCCGCCATCGCCGCGTCGCGGCAAACCGCAGGCGGCGTCGGCGATCGCAAGGGCGGCGGGAGGGCCGCCAGCCTGGCCTGGCCGCGGGCCGGTTCGAGCACGCGCCGACCGCCGGGGTCGCCGGCCCACCGGCTGCGGCGCTGCACGCCGGCGGCCGCTACAGCAGGCCGTCGTCGCGGGCCTGGTCCGCGGGCAGCAGGCGCAGTTGTTTGCGATGCCTGGCCCCGCCGTCGCGCTGCGGCAGCATCTCGACGCCCGGCGCGGTCTCGCCGCCAGCGGCGGTGTGGGTTCGCTCCAGCGCCTCGAACAGGATGCGCTGCGCATCGGCGCTGCGGATCCGGGTGTGGCTGTAGCCGATATTGCGGATCAGGCGTTGCGGGAACTCGTGTTCGCACTGGCGCTACCAGTCGGCGTAGCTCGGGGTGTCGAAACCGGGAACGCCGAACACCATGACGTCTGGCGATATCATGGCCATGTGGCCGGCGAGGTCGCCGGCGACCGCGGTGGCGACGAATCGCCGCAGCCAGCGGTCTACGATCTGCTCGGACATGTCCGCTCCCGGTAGCGGCGACGACGGCGGCACTGCAGCACGGGTCCGCGACGTTATTCACACCGCCGGTCGGCAGAATTTGAACCGGTTGCCGCGGTTTTCTCGTTGTCGGGCTGAATAAAGACGCTTAAGACCATGTTTTCCAAACCAAGTTTTTGCGCGGCCGCCGCGCCGTCGCCGGACGGCCCCGGCTCCCCGCGACGCCGCGTCGTTTCCTCCACAGGTTTTTCCACAGGCTTTCCCCGGCCTCGCGTGTCCCGGCAGCGACGCGTCGCCGCTGCCCTGGTGGCCGTGCTGCTGCTTGCCGCGGCCGACCTGCGGGCCGCCGATCCGCCGCCACCGGGCGCCGCGCAACTGCTCGAACGTGCCGAGGCCGGCGATCCGTGGGCACAGCTGAACCTCGGCGCCGCCTTCGACAACGGCCTCGCCGGCCTGCCGCTCGACCCGGTGCGCGCGGTGACCTGGTACCGGCGTGCCGCCGCGGCCGGGCTCGCCGAGGCGCAGTTCAATCTCGCCCACTGCCTGGTCACCGGCAACGGCACGGCACGCAACGATGCCGAGGCGCTGACCTGGATGCTGCGCGCCGCCGAGCAGGGCCTGGCCAGTGCGCAGTTCCTCGCCGGCGTCATGCTGGTCGAGGGCATCGGCAGCGCACCGGACCGCGAGCGCGCGCTGCCGTGGCTGCAGCGTGCCGCCGCCAACGGCAACACCGATGCCGCGGCACTGCTGCGGCGCCTCGACGGCGACACCGCCGACTGACTGCCGCGCGGCATATCGCCGGCGCCGGCGGCTCGGTATAATCGCGCGCCGCTCAACCCATCGCCGGTGCCGTCCCGTGATCCAGAACCTCCGCAACATCGCCATCATCGCGCACGTCGACCATGGCAAGACCACGCTGGTCGACGAGCTGCTCAAGCAGTCGGGCACGCTCGGCGAGCGCTTCGGCAAGGTCGAACGGGTCATGGATTCGAACGACCAGGAGAAGGAGCGCGGCATCACGATCCTGGCGAAGAACACGGCAATCCGCTGGCACGACTACCGGATAAACATCGTCGATACGCCGGGCCACGCCGACTTCGGCGGCGAGGTCGAGCGCGTGCTGTCGATGGTCGACTCGGTGCTGCTGTTGGTCGACGCCCAGGAGGGGCCGATGCCGCAGACCCGCTTCGTCACGCAGAAGGCGTTCAAGCACGGTCTGCGGCCGATCGTCGTGGTCAACAAGATCGACAAGCCCGGGGCGCGACCGGACTGGGTCGTCGACCAGGTGTTCGAGCTGTTCGACCAGCTCGGCGCCAGCGATGAGCAGCTCGACTTCCCGATCGTCTACGCGTCGGCGATCAACGGCTATGCGGCGCTGGATTGGGACAGCGCACAGGGAGCTGCAGGTGCCGCGGGAGGCCGGGCGCCTGGAGCGGCCGATGCACAAGGAGGTGCGAGTGGCGCGGGAGGCAGGACGCCGGGAGCGGCCGACATGACGCCGCTGTTCGAGGCCATCGTCGAGCACTGCCCGGTGCCCGACGTCGACCCGGACGGCCCGCTGCAGATGCAGGTCTCCAACCTCGACTACAGCAGCTACGTCGGGGCGATCGCGGTCGGCCGGGTCACGCGTGGCAGCATCCGGCCCAACCAGCAGGTCGTCGTGGTCAAGTACGACGGCGAGCGGCAGCGCGCCAAGGTCGGCCTGGTCTACGGCTATCTCGGGCTGGAGCGCCACGAGGTCGCCGAGGCGCGCGCCGGCGACATCATCGCGATCACCGGCATCGAGGCACCCAACGTCTCGGACACGCTGTGCGACCCGGAGCACGTCGACGCGCTGCCGGCGCTCAGCGTCGACGAGCCGACCGTGTCGATGACCTTCCAGGTCAACTCTTCGCCGTTCGCCGGCAGGGAAGGCAAGTACCTGACGTCGCGCCAGCTCAAGGAGCGCCTCGAGCGCGAGCTGATCCACAATGTCGCGCTGCGCGTCGAGGAGGGCACCGACCCGGAGAAGTTCAAGGTCTCCGGGCGCGGCGAGCTGCACCTGTCGGTGCTGCTCGAGAGCATGCGCCGCGAGGGTTTCGAGCTGGCGGTGTCGCGCCCCGAGGTGATCTTCCGCGAGGTCGACGGTGAGGTCTGCGAGCCGTACGAGCAGCTGACCGTCGACGTCGAGGAGCAGCATCAGGGCGCGATCATGGAGGCGCTCGGCGCCCGCAAGGGCGAACTGCGCGACATGCAGCCGGACGGCCAGGGCCGCGTGCGCCTCGACTACGTCATGCCGTCGCGCGGCCTGATCGGTTTCCAGACCGAGTTCATGACGACGACGTCGGGCACCGGCCTGCTGTACCACGTGTTCGACCACTACGGCTCGGCGCAGCATGGTGGCATTGCGCCGCGCAACAACGGTGTGTTGATCGCCAATGGCCGCGGCAAGGTACTCGGCTACGCGTTGATGAACTTGCAGGAGCGTGGCCGGCTGTTCGTCAAGCCCGGCGACGAGGTCTACGAGGGCCAGGTCATCGGCATCCACGCGCGCGACAACGACCTGACCGTCAACCCGCTCAAGGCCAAGCAGCTGACCAATATCCGTGCCGCCGGCAAGGATGACGCGGTGATGCTGACGCCGCCGATGTTGCTGACGCTGGAGCAGGCGCTGGAGTTCATCGAGGACGACGAGCTGGTCGAGATCACGCCGGGTGCGATCCGCCTGCGCAAGCGCTTCCTCAAAGAGCATGAGCGCAAGCGCGCGGCGCGCGCCTGAATGCCGGACAAGGAGAGCGGCCCGACCGATTGGCCGGGCCGCGGCAATGGGTATCACCATCGTTCCGGGCTCGGCACGCGGACCCGCGCACGGATCTCCGCTGATGCCTAGGGGCGTCGACCCTGCGTATCGTCCCCGACGATGACGGCGTAATGGTGGTCGAACGGCGCCGCGGCCGATAGGCAGAAGGATCTGCTGGGCCTGTAAGAAAAATCCTACCCGGCACGCGCGACGCCGTGCCAATGCGGCGGCCGCGCCGGTTAGACTGCGTGGATGACGGACCTGTACCCCGAGATCCAGCCGTTTCGCAGCGAGCACCTCGACGTCGGCGCCGGCCACCGCCTGTACATCGAGCAGGTCGGCAAGCCGGACGGCCTGCCGGCGCTGTTCCTGCACGGCGGGCCGGGCGCCGGCTGCGAGCCCTACCATCGCCGCTTCTTCGATCCGGCGCGCTACCGCGTCGTGCTGTTCGACCAGCGCGGTGCCGGGCGCTCGACGCCGCATGCGTCGCTGACCGACAACACGACCTGGGACCTGGTCGCCGATATCGAGCGGATCCGCGAGCACCTCGGCATCGAGCGCTGGTTGGTATTTGGCGGCTCGTGGGGCTCGACGCTCGGCCTCGCCTACGCCGAGACCCATCCGGAACGCGTCGCGGCGCTGGTCCTGCGCGGCATCTTTCTGTGCCGGCCGCAGGAGATCCGCTGGTTCTACCAGCAGGGTGCGAGCCGACTGTTCCCCGACTACTGGCAGGACTTCGTCGCGCCGGTCGCGGTCGCCGATCGTGGCGACATGCTCGCCGCCTACCACCGGCTGCTGACCGGCGACGACGAGGTGCGCCGGCTGGCCGCGGCCAAGGCCTGGTCGGTCTGGGAGGGGCGGACCGCGACGCTGCTGCCGGATCAGCGCGTGGCCGCGCACTTCGCGCAGGCCAGGGTCGCGTTGAGCATGGCGCGCATCGAGTGCCATTACTTCGTCAATGACGCGTTCCTGCGGCCCAATCAGCTGATCGCCGACGCCGCCCGGCTCGACGGCATACCCGGTGTGATCGTGCACGGTCGCTACGACGCGATCTGTCCGCTCGACAATGCCTGGGAGCTGCACCATGCCTGGTCCGGCAGCGAGCTCGCGATCATCGCCGATGCCGGACATTCGGCGGCCGAGCCGAACACCCGCGCGCGCCTCGTCGAGGCCACCGACGTCCTGGCCGATCTGTGCTGGTGAGGGCGTGCCTCAGCCGACCGAGAACAGGTTCTCGGCGAGGTCGGTCGTGGCCTGTATCGACGCGCTGATCCGCCCGAAGACCGCCTGCTGTGCGGCGAGGTCCAGGCCGAGGCCGTCGAGGCCGGCGTCCGCGGATTGCCACGGCATGTCGTGGCGCGCCGCGCCGACCATGCGGATCGCGCCGCCGACCACGTGGCACAGCGGCGACGCCGGCGAACGCGGCGTGAACTGGTGGGCGATCGCATCGCGCAACGCCGGCGGCAGTCTCCACGCCTCGGCGAGCAGTGCGCCGGCCTCGTCGTAACCGAGTCCGCAGCTGCTGGCCAGTGCCAGGTTGATGCTGCCGCTCGGTGCGTCGACGGCCTGGGCAAAGGCCTGGGCGGTCTGCGCCGGCAGTGACTCGGCCAGCCATATCAGGCCGAGGTTGCTGAGCAGGGCGGCCGTGCGTGCGGCCGAGCGCTGCTCGCCGAGCACGGGTTCGGCGAGCCAGGTCGCGGCGTCGGCGTTGAGCAGCGCGGCGCTCCAGAACGTGCGCCCGTCGAACGCCGGACAGCGTGCCGGGTTGAACGGCTGCGACACGGCGATCGCGATGCTCGCGGTGCGCACGACGTGCATGCCGAGGCGGCTGCAGGCGACGTCGAGCGCGAGTACCGGGCTCACCGGCGACGACCATGCCGAGTTGGCCAGTGCCAGCAGCCGTGCGGCGACGCTCGGCACCTTCTCGATGGCGTCGGCGATCTCGCGGAAGCCCAGGTCGTCGTCGTTCAGCGCCTGGATCAGGTACGGCACGCCCGGCGGCAGTACCGGGACCCGGTCCGAGCTCATCGGCCGCCGGTCCTGGCGATTGTCGCTGCCGATCGCGCGCTCAGCCATCGGCGCCCCCGGCCTGACGCTGGTCGCGCACCAGCCGCGGCTGCGCGCCTGCGGCGCTGAACGGCGGCCGCTCGAGCAGCGCCGGGACCTCGTCCGCGGGCACCGGGCGCGCGAACAGGAAACCCTGCGCGAGGTCGCAGTGCAGCCCGGCCAGTACCTTGGCCTGGTCGCGTTGCTCGACACCCTCGGCGACGACGCTGTAACCGAGCGCGTGGGCCAGGCCGATGATCGTGCCGAGCATCACGGCATCCTCGTTGCGGTGCAGGACATCGCGGATGAACACGCGGTCGATCTTCAGCGTGTTGATCGGCAGGTGTTTCAACGAACCGAGCGACGAGTAGCCGGTGCCGAAGTCGTCGATCGCGATGCGCACACCGAGGTCCTGCAGCTGCTGCAGCACGACCATCGCCTTGGTGTCGGACTGCACCGAACTCTCGGTGATCTCGATCTCCAGCGCGTCGGGCGGCAGCTCGTTGGACTGCAGCGCGGTACGCACGGTGTTGAGGATCGACGGGTCGTGGAAATGCAGCGGCGACACGTTGACCGCGACGCGCAGGCCTGTGGCGCCGCCGCGTTTCCATGCCGCGGCCTGGCGGCAGGCCTCGCCGATCACCCAGTTGCCGAGTTCGCAGATCAGCCCGATGCGCTCGAGCGTGGCGATGAACTCTCCAGGCATCACCAGGTCGCGCTGCGGATGCCGCCAGCGTACCAGCGCCTCCATGCCCTCGATCGCACCGTCGCGCATGTTGATCTGTGGCTGGTAGTGGAGCTCGAACTGCTGCCGCTCGATCGCGTCGCGCAGCATCTGTTCGTTGGCCAGGCGGCGCTCGGCCTCGACGGTCATCTCCGGCCGGTAGAACGCGTAGCGGTGCTTGCCGGACTGCTTGGCCGCGTACATCGCGCTGTCGGCCGCCTTCAACAGCTCGCCGGACGAGCGGCCGTCGGTCGGGAACCGCGCCAGGCCGATGCTGGCGTGCGGGCGCCAGTGCTGCTTGCCGAGTTCGATCGGCGTGCTGATCTCGTCGAGGCAGCGCGCCGCGACCTCGGCGGCGTCGAGTTCGTCGCGTTGATCGTCGAGCAGGATGCAGAACTCGTCGCCGCCGAGCCGGGCGACGAAGTCGATATCGCGAACCATATTCTGCAGGCGCTTGCCGATGCTCACCAGCATGATGTCGCCGATGTCGTGGCCGAGGCTGTCGTTGACGTCCTTGAAGCCGTCGAGGTCGATGAACAGGATCGTGAATTCCTCGTTGCGTCGCTGGGCGACGCGGATGCGGTCGGTTAGATGCTGCATCAGGTGGCTGCGGCTGGCCAGGCCGGTGAGGGCGTCGAAGTAAGCCATGCGGCGGATCTGGTCCTCCGACTGGCGCTGCGCGGTGACGTCCTGGACTGTGCCGAGCAGGTCGACCTGATTGCTGTCGGCGACGACCTCCAGGTCCTGCTGCACGGTCAGTATCTCGTTGTCCACGCCCTGAATCCGGTAGTCGAAGGTGCCCAGCTGATGGTCGTCGGCGGCGGCGTAGAGGCGGCGCCGCACGTGTTCGCGATCCTCGACGATGACCCGGTCGAGATACCCGTCCAGCGTCTGCGGGACCGCGTCGGCGCTGTAGCCGAGGATCTCGCGCAGGTTGTCGGACAGCTCCAGGCGGCCGCTGGCACGCTCCCAGCGCCAGTAGCCGAGTCGGGCGACGCGCTGCGCGGTCTGCAGCATGGCCTTGTGGTGCCGCAGGGCGGTCTCGTTGCGACTGGCGCGCAGCATGAACCGAATGCGCTGCACCAGCGCCGGATAGCTGACCGGCTTGGTCGCAAAACCGGTGGCGCCGGCCTGGAACGCGTGTTCCAGCGACGTCGTGTCATCGAGCCCGGTCACCATGATGATCGGCATCTGGCCGCTGGGCAGGCCGCGCAGCCGGCGACAGGTCTCGAAACCGTTCATGCCGTCCATGATCGCGTCGAGCAGGATCAGGTCCGGCGGGCGATGCGCGACCTGGTCGATCGCCTGCGACCCGTTCGCTGCCTGGTCGACGGCGAAGCCCTCGGCCAGTAGCGCCTCCTTGGTCGTCAGGCGGAACCCGGCGTCGTCGTCGACGACCAGGATCCTGGCGTCCCTGTCGCGTGGCTCGGCGACCGCGGGCCGGGTTTCGGGCTCGCCGGTCTTGCTGTCCAGCAGTTCGCGGATCGCCGCCAGCGCGCCACTGGCCGCTTCCTGGACTTCGCCCTGCAGACGCGCGATGTGCTGCGCATGGCCGTCACGGGCCGCGGCCTCGAGCGCCGCCGCACGCGCCGACAGCGTCTGCGCGCCGAGGTTGGCGCTCGACGACTTGAGGCTGTGGGCCGCCTTGCGGACCGCCTCGAGGTCGTCGTCGTGCTGGCCGCCGGCAATCCCGTCGAGCAGTGTCGGCGCCTGTTCGAGGAACAGTGCAGCGACCTTGCCGAGTACGTCGCGCCCGTTGGCCTCGCCGAGCTGTAGCAGCTGGCCGATGGCATCGGCGTCGAGCAGCTCAGGTATGACATATTCCGGCGCCGTGTCGGCGTCGGTTTCGCTGACGACCGGCTCGACGTCGCGCGCCGACATGAAGCGGCGCAGCACGCCGACCAGGCCTTCGCGGTTGAACGGCTTGCTGAGGTAGGCATCCATGCCGGCCTGGGTGCATTTTGCCTCGACGCCTTTCTGCACGTCCGCGGTCAGCGCGATGATCGCCGTGCGCGGACTGTTGCTCCGCTGCTCGAGGTTGCGGATGCGCGCAGTCGCCTCGAAACCGTCCACGGCCGGCATATGGCAGTCCATCAGGATGGCGTCGTAGCGGTGTCGCTCGACGTGCGCGACCGCCTGCTCGCCATCGCCGGCGACGTCGACGTCGCAGCCGAGCAGCTCGAGCATGCCGACGGCCACTTCCTGGTTGACGAAATTGTCCTCGGCGAGCAGCACCCGCGTGCCGGCGAACATCGCGTCGCCGCCGGTCGGCGACGGTCGTGGCGCGGTTTCGCGCTGCTGGGTGTCGAGCAGGCAATCCAGCAGGCGGTCCTGGCGCACCGGTTTGGTCAGATAACAGTCGACGCCGGCCTGTTGCGCCTCGCGCGCCAGCGCGTCGTCGCCGCCGGAGCTGAGCATGATCGTCGTCGCCGGCGGGATCAGCGCGTCGCTGCGCAGCATCTTGGCCAGCTCCAGTCCGTCGGTCCCGGGCATCTGCCAGTCGAGCACGATGATCGCGTACGGGTCACCGTCGCCGGCCGCGCGACGGGCCAGCATCAGTGCCTCCGACGCGTCGCTGGCGGCAGTCTCGCGCAGGCCCCAGGCGCGCATCTGGCTGCATAGGATGTCGCGGTTGGTCGGGTGGTCGTCGACGACCAGCACGCGCACGCCGCTCATCGTGCGCAGCTGTCGCGAGCCGGCGCTCTGCGCGGCGACGGCACGGACCCGCACCGTAAGGTGGAAGCGGCTGCCGTTGCCGGGTTCGCTGTCGAGCTCGATGTCGCCGCCCATCATCGTGACCAGGCGCTGCGTAATTGTCAGTCCCAGCCCGGTACCGCTGAACCGCCGCGATGCCGAGCTGTCGGCCTGGTAGAACGCGTTGAAGATGTGTTTCTGCTGGTCGAGCGAGATCCCCGGGCCGGTATCGCTGACCTCGATCGCGAGCACGATCTCGCCATTTTGTGGCACCCCGGCCGACGCGGCCAGGCGGATCTCGCCCTGGTTCGTGAACTTGACCGCGTTGCCGAGCAGGTTGATCAGGATCTGGCGCAGGCGCGTGGCGTCGCAGGCGACGCGCTGCGGCAGCTCGGGTGGCAGGTCGCCGATCAGCTCGATGCCCTTGCGCCGCGCCTGGTCGGCAAGCAGCTCGAGGGTGTCGTCGAACAGCGCGCGCAGTTCGATGGTCTCTTCGCTCAGATCGAGGCGGCCGGCCTCGATCTTGGAGAAGTCGAGGATGTTGTTGATGACCCCGAGCAGGCCCTCGGCCGAACGGTACGCGGTCTCGGCGAGGCGCTGCTGGCGCGGCGCCAGGCCGCTGCCGAGCAGCAGTTCGGTCATGCCCAGCACGCCGTTCATCGGCGTGCGGATCTCATGGCTCATGGTCGCGAGGAACTCGCTCTTGGCGCGGCTTGCGGCCTCTGCCTGATCCTTCGCCTCGGCGAGGTCTGCGGTGCGCGATTCGACCTTCCGCTCCAGGTCGCGCTGGTTCTCGGCCAGCGCGCCGTCGCGCTGCTCGATCTGGCCGAGCATCGCGTTGAAGCCGGCGACCAGGTCGCCGACCTCGTCGTTGCTGCTGGCATCGACGCGCAGCGTGTAGTCCTGCCTGTCCGAGACCTCGCGCATGCCACGCGCCAGTTCGCGGATCGGACCGGTGATGCGCGCCTGCAGCCGGTTCGACAGGATGTAGACGCCGCCCAGCAGCACGACGAAGATCGCCATCGACAGTCCGGCGAACGTGATCAGTTCGCGGTTCAGGCGTTCCAGGCCACCCTCGATATGCAGCACGCCGATGGTCTCGTTGTCGAGCCGGATCGGCAGCGCGACGTCGATGTCGGCGGTATCGAAGCGAAACAGCGTCTCGCGCTGCGCCTCGGCGAACACCGACGCGATCCAGTCGTCGTCATTGGTCTCGGTGACGTCGGTGTCGTGCCACTCGACCGCGGCGAAGCGGCTGCCGTCGGGCAGCAGGATTGCGGCGCTGTGCAGGTCGGGCTCGACGCGCAGTGATGCCAGTGCCTGCTGGGCGCCTTTGCGGTCGTCGAACGTGATCGCGGCCGTCGAGTTGTCACCGACGACCAGGCCGAGTACGTGCAGGTGCTGCGCCAGCACGTCGCGGTTGTTGCGGTATTCGACGACGGCGTAGACCAGCACCGCCAGCAGCAGCGCGACCGCGGCGACCGTCATGGCGAGCTGCCGTATCCGTGCAGCGATGCTACGGCGTGTGCTGGGCGCTGTCGTCATCAGTCGTTTCGCGGCGCGCGAATCCCCGCTTGCCAGTGGCCCGGCCGGCGTCGCGACGCCGGGCGCGGGAGGTTAGTCACTGCACAGGGTATCGTCGCCGGTGGCGCGAACTTGAATCCTGAGCGCGGGTCGGGGAGCGTCCCGCGGTGTGGGGATGGGGCCGGTCTGGGCGCCGCCGTTACGGCGACTTGGCGAGGTGATCGATCAGGCGCTCGAGCGCCGCCTGGTCGGCGGGCGCGATGTCGATGGTCTCGAGGCCGGCCCAGAACTCGTCGGGGCTGTTGGCGGGTGTGCACCACAGGATCTTGGCGCCGATCGGGATCGCGCCGATGCCGAGGTTCACCGGGGTATCGATGGTCAGCTGCAGGATGCCGTCGGCCTGCAGCTGGCGCCGTGTGATCAGCATCATGCCGCCGACCGACAGGTTGCTGACGATCCCGAGCGGCTCGCGATCGACGCCGTTCGAGACCTGCAGCCCGACCGCAAAGGCATCGATGCGGTTACTCTTGCGACGCTCGTCCACCTGTGTCTCCATTCCCAATCAACCGTTGACAGAGTCTTCGAGGGCGCGGCGGATGCGGCGCAGCGAGCGGGCCACGAAGCTCGAGGTCTCCTGTTCCATCGGCCGCACCTCGCCCTCGCGGATCTTCGCCGCCATCGCCACCGCCGGCATCAGCGCCACCTTGGCGCCATGCTGGTCGACCAGCAGCATGTTGCGGGTGTGCGGGTTGACCCACAGCAGCTTGACCGCCTGCTCTTCGCTGTCCGGTCGCTGCATGACGAACCAGTTTCCCGCCTCGCGCATCAGTTTGTCGGCCACCTTCTGGTCTTCGGCATTGCCCGGCGCGGCCGCCGTGTCTGCCGCCGCCGACTTGGTGCCGCGGTCGGCCGCGGCGGCCGCCGGCGCGACCTCCTGTCTTGGCGTAGCGGCCGGCTGGGTCTTTTCTGGAGCGACCTCGAGCGAGGCGATGACGCGGCGGATGTTCTGGTCGTGGTGCGGGATCAGGCTGCCGACCGATCCCTGCAGGCGCGTGGTCAGGTCGTCGCGCATCTCCTGGCCCAGCGGCTGGCCCTTGGCCGCATAGACCGCGGCCGCGACCAGCGCCTCGCCGACGCTGTAGGCGTTGCTCCAGTCCGCCGACTCGGTATCGAGGTCGCTGCGCAGCAGCAGCAGCGTCAGGTAGTCGGCGAAGGTCGTGGTCAGGAAGGTGACGACGGCCGGCGCCACCTCGACGTCGCCGCCGATGTCGTCGATGGTCTGCTTGACGATCGTCTTCGCCTGATCGAGCCGGGCACGCCCGCGCTCGGCCTCGAGCGTACGCTCCTCGGCGGCGTTCGACTGCTGTTCGAGGCGCTTCTCGGCGTCTTCAAGTTCGTCGATCAGGTCGACGAACAGCTGGTCTTCGAGGGTCTCGTGGCGCAGGATCTTGGTGACGATCGACTGCAGCTGCGGGTAGATGCCGGCGCGCAGATTGTCCTCGCGGACCCAGCGGATGCCGGCGTCGAGCATGCGCTCGAACAGCACGCGCGCCGGATGCTTGGTGTTCTCGAGAAAGTCATCGCTCTGCACCGCGATCTTCAGATAGCGCGTGTGCAGGTGGCTGAGCAGCGTCTTGACCGAGTTCGGCAGCAGCTTCTCGTTGAGCATCGCCTCGAACAGCATGCCGACGATGTCGATGATGTCCTCGTCCTGGCGTTCCAGCTTGTCGCGGCCGACCAGGCTCTTGATGATGCGGCGCTGTCGCTCCAGCGCGCCCTTGACCTTGACCAGCAGCTCGGCGTCGACCGTGATGACCTTGGCCCCGGCCTGGCCCGATGGCATCGGGAACGGGTTCGGTGCCTCCTGCAACACGCGGTCGTCGATAATCGCCTCGCCGAGGTTGGCCGCGGTCGGCAGGATCGGCGCCGAGGTCTGCAGCGGCACCTCGCGCGCGGCCTGCTGCTGGCGCTTGGCCATCAGCAGCGAGCTGATCGCCGACAGTGTCTCGGTCGACGTCGGCGTCGACGGGCGCAGGCGCTGGAGCGGCGCCGCGGCGCCGGCGGCGTCGTCGCCCGGCATGCCCGGTGCGTCGCCGGCGGCCTCGTCGCCACCGGCCGCGGCACCGCCGCTGCTCTGCGGCGGGCGGACGTAGTCGAACTTGAGGTTCGGCAGGATGCCGAGATCGACCAGGCGCTGGTTGAAGGCGCTGTACAGATCGCCGAGGCGGCTCATCACGTAGCGGTCGAACAGCGTGTAGAAGACCAGTCGGACCTCTTTCTCGACATCCAGCTTGCGGCTGACCGGGTCGAACAGGCGGATCACCTGGAGCGGGTTGGCCGGGACCTCGTCGACCGGGATCGGGCGACCGCCGAGCAGCGCCGACAGCCGCTGCGCGAGGCCGTGCAGCATGTTCATCTGCTTGTCGACCGTGCGCTTGGCGATGGTTTCGAGGGCCAGCGAGCGCTCGTAGTCCTCGACGTCGACCAGGCTCAGCGTGTCGGCGCCGGGCCGGGTGTCGGCCTTCGGCCCGCCGGCGAAGGTCATCAGGTTCTCACGCAGGCTGCGCTCGAAGTCGCCGACGATCGTCTCTTCCTTTAGATAGAACTCACGCTGGGCGTCGAAGAACAGGCGCTGGACCCGGTTGTTCTCCGCCGCGTCGGCGAACTCCAGCAGCACCTGGCTCGACGATTCGAACAGCTGGCGAAAGCCCTCGACCAGGCTCTTGGTTACCTCGTCTTCCCATTCCAGCAGTATTTTCTTAGTGTTCGTCTGCATCGGTCTGCGGTCCGTTACTGCGCAAAATGGTCGTCCGCGGAGTATACAGGCTCGGTCCCGGAGCATGCGTCGCGAACGCCCGGCCCACGACGCTTGCACCGCGCCGCAACGTGCAGCCGAGGCGCGGCGGCGGGGTTGTGCGACAGGCTGTTATCGAGGTCCTTTTGACTACATCGGTGCCAATGGACGTGAACTTGAGCCCGAATCGGCTGGCGCCCGAATACGGCGCGCTGCGGTGATCGGTCTGCTGCAGCGGGTGGCGCGGGCCGACGTGCGGGTCGGCGGCGACGTCGTCGGCGAGATCGGTCCCGGGCTCGCGGTGCTGGTCGGCGTCGTCGGCGATGACGACGAGGGGCGTGCCGACCGCCTGCTCGATCGCGTGCTGGGCTACCGCGTGTTCGAGGATGCCGGCGGGCGCATGAATCTGAGCCTGACCGACGTCGCCGGCGGGCTGTTGCTGGTGCCGCAGTTCACGCTGGCGGCCGACACGCGCAAGGGCAGGCGGCCGAGCTTCTCACGCGCCGCACCGCCGGCGGAAGCGCAGCACCTGTTCGATTACCTGGTGGCGCAGGCGCGGCGCCGGCTGCCGACGGTGCAGAGCGGCCGCTTCGGCGCCGCCATGCAGGTCGCGCTGGTCAACGACGGACCGGTGACGTTCTGGCTCGAGAGCTGATGCGGGCGGCCGCCGCCGCGCTCCCCGGCGCCCGCGAATTGGCGTAGAATCGTGCCGAAATCACTCGTGAAATCAGGGAACTGACGGTGGCCCGCAGCGCCAGCATCGAACGCAATACCTTGGAGACACAGATCCGTGTCTCGATCGACCTCGACGGCAGCGGCGCGGCCAGATTCGACACCGGCGTGCCGTTTCTCGAGCACATGCTCGAGCAGATCGCGCGCCATGGGCTGGTCGATCTCGACGTCGCCGCCAGCGGCGACCTGCACATCGATGCGCATCACACGGTCGAGGATATCGGCATCACGCTCGGCCAGGCGTTCGCCCGGGCGGCCGGCGACAAGACCGGTATCCGCCGCTACGGGCACGCCTACGTGCCGCTCGACGAGGCGTTGTCGCGCGTCGTGCTCGACCTGTCCGGCCGACCGGGCCTGGAGTTCCACGTCGATTTCACGCGCGGCATGATCGGCAGTTTCGATGTCGACCTGTTCCACGAGTTCTTCCAGGGCTTCGTCAATCACGCCGGTGTCACGCTGCACGTCGACAACCTGCGCGGCGCCAATGCCCACCACCAGGCCGAGACCGTGTTCAAGGCCTTCGGCCGCGCGCTACGCATGGCCGTCGAGCCGGATCCGCGGCTCGGCGACGTGATTCCGTCGACCAAGGGCAGCCTCTAGGACGCGTCGCGATGAGCCAGCTGATTGCCGTGATCGACTACGGCATGGGGAACCTGCGGTCGGTCGCCAAGGCCGTCGAGCATGTCGCCGGCGATGCCGACGTCCGGGTCAGCGACGACCCGGCGCTGATCGCGGCCGCCGACCGGGTCGTGTTCCCCGGCCAGGGCGCGGCCCGCGACTGCATGGCCGCGATCGGTCAGCACCATGTCCGCCAGGCGGTCGCCGACGCGGCGGCGAGCAAGCCGTTTCTCGGCATCTGCATGGGCCTGCAGGTGCTGATGGAGCGCTCCGAGGAGAACGGCGGCACCGAACTGCTCGGTCTGTTTGCCGGCGACGTCAGGCGCTTCGACGGCACGGCCATCGGCGACAACGGCCTGCCCCTGAAGATTCCGCACATGGGCTGGAGCCAGGTGCGCCAGGTCGTCGCGCATGCGCTGTGGCAGGGTATCGACGACGCCAGTCGCTTCTACTTCGTGCACAGCTACCGGGTGGTGCCGGAAGACGTCTCGGTGATCGCCGGCACCAGCGACTACGGCGTGCGATTTACCGCGGTGATTGCGCGCGATAACCTGTTTGCCACGCAGTTCCACCCGGAGAAGAGCGCCGACGTCGGCCTGCGGCTGTTGGAGAACTTCGTCCGCTGGGACCCCTGATCCCGCAACACCGTCGGCCCGTCAACCGGCGGTCCGACACTGGCGCAGAGAGTCACGACCATGATCCTGATCCCGGCAATCGATCTCAAAGACGGCAACTGCGTGCGCCTGCGCCAGGGCGTCATGGACGACGACACGGTGTTCTCCGACGACCCGCTCGCCGTTGCGCAGCGCTGGGTCGACGCCGGTGCGCGCCGCCTGCACATGGTCGACCTCAACGGCGCGTTCGCCGGTCGGCCGGTCAACGCCGAACCCGTGCGGCGGATCGCCGAGGCCTTCCCCGACCTGCCGATCCAGATCGGCGGCGGCATTCGCGATGCCGAGACCATCGAGGCGTACCTCGACGCCGGCGTCCAGTGGTGCATCCTGGGCACCAAGGCCGTGCGCGAACCGCACTTCGTGTCCGAGGTCTGCCTGCAGTTCCCGAGCCACATCATCGTCGGCCTAGACGCCAAGGACGGCAAGGTCGCGACCGAGGGCTGGTCGAAACTGTCGCGTCACGACGTCATCGACATGGCGCAGCACTTCGAGAACGACGGCGTCGACGCGATCGTCTACACCGACATCAGCCGCGACGGCATGATGCAGGGCGTCAACGTCGACGCCACGGTCCGCCTCGCCAACGCCGTGCGCATTCCGGTCATCGCGTCCGGCGGCATCACCAGCATCGACGACGTGCGCGCGCTGTGCGATGCGCACACCGAGAACATCGTCGGCGCGATCACCGGACGCGCGCTCTACGAGGGCACGCTCGATCTCGCCGAGGGCCAGAAGTTGGCGGATGAATTAAGTGCAGAGTAACAAACGCAAAGTACTCAAAGGCGCAAAGGCCACAAACTAAGGATCGTGTTCTGAGTTCTTTGTGCCTTTGCGGCCTTTGCGTTTCCAACTCGATGATTGAAGAAGAAACGGTATGGGTCTAGCAAAACGCATCATCCCCTGTCTCGACGTCGATGCCGGCCGCGTCGTCAAGGGCGTCAAGTTCGTCGACATCCGCGATGCCGGCGACCCGGTCGAGGTCGCGCGGCGCTACAACGACGAGGGTGCCGACGAGATCACGTTCCTCGACATCACGGCTACGTCGGACGACCGCGACACCATCGTGCACGTCGTCGAACGGGTCGCGTCGGAGGTGTTCATCCCGTTGACCGTCGGCGGAGGCATCCGCAAGGCCGAAGACATCCTGAAGATGCTCAATGCCGGCGCCGACAAGGTCGCGATCAACTCCGCGGCGGTGTTCCGGCCGGAGTTCGTCAAGGAGGTCACCGAGCGCTTCGGTTCGCAGTGCATCGTGGTCGCGATCGATGCCAAGCGCGTCGACGACCATTGGGAGATCTTCACCCACGGCGGGCGCAAGCCGACCGGCATCGACGCCGTCGGCTGGGCGAAGCAGATGGCCGACTACGGCGCCGGCGAGATCCTGCTGACCAGCATGGACCGCGACGGCACCAAGATCGGCTTCGACAACGAGCTGACGCGCGCGGTCGCCGAGGCGGTGCCGATCCCGGTGATCGCGTCCGGCGGTGTCGGCGAGCTGCAGCACCTGGTCGACGGCGTCAAGCAGGGCGGCGCCGACGCGGTGCTGGCGGCGTCGGTCTTCCACTTTGCCGAGTACAGCATCGGCGAGGCCAAGCGCTTCATGGCCGGGCAGGGCGTCGAGGTGCGGCTGTGAGCGGCGCCACGCTGGACCGGCTCGCCGCGGTGCTCGAGGCGCGCAAACAGGCCGACCCCGACAGTTCCTATGTCGCGAAGCTGTACGCCAAGGGTCTCGATGCGATCCTGAAGAAGATCGGCGAAGAGGCCACCGAGACGGTCATGGCGGCGAAGGACGGTGATCGCGACAAGATCGTCTACGAGACCGCCGACCTATGGTTCCACAGCCTCGTGCTGTTGGCCCAGCAGGGCCTGCACCCGGACGACGTGCTGCGCGAGCTGGATCGCCGTTTCGGCCTGTCCGGGCTCGACGAGAAGGCCAGTCGCGACGACTGAGCCGGATTACCCCGGCACGCGTGGGGCAATGGCCCGCCGCCGCCGCGGCGGGCCATGCCGTGAGCGCCCGCCATCGGGTATCATCGCGCTTTGACTTAGCGAATCCGCCGCGTCTGTACAGAGCGGATCAACACCGGAGAGAGCCATGGGTTTTGGTGGAATCAGTATCTGGCAGCTGTTGATCATCCTCGTGATCGTCCTGCTGCTGTTCGGGACCAAGCGTCTGCGCAACCTGGGCGGCGACCTGGGCAACGCCGTCAAGGGTTTCAAGAAGGCGATGGGCGACGAAGAAAAGAAAGACGCCGAGCCCGAACGCCTGGAGAAGGCCGACGACAAGGTCATCGACGGCGAGGCGACGCGCGAGAAAGACAAGCAGTAAGCCGCGCACGGGCGGACCCCTGGCATGTTCGACGTCGGAATGCTCGAGCTGTTTCTCGTCGCCGTCGTGGCGCTGCTCGTCGTCGGTCCCGAGCGCCTGCCCAAGCTGGCGCGCACGGCGGGTATGTGGCTCGGTCGCGGGCGGCGCTTCATTACCTCGGTCAAAGACGACATCGACCGCGAGATCAAGGCCGACGAACTGCGCGCGATTCTCGAGAAGCAGAAGCAGAACAACCCGTTGCACGAGGTCGTCGAGGACACCAAGAAGTCCTTTGGCGAGATCCGCGAGCAGACCGAGGCGGCGATCAGTGTGAAGGACAAGCCCGCAGCGCCTGCATCCAAAGATGAGTGACAACGCGCCGCTGACCGAACAGCCCTTCTTCAGCCACCTCGTAGAGCTGCGCGACCGCCTGATCCGGATGGTCGCCGCGGTTCTCGTGCTGCTGATCATCCTGTTCCCGTTCGGCAACGACATCTTCCACCTGCTCGCCCGGCCGGTCATGGCCGCCCTCCCCGAGGGCAACTCGATGATCGCGACCAAGGTGCTGTCTCCGTTCCTGACGCCGCTCAAGCTGGCATTCGTCGCGTCGGTGTTCATCGCGATGCCGTACCTGCTCTTCCAGCTGTGGAGCTTCATCGCGCCCGGTCTGTACCAGCACGAGAAGCGGCTGGCATTCCCGCTGCTGCTGTCGAGCATCGTGCTGTTCTACTTCGGCGCCGCGTTCGCGTACTTCGTCGTGCTGCCGCTGCTGTTCCCGTTCCTGGTCGGCGTCACGCCGCAGGACGTCGAGGTGATGCCCGACATCGCCGACTACCTCGATATCGCGATCCGCCTGTTCTTCGCGTTCGGCATGGCCTTCGAGGTCCCGATCGCGACCATCCTGCTGGTGCTGGCGAAAGCCACGACACCGGAGCGCCTGGCCGAAAAACGGCCCTACGTGATCGTCGGCGCGTTTGTCATCGGCATGCTGCTGACCCCGCCGGACATCATCTCGCAGACCATGCTGGCGCTGCCGATGTGGGTGCTGTTCGAGGTCGGCCTGCTGGTGTCGCGGATGCTGGTGCGCCGCCGTGCCGCAACCGCCGACGCCGCGGATGACGACGCGCCCACCGAGACTGCGGGCGCGGTGCCGGCGACCGCGGCAGCGGCCGCCGGTGGCGCTGCGACGTCGACCGCAGAGCCGGTCGAGCCCGGCGAATTCGAACCGCTGGACGATCGGCAGATGGAAGACGAGTTCGATCGCATCGAGGCGGAGTTCGAGGCCCTGGAGGCCGAGTCGAATGACCGATCGTCGATGGGTGGGGACGCCGCTGCAGGCACCGGCGACCCTGATGCGGCGAGCGACGATGACGAGGAAGACACCGCGAGCGTCGACGCGGAGCGGGACGGTCCGGTTGCCGATGCCGGCGATGCGGCGCCGCCGACGGCCTGGACGGCCGACGACTCGGCCGACATGCTCGACGAAGAGGACGCGTTCCCGGCGCGCACGGCGACCGAGGCGCTGGTCGATGCCAAGCTCGAGCAGATCGCGGCGCTGCGTGCGACCGGCGCGTTCGACGAGGCGCGCCGGCTGTTGTACGAGGTGCTCAGCGAGGGCAACGCGACCCAGATCAAGGTCGCGCGCAATATCCTCGAGCAACTCGACGGCTAGCGCGCCGTCACAGGGTTGACGGGGTACTCACGACGCCACGCCGCCGCCTGCACGACGCGCGTCAACGCAGGCCAGGGTCGTTCGGATCGCAGCGAACGCCACAGCGCCGGGGTGCCTCGGTGGCGTGCCGTCGGCGGGCGGGCACAATGCTTCATGGCGTCGTCGCAGGCGCCGCCGTTGGCGGCGGCCGGCACGCGACTGCGCGCCCGGTCGTCGACCGTTGAGGCAACGCTGCAGGCCCGGTAATTTGTCCGACAGGACGGTCCCGCGACGGAGGTCAATGCCGTGAACCCGCGACTGCTGCTACTGCTGCTGTTTCTGTCCCTGCCGGCCCATGCATTGCAGAATCAGCTGCGCGACCACCCGTCGCCGTACCTGGCGATGCACGGCGACGATCCGGTGGCATGGCAGGACTGGGGCCAGCCGGTCATCGACCTGGCGCGCGAGCAGGGCAAGCTGCTGTTCGTGTCGAGCGGCTACTTCTCGTGTCACTGGTGCCATGTCATGCAGCGCGAGAGCTACAAGGACCCGCAGATCGCGGAGCTGCTCAACACGCGCTTCATCCCGGTCAAGCTCGACCGCGAACTGCACGGTGCGCTCGATGCGCACCTGATCGGTTTCCTCGAGAAGACCCAGGGTCACGCCGGCTGGCCGCTGAACATCTTCCTGACACCCGAGGGCTATCCGCTGGTCGGTGCGACCTACCTGCCGCCGGAACGTTTCCGGGAGCTGCTGACGCGGCTCGACCGGCGCTGGCTCGACGAACGCGGACGCATGCGCAACCTCGCCCGGCGCACGCTGCTGCAGCTGATGCTGCAGGACCAGCAGGCGGCCGTCGACGCGCTGCCGGCCACGCTACTGCGCGAGACGCTGCTGCATGCGACGTTCGAGATCGCCGACACGCTCGACGGTGGATTCGGTGAGCAGAACAAGTTCCCGATGGCGCCGCAGCTGCTCGCGCTGCTCGACCTGCAGGCCGCGGCGCCGCATCCGGCGCTCGCCGAGTTCCTCGCGCTGACGCTCGACAAGATGGTCGGCGAGGGCCTGCGCGACCATCTCGCCGGCGGCTTCTTCCGTTACACGATCGATCCGGGCTGGGAGATCCCGCACTTCGAGAAGATGCTGTATACCCAGGCGCTGCTGATCGAGGTCTACCTGCGCGCCGCCGACGTGCTCGGGCGGCCGGACTTCGCCGATGTCGCGCGCGAGACCGTCGACTTCGCGCTGCGCGAGATGCGCCGCGCCGACGGCGCGTTCGCGGCCAGTTTCTCGGCCGTCGACGGCGCCGGCCGCGAAGGCGGCGTCTACGTCTGGAGCGTCGACGAGCTGCACGCGCTGCTCGGCGAGCAGGACACCGCGCTGGCGCGGCGCTACTGGCGCATGCAGGGCCTGCCGTGGTTTGACGGCGCCCACCTGCCGATGCGTGGCGAGTCGCTGAAGCAGATCTCGCTGGCGCTGCAGCAGCCGCTCGGCGACGTGGCCGCGCGCGTCGACGACATCCGTCAGCGGCTGTTGGCGGCACGCGCAGCGCGCGACCTGCCGATCGACTGGAAGCCACTGGCGGGATGGAACGGCCTGATGCTCGCGGCGATCTCGGAGGCCGCGCTGCGTTGGGACGACCCGGACCTGCGGACCGCGGCGCGCGGACTGCGCGACTACCTGCGCGAGAGCCTGTGGACCGGCAGCGAGCTGCGCCGCGCCGTGCACGATGGCGCGCCGATCGGCAAGGCGTCGCTCGACGACTATGCCTACGTCGCCCATGGCATGGCGCGCTATGCCGAACTCAGCGGCGAGCCCGTCGACCGGACCTTCGTCGCCGTGCTGCTGCGTACGGCCTGGCAGCGCTATCACGGCCCCGGCGGTTGGCGCAGCGACGACCGGCCGCTGCTGCCGGGCATCGCCGAGCAGCCGGCGATGCCCGAGGGTGCGCTGCCGGCACCGTCGGCGGTGCTGATCCGTGTCGCTGCCGACAGCGGCGATCCGGAACTCGTGGTCATGGCGCGCGACGCGGCGGAGCGCGGTCGTGCCAAGGCGCAGGCCGAGCCGTTCTGGCACGCCGGGCAGCACGCCGCGCTGCTGCGGCTTGCCGACGCGGCGGCGCCATCGCCCGGTCAATGACCATGACCTTCACCGCATGGCGCTGATCTCGAGGGAAAGGTCACCCTCTATGACTTGGCAGTGGTGGGCCCTGCAGGGTGAAGGCACGCGTTGGCGAAGCGCGAGCTTCGCGGGTGCCTGAACGCCCGAGCGTTTCGCGAGGGCCGGGATAGTCCGCAGCGGTCCGCCATGAGCGCAGCGAAG
>JASJCU010000109.1 GCA_030065815.1 Gammaproteobacteria bacterium | reverse complement strand
GAGGAGCTGCCGTTCGACATACCCGACGACCTTGAGCCGATCGAACCCAGCGCCGACGGCGCCGTCGACGTCCTGGACACGCTCTACGAGAAGCGTTCGTACCGGGGCATCGTCTATGGCCTGCTGGCCGTCCTGCTGCTCGGTGCGCTCGGCGCGCAGCTGGCATGGCAGCACCGCGACGATCTGATCGCGCGGGTTCCGCAACTCGAGATCGTCTGCCGCTACCTGCCGTGTCGCCCCGACCTGGTGCACAAACCCGACAGCTACCGGATCGTGCAACGGGACATCGCGCCGACGCGCAACGAACCGGGCTCACTGACATTGAGCGCGACGATACGCAACGACGCCGCGATCGCGCAGCGCCTGCCCGACATCCAGTTGTCGCTACTCGACAACAACGGCACGGTGTTGGTCCGCCGGCGCCTGTCACCGAACGAATACCTGTTTCCACCACCTGCCAATGACCGCGTCGTACAACCGGGCGAAGTGTTCACTATCCACATCGACTTCGCCGATCCGGGACACATCGCCAGCGGTTTCGCGATCGATTTCTTTTAGCGTCAAATTAACCGACCCGGGGTCTTGCACGTCAGTCATTTCGGCGTAACATTGCCAACCCCTCGCCAACGACAGACCGGCAACAAGCCGGCGCGGCACAGCAATCGCCGCAGTGATGACGGGGCCGAGAAGTGCTAAATCGAATAACAGCAACGCCTCCGACGGGAAACCACGGAACAGTGCAGATCGGTCCGCATCAACTCGACAACAACCTGATCGTCGCGCCGATGGCCGGCGTAACTGACCGACCGTTTCGTACCCTGTGCCGCCGTCTCGGTGCCGCACTGGCGGTTTCCGAGATGGTGACCGCCGATGCCAGCCTGTACGGCACGCGCAAGACCGTGCGCCGCCTCGATCACGACGGCGAGCCGGCCCCGGTGTCGGTGCAGATCGTCGGCACCGAACCCACCCGCATGGCCGAGGCCGCACGTATCAACGTCGCGCACGGCGCGCAGATCATCGACATCAACATGGGCTGCCCGGCAAAGAAGGTCTGCAAGGTCGCGGCCGGCTCGGCGCTGATGCGCGACGAGGGCCTGGTCGCACGCATCCTCGACGCCGTCGTCGGCGCCGTCGATGTACCGGTCACGCTGAAGATGCGCACCGGCTGGGATCCCGACAACCGCAACGCGCCGCGCATCGCCAGGCTCGCCGAGCAGGCCGGCATCGCCGCGCTCGCGGTGCACGGCCGCACCCGCGCCTGCGGCTACCGCGGCGAGGCCGAGTACGACACGCTGGTCGCGGTCAAGCGGGCGGTCGCGATCCCGGTGATTGCCAATGGTGATATCGACTCGCCGGCGAAGGCGCGGCAGGTGCTCGCGCAGACCGGCGCCGACGGTCTGATGATCGGCCGCGCCGCGCAGGGCCGGCCGTGGATCTTCGCCGAGATCGCCCACTACCTCGCCACCGGCGAAACGCTGGCGGAACCGGACCCGGACTGGGTCCGCGACACCCTGCTCGCGCACCTCGACGCGCTGTATGGGCTGTACGGCCGCGAGCACGGGGTCAAGGTGGCGCGCAAACACATCGCCTGGTACAGCAGGACGCAACCAGGTGGCGCTGCATTCCGGCAACGGGTCAATGCAGTCGCGACAACACAACAACAGGCACGGTTGATCAGGGAGTTCTTCGCCGGCCTCAACGACAAGAAGACGCCCGGCTTCGGTCCCGCGTCCACAAGGGAGGTAATGGCAGCGTGAGTCTCGTAGGCACCCACACCTCGGCCCATCTTTCAGGAAACTACACGGTGGTGAACAACCAGAAAACCGAACCGCTGCGCGAGGCGGTCCGTGATGCCCTGGCCCACTACTTCAGTCAACTCGACGGCACCGCGCCCAACGACCTGTACCAACTGGTGATGCAGCAGGTCGAACAACCGCTGTTCGAGGCGATCCTCAACCACACCGGTGGCAACCAGAGCAAAGCGGCGGCCCTGCTCGGCATCAGCCGCAGTACGCTGCGCAAAAAACTCGCCCACTACGAAATCGAGTAAACTCTCGAGCCGATCCAGAAACCACGCGCGGCCCATCGGGCCGCGTTTGCATTTGCAGGACAACAACAATGCCCAAGATCACCCGCGCCCTCATCAGCGTTTCCGACAAAACCGGTGTCGTCGAGTTTGCCCGCGATCTCGCCGAAGCCGGGATCGAGATCCTGTCCACCGGCGGTACCGCCAGGTTGCTGCGCGACAACGACATCGCCGCGATGGAAGTCAGCGATTACACCGGGTTCCCGGAGATGATGGACGGCCGGTTGAAGACCCTGCATCCGAAGATCCACGGCGGCATCCTCGGTCGCCGCGACACCGACGACGAGGTCATGGAGCGTCACGGCATCGGTCGCATCGATCTGGTCGCGGTCAACCTGTACCCGTTCCGGCAGGCCGTCGCCGACCCCGACTGCACGCTCGCCAACGCGATCGAGAACATCGACATCGGCGGCCCGACGATGATTCGCGCCGCGGCCAAGAACCACCGTGACGTCGTGGTCGTCGTCGACCCGCACGACTACGGCCACATCGTGCAGGAGATCCGCAGCAACGCCGGCGAGGTCGACGGCGCAACCAGCTACCGCCTCGCCGTCAAGACCTTCGAACACACCGCGCAATACGATGGCGCGATCGCCAATTACCTCGGCGCTATTGGCGCCGACGGCAGCCGGAGCGAATTTCCTAACACGATCAACCTGCAGTTCCGCCAGGCGCAGACCATGCGCTACGGCGAGAATCCGCACCAGCAGGCCGCGTTCTTCGTCGAGGCCGACATCCAGGAATCGAGTGTCGCGACCGCGCACCAGCTGCAGGGCAAGGAGCTGTCGTACAACAACATCGCCGACACCGACGCCGCGCTCGAATGCGTCAAGCAGTTCGACCCGAAGAGCGAGGGCGGCCCGACCTGCGTGATCGTCAAGCACGCGAACCCGTGCGGCGTCGCGACCGCCGGCAGCCTGCTCGAGGCCTACGAGCGCGCCTACAGCACCGACCCGGAGTCGGCGTTCGGCGGCATCATCGCGTTCAACGACGAACTCGACGACGCGACCGCGCAGGCAATCGTCGACCGCCAGTTCGTCGAGGTGATTATCGCGCCGACCGTCGCAGCCGAGGCCATCGAGGCGGTCAAGGCGAAGAAGAACGTGCGCCTGCTGACGTGCGGCGAATGGGCGGCCGAGGACATCCACCGCCTCGACTTCAAGCGCGTCAACGGCGGCCTGCTGGTGCAGGACGCCGATCTGCAGCTGCTCAACGATACCAAGGTGGTCACCGAGCGCGCACCGACAGCGGACGAAATGCGCGACCTGCTGTTCAGCTGGCGCGTCGCCAAGTTCGTCAAGTCCAACGCGATCGTCTACGGCCGCGACGGCATGACCATCGGCGTCGGCGCCGGGCAGATGAGCCGCGTCAATTCGGCGCGCATCGCCGGCATCAAGGCCGAACACGCCGGCCTCGACGTCAAGGGCTCAGTGATGGCCTCGGATGCCTTCTTCCCGTTCCGCGACGGCATCGACAACGCCGCCGCCGCCGGGATCGTCGCGGTCATCCAGCCGGGCGGCTCGATGCGCGACGACGAAGCCATCGCCGCCGCCAACGAACACGGCATGGCGATGGTGTTCACGGGGATGCGGCATTTCCGGCATTGATCGGTCGCTACCCCCGGACGCACACACAGGGGTGCCGGGAACGCGGTGAATCGCATCGCCGGGAGGTACCAGACCAACCGGCATTGCCCCGCTGAACGGTGCGGTGCGCGCTGCCAATCGCAATCAACCGTGGCGTTACCACTCGAACAGTCAGCGATTACAAACGTATAGACGTGGTGTGCAATGAATTTCGTGAATCGCACCACAGGGCCACGATGGCTGAATCCAGGCAGCATCACCGCACAGTGCCAGACGCTACACGCTTGTCGCACACCACAGTCACGCAGTGACGTCACCAGGCGAACTGGCGTTGTTCCCGCTGCGTGCGATCAATCAAACAGCCGGCCCGTTACCGAACGGATCCCACCGAAACCGAGCCAGCGACACCCGCCCGTGCAACACCAGCACCCCCTCGCGCTGCAACCGGCGCAATTGACGGTTGGACCCGGCCGCGTCGAGTGGCAGACTCGACCGGCCGCTGGCGTTGAGTACACGGTGCCAGGGCAGTCGCGAGCCGGCCGGCAGCCGGCCAAGCTGCCGGCCGACCCAGCGCGCGCCGTTCGGACGGCCGACGAGCCTTGCGAGCTGCCCGTAGGTCACGACGCGGCCGGCCGGGATCTCGGCCAGCCACGCGTAGAGCTGGCGTTCGAAGTCGTCGCTGCTCATGCCTTACCATCACCCCATGGGCACGAAATCCAAGCATGGCGCGTGCGGTCTGTGTGGCCGCCACACCGAGTTGACCTTTCATCACCTGATCCCGCGCAAGGTGCACCGCTGCAACCGTTTTCGCAAGCAGGTGCCACGTCATGTGCTGCAGCACGGCATCGACATCTGCCGCCTATGCCACGAGGGCCTGCACCGTCTGTTCGACGAAATGACCTTGGCCAAGCGCCTCGATTCGATCGAAGCACTGCGGGCGGAACCGGCCGTGAAACGCCACGTGCAGTGGGTTCGCAAGCAGCGGATTATAGTTACAAACGATTGATTCGGCTCAGAAACCTACCGGCGACGAACCTGTAGACTGGCGCTTTTATGACCCACGCGAGACGTTGCGGGACGATGAAACCGACGACATCCGAAGCCATGCTGCAGCTGATCGACGAGGTGCGCATGGTGTTCCCGTTCGACCTGCCCCGCGCGCAGGTCTGCGGCGACGAGTGTCGCGGCTGTTCGGTGAAGCTGCTGGTCTTCCTCGAGAGCGAACTCGATAGCTGGGAGAGCCGATTGGCGGCCGGTGAGGATCCCGGATTGGCCGAGCTGTCGCAGCTGATCCGCACGACGCGCAAGGTCGGACGGGTGCTCGAGAACAGTGGCCTGATGCGCATGCCGCCGCCCGGCCCGCGTCACTGAGCACCGCAGCCGGGATGCTAGACTGCAGTTTTCTGGCAGAACAGCTGAAACCCCCAAGGCATGCCGCAGATCCATCCCAGTGCGATCATCGAAGACGGCGCCGACGTCGACCCGAGCGCGAGTATCGGGCCCTTTAGCATTGTCGAGACCGGCGCCATCGTCGGGCCGTGTTGCGAGATCCAGAGCAACGTCCGCATCTATCGCCACACCCGCATGGGTCGAGACAACGTCGTCTGTCACGGCGCGACGATCGGCAGCGCGCCGCAGGACCTGGGTTTCGCGCCCGACAAGGCGAAACCGCTGACGATCGGCGACGGCAACCACTTCAAGGAATGCGTCAACATCAGCCACGGCGTCAAGGAAGAGCACGGTACCGTCATCGGCAACGGCAACTACCTGATGGCGTTCAGCCACATCGGCCATGACTGCGTGGTCGGGGACCACAATGTTTTCGCCAACACCGCGACCCTCGGCGGCCACGTCGAGATGGGCGGCCATGCCTTCCTGTCGGGTCATGTCGCCGTGCACCAGTTCTGTCGTGTCGGCGACTACGTGATGATAGGAGGCGTCTCGGGCGTGCGCCAGGACGTGCCGCCGTACGCGATGGCCAACGGACAGTTGGCGCGATTCGTCGGCTTGAACCTGGTCGGCCTGCGCCGCGCTGGCTTCAGCCAGGTCCAGCGTTCGGCCATCAAGCAAGCCTACCGCGTCCTACTTCAGAGCGGCCTGCGCCTGCCCGATGCGCTGGCGCAGATCGCCGCGACTGCCGACACCGACGAGGTCCGCAACATCGTGGCGTTTGTCGAACGCAGCCAACGCGGGATCGTGTCCGCCGACTGAAACGAACACTGCGCCGCTCGGCTGACCGGACGAGCGGGTAGAATAGCGAGCCTCGTTGCACACAGAACGGTTAGAGACTGCAAATGAAGACACTGGTCATCGGCGGCGGCGGCCGTGAACACGCGCTGGCCTGGAAGGCGGCGCAATCTCCCCTGGTCGACACGGTGTTCGTTGCACCCGGCAATGCCGGTACGGCGCGCGAACCTGGGCTGCGTAACGTGCCGATCGGCGCAGAGGACATCGACGCCCTGCTCGCTTTTGCCCGCGACGAGGCAATCGACCTGACCATCGTCGGCCCCGAGGCGCCGCTGGTCGCTGGCGTCGTCGATGCGTTCAGTTCGGCCGGCCTCAAGTGCTTCGGACCGGGGAAAGGTGCCGCGCAGCTCGAAGGGTCGAAGTCGTTCACGAAGGACTTTCTCGCCCGCCACGGTATCCCGACTGCCGAGTACCGGACCTTTAGCGAGGTCGACCCGGCGCTCAATTATCTGCGCGAGCGCGGCGCGCCGATCGTCGTCAAGGCCGATGGCCTGGCCGCCGGCAAGGGCGTGATCGTCGCGATGGACCTCGACACCGCCGAGAACGCCGTGCGCGACATGCTCGCCGGCAACGCCTTCGGCGAGGCCGGGCACCGCGTCGTCATCGAGGAGTACCTCGACGGCGAGGAGGCGAGCTTCATCGTCATGGCCGACGGCGAACACGTGCTGCCGATGGCAACCAGCCAGGACCACAAGCGCGTCGGCGATGGCGATACCGGCCCCAACACCGGCGGCATGGGCGCCTACTCGCCGGCCCCGGTGGTCAACGACGAGGTCTACGCACGGATCATGGACCAGGTCATCATGCCGACCGTGCGCGGCATGGCCGCCGAGGGCCTGCCGTACAGGGGATTTCTCTACGCCGGCCTGATGATCATGGCCGGCGGCACGCCGAAGGTCATCGAGTACAACTGCCGCTTCGGCGACCCTGAGACCCAGCCGATCATGCTGCGGTTGCGCTCCGACCTGGTCGGCCATTGCCTGGCCGCGTTGGATGGCCGGCTGGACGGCGAGACTGCCGATTGGGACCCGCGCCGCTCGGTCGGCGTCGTGCTCGCGGCCGGCGGCTACCCGGGAAGTTATGCCAAGGGCGCCGTGATCAGCGGCCTGCCAGCGGGCGATGCTGGACCCAGCAAGGTGTTTCACGCCGGAACGGCCGAGCGCGACGGTGAGGTCGTCACGGCCGGTGGACGGGTGCTGTGCGCGACCGCGCTCGGTGACACCGTCGCCGACGCGCAGGCCGCGGCCTATCGGCTCGCCGAACAGATAAGCTGGGACGGGATGTTCTACCGCAATGACATTGGCTACCGCGCGATCGCGCGCGAGCAGGCCAAGGCGCAGGCGGGCTGTTGACAGCCGGCATTGTGCGCCGATCCTCGCTAGTCCATGCAGTGACACGCTACCGGCCGCAGGCGATCGCCAACGGCACGCGCGAATCGGCAAACCTCGCGCCGATGACCGGCCGCAATCGCGTGGGTTGTCGCCTGACGCTGGGGCCGGTACTGCTGCTCGTCAGCTGCCCGGCGCTGACGCCGCAGCCGGACGAACTGCCTCCTGGCACGATGTCCGACAAGTGGTCTCACCTATTTGGCTTTCTTCCTCCTCGCGTTCCTCGCCGATCTGGGTTGGCCGGATCGCGGCTCCGACGCGTCCCGACGAACGCCGCTGTCCGTCTATGGCGTCGCGATCGAATGGTTGCAGACGCAAATCCCCAACCGCACGTTCGAACTCGGCGACATCGGGTTGTACGGCCTGCTCGTAAGGCGCGGGCCGCGGGCGTGGCGAATCCGCTAAACCCCATCAACAGCGCAGGCTTAACCGCTCTGGCAATGCGCAGGATCGTCGGGTATACAGTTCAGTAATAGTCGGGGGGGGGGCCGGAAGATGATGTGGCGACGCAAGAAACTCACCGAGGTGCCGGATCCGTCCGACGCCCTGCCCGGCCGCCCGGACTCGATGCCAGTGGCGGACAACCATTTCGTCAACGACAACCCGATCAAGCCGCCGTTTCCGGAGAACATGCAGCAAGCGATGTTCGGTATGGGCTGCTTTTGGGGCGCCGAACGCCGTTTTTGGGAACGCGAAGGCGTCTATACGACGGCAGTTGGCTACGCCGGCGGGCAAACGCCCAACCCCACCTACGACGAAGTCTGTACAGGCCTGACCGGTCACAACGAGGTTGTCCTGGTCATATTCGACCCGGGCGTAGTTAGCTACTTGGACTTGCTGAAGATCTTCTGGGAGTCACACGATCCTACCCAGGGCATGCGCCAGGGTAACGACGTCGGCACGCAGTACCGGTCGGGAATCTATGTCTTCTCCGGCGCTCAGCGCCAGGCCGCTGAAGACTCCCGGGCCCGCTTTCAACAGGCCCTCGCGGCCAGGGGCTACCCAGCCATAACGACTGAAGTCATTGAAGCACCAACGTTTTTCTACGCCGAGACCTACCACCAGCAGTACCTGGCGAAGAATCCGGCGGGGTATTGCGGGCTGGGGGGGACGGGGGTTTGTTTGGCCGAGAGCCCCCCGGAGATTCGCGGTGAACGCTAACCGCCCGAATACACACCCGTTCAAGGTTTGCACTCCGGAGCCACAGCCATTATTGATCGCCTAGGCGATCACAACCTGACTGAACGCCGCGGTATTTCTGCCGTTAAGTGGTGATTGAGATCGGGCGAGCAACCACGCGGACCGGTCGACCAAGATTGGCTAAGCGATTAACCTTACGATGCCGGGCCGAAGACCACGATTTGCCTTGAACTTCCGTTAGACGCCAGCCCCTCCATGCCGCTTCGCGACCTCGCCATAATTTCGATCGTTCTGTTGCTAGCTCTGTTGGCCTTGCGTCGGCCATGGATCGGCGTGATGAACTGGACGTGGCTTTCCATCATGAATCCCCATCGGCTGAGTTGGGGATTCGCCTACTCTTCACCAGTTGCTGCCATCGCAGCAGGCAGCACCCTGCTCGGCCTTATGCTGACCAAAGAACGGCAGTCTCCTTTCAAAGGGGCCCCGGCTGTCTGGTTACTTCTCTTCTTCATCTGGGTAACGCTGTCTTGGCTGCTTGGCTACGACCCGGCGGGCGACTACCAAGACTGGGACCAAGTGATGAAGATCTACCTGATGGCTTTCGTAACGCTAGCCCTGCTTCACAACAAACACCAAATCATGGCATTTGCCTGGGTTACGGTAGGCTCACTGGCCATCCTCGCTGCAAAGGGCGGCCTGTTCACGGTCTTAACGGGTGGTGCCTACCGGGTTTGGGGGCCAGCCCAAAGCTTCATCGCCGACAACAACCATTTCGCATTGGCTGCCATCGTCGCCACACCAATGCTTCACTTTCTGCAGCTCCGGATGGAACGAAAGTGGCAGCGTCATCTTATGAGCATCGTCATGATTTTGTGCGTTGCGTCAGCGTTGGGCAGCCAATCGCGCGGGGCCATGCTGGCACTGGCAGCAATGGGAGTTGTGTTCTGGTGGCGCAGTTCGCGCAAAGGAGCAATCGGTCTAATAGTTCTCCTGTGTTTGTTAATTCTGTTGCCGATGATGCCGGACGCATGGTGGGAACGAATGTCAACCATCAGAAACTATCAGGAAGACGGCTCCGCAATGGGCCGACTGAATGCATGGCTGGTTGCGATTGAGGTCGCCAGACACAATCTGTTTGGTGGCGGAATGTCATATCAGTATGATTATTTTTACCAGTTGTATGGCGTACACGAAACAATCGCGCGCGCCGCGCACAGTATCTACTTCCAAGTCCTTGGGAACCACGGCTTCATGGGTCTGTTCCTTTACCTGGGGTTCTGGATCAGTGCTTTCCGTCTGGCGGGCAAATTGCGTGTAGCCGCCAAGCACCATGAAGAAGCCGCCTGGGCGGCGGAACTCGGGGCGATGGTACAGGTTAGCCTTGTCGGCTTCGCGGTGGGCGGCACCTTCCTTTCCATGGCTTACTACGACTTGCCATTGAACCTAGTCTTGATGTGTGTGCTGGCGTACAAATGGGTAGAAGGTCGCGGATGGGAAACTGATCCGCAGGGGTCATTTTGGGAGTTTGCTGGTCTCGGCCGGAAGAAACTCCAAACGCGCCGGAAACAACCAGGCCAACTCGACCATACCTAGTTAATCCCGCGTTGCTGCCCGCTGCGCAACGCAACCGAAGATATTTCTCGCTATGTTACGATGTCAAATCAGCATGACTCGAGAGAAATAACCATGCGTCACCCGATCCCGAAATCACGGGCAGAAGCTTCCAACGATCGACCATACCCCTATAAGTTCTGCTTCGTTGTACTTTCGCTTTTGGCAACGCTCATTCCTTTGCCGAAGGCAGATGCCGCGAGGGTCGGCGACAAAACGCTCGGTTGGCCGGGGAGCACTCTGGAGAACGCCCCCTGCTGGGGAGAAGCACAAGGTTATGGCCCGTTTGACTACACGACTGCCGGAAGCAAGCGACTACATCTAGTGGAAAGCCACCACTTCACACCAAGCGTCGAACAACTCGTAAGGGGTAAGAACTCCAAAGACCCAGGAGGCGATCTTGATTACACGCTGCGCGCCTTCCCGAATCACCACCGCGCACTGTGGTCAATGTCGCGCTACCACTTGCGCAGACTAAAGGGCTTGAACCCCGAGGCCCTGCTTCGTCGTGCGACGACCCAGACTGGCAACCCGCCCGCGGAGTGCTACTTTCAACGCGCCCTCGCATTCGCACCGGAAGATGCTATTGTTCGAGTCGTGTTTGGGGTTTACCTACACCGACGGAGTCAACTCGACAGCGCCCTCAAACAGTATCAAGCAGCGGAAAAGACGCTCCCGAATCACGCAGAGCTGGCTTACAACCTCGGTCTTCTGTATCTCGATATGGGCAACATCGAAACCGCTAGATCTTACGCAGAGAGAGCAGCATTACTCGGATACCCCCTCACCGGCCTCCATCGAAAGGTCAAGGAGCGAGAGGCACAAGCTGCAAAAGACAGCACTGCGATGCAGTGACGCTTTCGCAGGATTTTCGCTCCCAGCCTGTCGATACGCCGAACAACAAGACGGTAAACATTGAGTTGGGCGCCCCTTAGCTGTCGTCAACCGAGTCCTGTGCG
>JASJCU010000108.1 GCA_030065815.1 Gammaproteobacteria bacterium | reverse complement strand
CGTGGTGGCCGTGGTCGTGCAGCTGGCGTGCCGCGGTCAGGCCGGCGACGCCGGCGCCGATGACGGCAATCCGTTGCGCCGTGCCACACACCGGGCGACGCAGCCGCTCGGCGAGTCGCGGCATGTCGACGCGACGGGCGTGTGCCGCCGGATCGCGCGCGCGCAGCGTCCCGGTCACCGGGCGCTCGTCGAACGGCCGGTCGAACAGCCCCAGGGTCCACAGCAGACCGCCGTACGAGTTGGGATCGGAACCGTCGAGCGCGTAGCGGTGGTTGAGGTCGATCAGCGTACGCAGGGCGGACTGCGGGTCGGGGCGCCACTGCGGAATGGCCTTGGCCCAGGTCATGCGCAGGTTGTTGTGCAACTCACCGTGGATCCGCAGCGACGTCTGCGCCAGGTCCCACAAGGCGTCGCCGGAACGCGAACGCGCCAGTGTCTCGTCGTCGATCAGCCTGCCGCGGGCGTCGGCGGCGTGTTCGGCGAGGGTGGCGCGGGCCCACTCCGGCAGCGCGTCGAGGCTTTCCGGATCGGCGGTGTGAAAACAGAAGTTGAACGCCAGCTCACGCCACACCAGCAGCTCGTCGAGGAACTTGTCGGCGCCGTCACCACCGAACGCCGCGGCCTCGCGGGCGATCCGGAACGGCGAGACATGGCCGTGATGGAGATACGGCGACAGCCGGCTGACACCGCCCGACCACGCGCGTGCGGCATCGTTGCGATGGCGCGCATAGCGCGCCAGTCCGTCGGCGCGGAACGCGTTCCAGCGCGCGTATCCGGCGCCCGCGCCGCCGCGGGTGTGCGCGACCGGGGGTATGCCGTGGTCGATGTCGCACGCCGCGCACAGCGCGGCGATATCCGCACCTTCGAGGTCGCAGGCGTCGAAGCCGCAATCGCCCGACCATGCCGGCTGTAGCGGGTCGACGTCGGGCCACGCCAGTGGCACGCGCCGCGCGAAGGCGGCCCGTGTGGCGTCGCGAAACGCATAGGCGCGACTGAAGCTTTTGTGCAGCGTCGCCATCGGCACGATACAGCTCGCGTCGACCGCCAGCGTCGGGCACGCCACGCGTGCCGCAATGCGCGCGGTCCAGGCCGGGAACGGCGGTGCCGGAAAGTCCTCGCTGATCAGCAGCGCGGCCCGCGCCGCGAGCGCCGGCAGTGGCGACGGCCCGGCGTCGCCGCGGTCGAGGTGGAAGACCGCGCGGATGCCGCGCACGGCCAGGCCGCGATGCGTCTCGGCGGCACCCTGCAGGATGAAGCTGTGGTGGCGGTCGCTGTTGTACGGGTGGCGGCCGCCGAGCCCCTGGTACACCAGCACCGGCAGGCCGCGCTCGTTGGCCAGCGCCACGGCCACGTCGAGGGCCGGGTTGTCGTGGTCGCGGACCGCGTGGTGCATCCAGTAGAGCACGAACTCGCCGTTGCCGACGGCACGCCGGTCGCCGATCGGCCGTACCCGCTCGGCGAGTCGTTCGGGCAGCACGTTCAGCCAGGCGTCGAGTGGCACGGGGTTCGCGTCTCCAGGGTTCGGCGGGCGACCGCCGGTGATTTGCTAACCGCGAGCATGGGCCTGGCATCCCCGCCCCGCAAGGTATTGCCCAAAAACATCATGGGCAAAACCTGAACGTCGCCCGCTGCGCCCGGCCGCGGTCAGCGCGCCCGGCGCCCGCGGACGCGCCGCGCGGACGCTCAATTCCGCCGTGCCGCAGCCGATGAACTGCCTATCCCGGATATCACGACACTCACACGACCTCGCAGGGGATGGCACATGGGCTCGCAGCTGGCAGAACGGCTCCAGGGAAAGACCGTACGCGGAAAGATCTATCGCATGCTGGGGACGCTGTTCGCGATCATGCTCGTGTCCACGGCGGGTTATCTCGCCTACAGTCAGAGCGTACTGGTCGAGGGCCTTGTCGAGCGCCAGACCCGCGATCTCGCCAACTCGTACTTCGACAACATCAACACCCTGATGTTGACCGGCGGCATGGCGAACCGCGAGATCCCGCGCACGAAACTGATGGCGCGCCCCGAGGTCGTCGATGCACGGATCCTGCGCGGACCGTCGATCACCAAGCTGTTCGGTCCCGGCAGCGAACACGCCAGGGCGGTCGACGAGCTCGACCGGCGTGCGCTCGCCGGCGAGACGGTCAGCGAGATACGCGACGGCGAACAGGGTCGCACACTGACCGTGCTCGTGCCGTTGCCGGCGAGTGCCGACTTCCGGGGAACCAACTGCATCGCGTGCCACGTGTCGCAGCAGGGCGAGATCCTCGGCGCGGTGCGCGTCGACTACTCGCTGCAGGCGCTGGACGCCACCGTGGCCCGCGACCTGTTCGCCAATATCGGCATCAATTCGGCACTGATGGTCGTCGGGCTGCTGGTGATCGGTGCGCTGTTCAGCCGCATCGTGTCGAACCCGTTGAAACAGCTCAACACCGCCATGCACGCGGTGGCCGAGGGGCGGGCCGACTGGTCGCAGCGTCTGCATGTCAAATCGAACGACGAGATCGGCGACCTGGCGCGCCATTTCAACACCGCGATCGAGCGCTTCGGCACCATCATCGACGACACGCGGCGCAGCAGCGAGGCGGCGACCCGACTGAAGACGGCGCTGGACTGCGTCAGCACCAATGTCATGGTCGCCGATCGTGACAACAGGATCATCTACACCAACCAGGCCGTGCAGGCGATGTTCAGCGCCGCCGAGCATGACCTTCGTGAGCGTCTGCCGCAGTTCGATGCCGGCGACCTGATCGACCGCAGTATCGACGACCTGTACGCCGATTCGGCGCAGCAGCGCCATGTCCTGGAGTCACTCGATCAGCGTCACGAGTCGCAGATCGTCATCGGCGAACGGACCTTCCGAACCATTGCCAATCCGGTCGTCGACGACGACGGCCGGCGCCTCGGGACCGCGGTCGAATGGGCGGACCTGACCGACGAGCTCAAGGCCGCGGACGAGACGGCCCGCAGGCTCGACGACGAGCGCCGGATAGCGATGGAGAACCTGCAGATTCGCACGGCACTGGACAACGTCAGCAGTTCGGTGATGGTCGCCGACAAGGACTTCAACATCATCTATGTCAACAAGGCGCTGGCGACGATGTTCGGCGCCGTCGAGTCCGACCTCCGTCAGGTGCTGCCGGGGTTCTCGGCCAACGGCATCCTCGGCTGCAACATGGACGGTTTCCACAAGCAACCGGGGCACCAGCGCCGCATGCTGGAGCGGATGCGGACCAGTGTCAGCAGCGAGATCGAGGTCGCCGGCCTGACCATGCGGGTGATCGCGAACCCGGTGCTGGACGGCGCCGGAAACCGCCTCGGTACGGTCGTCGAATGGGCCGACCGCACCGAGGAGGTCGCGGTCGAGCGCGAGATCGCCGAGATGGTCGTGGCCGCCCGCAGCGGCGACCTGGCACGCCGGATCCGCCTCGATGACAAGGAGGGCTTCCTGCAGACGTTGGCCGCGGGCATCAACGACCTGGTCGGCGACCTGGCAAGCGTCTTCGACGACATCGCCGACGCGATGAAGCACGTCGCCGAGGGCGATCTGACACGACCTATCGAGCGCGATTACGCGGGTGTGTTCGGCCGCGTCAAGAGCGACGTCAACGCAACGATCGGCAACGTCGAGAAGACCATCCGCGAGCTGCGGACGGCGAGTGATGCGATCACGACCGGTGCCACCGAGATCTCGGCCGGCAACAACAACCTGTCGTCGCGTACCGAGCAGCAGGCGAGTGCCCTCGAACAGACCGCGGCATCGATGGAACAGCTCACGTCGACGGTTCGCAACAACGCCGACAACGCACAGCAGGCCAACCAGGTGGCGTCGAGCGCCAGCCAGCTGGCCGCGCGCGGCGGCGACGTCGTCGGCCGTGCGGTAACCGCGATGGACGAAATCAGCGCGTCGAGCAACCGGATTGCTGAGATCATCGGCGTCATCGACGACATCGCGTTCCAGACCAACCTGCTGGCACTGAATGCGTCGGTCGAGGCTGCGCGCGCCGGAGAGCAGGGGCGTGGATTCGCCGTCGTCGCGACCGAGGTGCGCAATCTGGCCGGGCGTTCGGCGACGGCCGCGCGTGAGATCAAGGAGTTGATCCAGGATTCGGTCGCCAAGGTCAGGTCCGGTACTGAACTGGTCAACGAGTCCGGACAGACGCTCGACGACATCGTCGTCGGCGTGAAAAAGGTCAGCGACATCATCGCCGAGATCGCGGCCGCGTCGGCCGAACAGTCGGCGGGCATCGACCAGGTCAATCTCGCCGTGACATCGATGGACGAGGTCACGCAGCAGAACGCCGCGCTCGCCGAACAGGCCTCCGCCGCATCGGTATCGATGAGCGACAAGGCCGACGAGATGATGCGCCTGGTCTCGTTCTTCAAGGTCAAGGCTACGGCCGCGGCCGCGGCCGCTGCCCCGGTACCGGCGACACCGCCGCCGGTGTCGGCCGACCGTACCGCGGCATCGCGCGTGCGCGCCGACGTACCGGCGCCGGTCAAACGCCCCGCGCCGCCGCCGTCCAAAGGTGCCGCGCAGCCGCCGGCCGTCAAACCGGCGGTCGAGGTCGAAGCCAGGCCGCTCAGGACATCGGCAGCGGCCAGCGACTTCGCCGACGATGACGACGAGTGGGAGGAGTTCTGACGCTCGAACCCTGCCGGTCAGCGCGCGGCCATGCGCACGAGCGCCTCGCGCGCGCTGTCGGCGTCGTTGATGGGCTCGGGAAGCGCGATGCGCACGATGCGGTCGGCGACGCGGATATCGATACCCTCGGCGTCGATTCCGACCATCTCGACAGTCGCGTCAGGTGTGGCGCCGTGCTCGCCGACGTCCTCAAGGTAGCCGGCCAGTGCCGCGGCGTGGTCGGCGTTCATGTGGGTGACGATCCGCTGCTGCACGTCGTCGGTCAACGGGTTCGGCATGACGATCCGGTCGTTGCCGAACCAGCGCGCCGTGGCGAATCCGCCGTTCCAGTGAAAGCGCTGCGGTCGAAAACGGTAGAAACGGAAGCCGAGCTGTTCGTGGTAGCTGCGTGACGCCGGGAAGTAGCGGAAGTAGCGTTCGGCGTCGTCGCAGCGGCCCTCGGCGCGCAGCTCGCCGATGCCGCTCAGCCTGCCGAGCTGCTGGATATCGCCGCTGCCGGATTCGATGACGACGAGGCCGCAGCGTGGGTCGACGTCGACGTTCTTCGTGTGTTGCGACAGGTGGCTGAGCAACATCACCGGAAGGCCGTCGTTGCCGATCACGTATGGGACCAGCGAACCGAACGGGAAGCCGGGGTGCTCGAGCGAATGCGTCGACAGCACGCCGTGCAATGTACCGGCCAACAGCTGGCGGGCGCCGGCGGCCTGTTGTTCTGCGCTGGACATGCGCGGACTCTAGCAGACATCGGCGACGGGACGTCCGGCGATCTTCGCCGACGCGGCTGCGCGGACTACACCATCCGGGTGTCGTCGGCGAGCGCCACGCGCAGGCGATCGGCGGTGTCGCGGATTTCGCGGCGCTGCGCGTCGTCGAGGCGATCGAGGTTGCGCCACTGCAACGCGGTGCGCGGTTGCCTGGCGAATGGCTTCTCGTGACGGATCAGGAAGTCCCAGTACAGCGTCGTGAACGGGCAGGCATCGTCGCCGGTCGATTTGTCCGGCGCGTAGCGGCAGTGTCGGCAGTAGTTGCTCATGCGCTGGATGTAACGGCCGGACGCGGCGTACGGCTTGGATGCCAGCAGGCCGCCATCGGCGTATTGCGACATGCCGAGCGTGTTCGGTGCCTCGACCCACTCCACGGCATCGACATAGACCGCGAGGTACCAGGCGTGGACCTGTTGCGGCCGGACGCCGAGCAACAGCGCGAACAGACCGGTCACCATCAGACGCTGGATATGATGCGCGTAGCCGAGCGCGAGCGTTTGTCCGATGGCCTGGCGCAGGCAGCTCATGTCGGTTTCGCCGGTCCAGTAGAAGCGCGGCAGGTCGGCGTCGGCGGCGAGCGCGTTGCGCTCGAGATAATCGGGCATCTCGCTCCAGTAGATGCCACGCACGTACTCGCGCCAGCCGAGGACCTGGCGGACGAAACCCTCCACCGACTGCAGCGGCGCGCGGCCGTCCCAGGCGGCCGATTCCGCGGCAGCGATGACCTCGCGCGGGTTGAGCAACTTGAGGTTCAGCGCCGACGCGAGTGCCGAGTGGTGGAGGAATGCGGAATCGGTCCACATCGCGTCCTGGAACGGGCCGAACGCCGCGAGCCGGTGGCTCACGAAGTCGTCGAGCATGGTCAGCGCCTGTTCGCGGGTCACCGGCCACGCAAAGCGCTGCAGCGTGCCCGGATTGTCGGCGAAGTGTGTCTCGACATCGGCGAACACCGCGCGCGTCGTCGCGTCCGCGGCAAACTGCGGCAGCTCCGGCAGCATACCGGGGCCGTCGCGACCGAACGCGCGGCGATTGTCCTTGTCGAAGTTCCAGCGCTCGCCGGCCGGCTTGCCGTCGACCATCAGCACGTCGTGGCGTTTGCGCATGAAACGGTAAAAATGTTCCATGACCAGCGTCTTGCGGTTGCCGCGCCACGCCCGGAATGCGTCGGCGTCGCACAGAAAATGGGTGTCGCTGAGCGTCTCGCAGGGCACGCCGGCGGCGGCCGCGGACTCGGCGATGACCTGCTGCACGCCGTACTCGCCGGCCTCGGTCAGCCGCAGACGTCGCGGCTTGAGCCGTGTGAGCGCGGCGCGCAGGGCGGTCGCGAAGCTGTCGGCATCGGCATGGTTGATGTCGACATAGTCGACGCCGACGCCCTGTTCGATCAGCCAGTCGCGGTGATGCCGCATCGCCGCCAGGAACAGCGCGGTGCGTGCCTTGTGCGACCAGACGCGCGTCGACTCCTCGCGCGATTCGATCATCAACACGCGGTCGCGTGCCGCATCGATGCTGTCGAGATAGGGTGCGTCGCGGTCGAGCTGGTCACCGAGGACGAGGATCAGGTCGCGACAGCTCACGCCGGCCTCGCTCGGTTGCGGCGACAGCGCTCGGAGCAGTAGCGCACCTGGTTCCAGTCGCGCTGCCAGCGTTTCCGCCAGGTGAAGGTTCGGCCGCAGGTCGCGCAGACGCGCGACGGCAGGTTGGGCTTACGGTGCGCCATCGTCGAACAGGTCCGCTTGCGCGAGGTTGGCGTGCCAGCGCCGCTGCGCGCGCCTGCGGCTGCCGTGGCGGGCATGGATCGCCTGGCTCTCGCGCTTGGCGGTCGGGCTGCGACGGGCTTCCGTCAGGCGCTGCCGCGCGCGCCGCGCGGCGCTCTCGTGGTCGACCAGCGGCGCCGGGTAGTCGCGACCGATGCGCACGCCGCAGCGTTGCTGCTCGGACAGCGGCATCTTCCACGGGGTGTGGATCGATGCCGCGTCGACGCTACCGAGTTCGGGCACCCAGGTGCGGATGAAGCGGCCGTCCGGGTCGTGCTCCAGCGATTGCTTGACCGGGTTGTAGATCCGCAGCGCGTTGATGCCGGTCGTGCCGGACTGCATCTGCGCCTGCGGCCAGTGGATGCCGGGCTCGTAGTCGACGAAGCGGCGTGCCAGATGCAGCGCCGGTTCGCGCCAGTGCATCCACAGCTGGTAGCTGGCCACCGACATCAGCATCGCGCGCATGCGGAAATTGAGCCAGCCGTTGTGGTCGAGCGCGCGCATGCACGCATCGACGAACGGCCAGCCGGTCTCGCCGCGGGCCCACGACGCCAGGTGCGGCGACGGCCCCGGGTCGCGTAGACCCGCGGTCGCTGGATGCAGGTTGGCGAACTCGATACGCGGTTCGCTCTCGAGCTTTTGCATGAAGTGACAGTGCCAGTGCAGCCGGCCCTCGAACGCGCGCAGCGCGGCGCGCCATGTCGCCGCAGCGGGATCGCGCCGGTTGCTGTGCCTGGCGATCTCGCGGCGCGTCGTCTGCACGACCTCGCGCAGCGACAAGGCGCCGCTGGCGAGGTGCGCACTGAGCCGCGAGCACGCGCCGAGCGCGCTCGCCGGGCTCGACATCTCGCGGTGATAGCGCGCGCCGCGCACGCGCAGAAAGCTGTGCAGCGCCTGCTCGGCGAGATCGCGGCCGCCGCGCTGCCGCCCGGGGCAGCTGTCGACGGCGAGCCGCGGGCTTGGCCACTCCGGCACGACGCCCGGGTCGATGGCGTCGAGTCGCGGCAGCGCCGGCTCGGCATGCAGCGGTTCGGCCATCAGGCGCTCCCACTGCCGTGACCATACGCCCCGATCGGCACGGCCACGGACGACGCCGTGCTGGCGCAGCTCGCAGAACGCGACACCCCGGTCGCGCAGCAATGCGCGCACCCGGCGGTCGCGCGCGTACGACCACGCGTTGCCGGTCTCGGCGTGCGCCCAGACCGCGGCGATCGGCCGGGTATCGATCAGCTGTTGCAGGATGTCTTCGATGCGGCCATGACGGACGATCAGCGGCTGGCCGAGCCGTGCCAGGTCGGCGCGCAGCGTGACCAGCGTCTCGCGCACGAACTGCCACTGCCGACCCGAGGTATCGGGTTGTTCCCACAGCTCCGGTTCGACGACGTACAGCGGGAGTACGGGGCCGCGTTGCGCCGCCGCGGCCAGCGCGGCGTGGTCGGCGGTGCGCAGGTCGCGCTTGAACCAGACCAGCTGCACGGTGAATCAGGCGCGAGCGAGCCGTGCCACCGGCTTGCGCTCTTCCGCACTCGCGGTGTGCGCACATGCCAGCGCGCGCACGTCGACGCGTGCGCGCAGGCGGGCGAGCAACAGGTACAGCCCGGCGAGCTTGCGGTGCAGGAACAGGATATCGGTAGGCGGCAGTCGCCCATAGCGGCTGCGCAAGCGCATCTCGACGACGATGTCGCTCATGCGCTGCGCGAGATCGGACCCGCCGAACCGGTATGCCGCCGCGCGAAGCGGTTCGGTGGCGGTGCGCAGCAGCGCGACAATGGTCCGCTTGTAGTCGTCCGGGTCGTCGGCGATGTAGCCGACGTTGGCCGCTGCGGCGAGCACGTCGTCGTCGCTGCCGTCGACGCAGGCGTCGAGCATGCCGCGCAGTGCGTCGCGGCGTTCGGCCGGGTAGCGACGCGTGGCGCCGAAGTCGAGCAGCTGGATACAGCCGTTGGCATCGTGGTACAGGTAGTTGGCGAAGTTCGGGTCGGTCTGTACCAGTCCCCAGTCGAACACCTCGCGAAACGCCAGGTGCACGAGGTCTGCGGCGACGTCGTCGATGCGCTCGCGCGACAGCTCGGCGACCGACTCGATCGGTGCGCCGTCGAGGAACTCCATCGTCAGCACGTCTTCCCCCGACAGCTCGTCGACGACGTGCGGCACCTGGTAGCGCGCATCGCCTTCGAGGTGCGCGGCGAAGGTCTGCAGCGCTGCGGCCTCCTGGGTGTAGTCGGCCTCGTCGTGCAGCTGCTGTTTCGCCTCGTCGAGCAGCGGCGCGATGTCGATCTCCGGTGGCAGCACCTTGAACAGACCAAGCAGCGTCGCGACGTTGTCGACGTCGCTGTCGATGCTCGCGCGGATGCCGGGGTACTGGATCTTGACCGCGACGCGCCGGCCGTCGCGCAGCTCGCCGGCGTGGACCTGGCCGATCGACGCCGCGGCTATCGGCGTGAACGCGAAGCGCGTGAAGCGCCGGTCCCAGCCTTCGCCCCACGCCGCGTTGAGCACGTCGGCGACGTCGCCGAGCGGCATCTGGTGCGCGTCTTCGCGCAGCCGGGCGAGCAGGGCGCTGAATTCTTTGGGCAGTACCTCGCCGCTGTCCATCGACAACAGCTGCCCCACCTTCATCGCCGCGCCGCGCATCTCGGACAGGCGCTCGCCGAGGCGCGTGACGTTGCGTGATGTCAGCAACGCGCTACCGAGCGACGGCCGCTGCCCGCGGGCCAGCTGGCGGGCGCCCTCGCTGACCATGCCGCCGGCGAGGTCGCCGGCGAGTCGACCCATCATCGACAGGCGGCCGATACGCGAGGTCGTCATCGATCGTTGTCTGCTGCTCATGGTGATTCCTCGTTGCGGGAAGGGATATGACAGGCGTCGTCGCTGCAACGCCGGGCGAGTCGCCACGACGCGAAACGCGTGTAGACCCAGTCGAGCGCGGCCACCAGGCGCGTCGTGCGCAACACCCGGGCAAGGTGCCGGTAGCGGGCGAGGTGCGACCACATCTCGACGAAGGCGTCGGCGCCGGTGTGCCAGCGGCCGGCGGCGTCGCGGACGTGAAAACGCGCCATCGCGGTGTCGTGGTCGATGCCGTCGATCGGCAGCGGGCTCGTCGGGGCGGCGATGTCGATCCAGGTCAGCGCAGATGACCGCGCGTTGCGCCGGTAGTGGGCGATCTCGCGGCGACACATCGGGCAGCCGCCGTCGAACAGGACCAGCGGGCGGCCGCTGCCGGTCGGTGTTGCGTGGGCGGCCGTCACGCGGTGCCCACTGCAGGTGCTGCCGATCGCTTGCTCATTCCCCACCTCCGGGTTGGCGTCTGGTGTAAACGTACACTATCTGTCCGTAAAAAAACTAGGCATAAAGTGTACATTGCAGGGCCTGACCGCGAATCGACGCGATCGTGACCTAGACAAACCGAACAACCTCGCACCTCGGAGACAAGTAATGAACAGCAAGACCTCGACCGGCCTGGCGCTCGCCGCGCTGACCGCCGTCAGCGCGCCGTCAGCGGCCGGCGACTACCGCGGCGCGGCAGCCGCCGCTGCTGCACCGGCGGCGGGCTACGGCTATCCGTCAACCGGCGCCATGCCCTTCCGCGCTCCCGGCCACGGCTGGTACCGGCCAGGCTTCGCGGGCTACAAACCGATGCCACCGGCATACGGCTACCTGCGCCCGATGTACCGGCCGCCGCACCGTCACGCTTATGCGCCGATGCGGCCGCCGATGGGCGGCTATGCGCAGACGCAGCCCGCACCCGCGGTGCCGCCGCAGGTCGAGGTGCAGGCCGAGATGCCTGCCGAGGCCGCGGTCG
>JASJCU010000107.1 GCA_030065815.1 Gammaproteobacteria bacterium | reverse complement strand
GCGCGCGGTCAGGAAGATGATCGGCAGCGTGTCGGACAGGCTGCGCAGTTCGCGGCACAGCGCGAAGCCGCCATCGAACTCGGCACCGAGCCCGATGTCGAGGATCACCAGGTCGGGCAGGGACGCGCACAGCGCCGGCCGCGCGCTGGCGCGGTCGGCGAAGGTCTCGACGCGATAACCCTGGCGGCGAAACAGGTCGGCATAATTGTCGCGGATCGCCGGCTCGTCCTCGACGATCGCAATCGTCCTGGTCATCAACACTGTCCCCCGAGGTCGTGTCCTGGCCGATTCTACCCGCTCCCGACTGCGTGCCCGTTTGTTGCCAGATTCTGTCGCCGCATTGCCCCGGCTCGGCACGGCCCGTGCCATCGGCACGGTCTTGAATGACAGTCACAACCGGCGCAGGCCATGAGGCCGGACCCCGCCACGGACGGCGCGCTGGATCGATTTCGCTGACACATTGACGGTACGGGGTAGAGGATCCGATGACGACGAGACAGGTAGCGAACGGCCGGCCGGGCGCGATCGGCTGGGTGTACTGGGGTGCAAGCGGCATCCTGCAGCCGCTGAGCGAGGAATTCCTGTACCGCTCGCCGGCGCAGCCGCTGCGCGACACGGCCAGCCGTCGGCTCGACACCGCGCGCCGAGGTCGGCGTGGCGCGCGCTGAACGCGGGCGCCGGTGGCTGCTCGCGCTGATCGTCGTCGGCGCCGCGGCGGCACCGCTGCGCGCGGCGATGGCCGGCGATCCACGGCCAGGCCTGCAGCTGTTCGGCGGCGACTTGCAGTCGCTGTCGCACGCGCCACGGCTGCACACCGACGTCGCGATTGCGGTGACCGGCATGCTCGCCCGGGTCGCGGTGACGCAACGCTTCGTCAATCCCGGCGACGACTGGGTCGAGGGTGTCTACGTGTTCCCGCTGCCCGAGGACGCCGCGGTCGACCGCCTGCAGCTGCACTACGCCGGTCGGCGCATCGTCGGCGAGGTCCGTGAGCGCGAGCAGGCGCGCCGCGACTACGCGCAGGCGCGCGAGCAGGGCAGGGGCGCGACATTGCTCGACCAGCAACGCGCCAACGTGTTCACGACGTCGGTCGCCAACATCCCGCCGCGCGCCACGGTCGAGGTCAGGATCGAGTACCAACAGGTCGCGGACTGGCGCGATCGCGCCTACTCGCTGCGCTTCCCGAGCGTCGTCGCGCCGCGCTACATCCCGGGGGAGCCGCAGGGCGCGGCCGGAGAATGCGTCGGCGGCCGCGGCTGGGCGGTCGCCACCGACCAGGTGGCGGACGCGTCGCGGATCACGCCGCCGGTCGTTGCCGGCGCCGACCGCGCGGTCAATCCGCTCGCGATCAGCGTCGACCTGGATGCCGGCCTGCCGCTGGCCGTGATCGACAGCCCGTACCATCGTGTCGACGTTGCCGAGACCGGCGCCGGGCGCTACCGGGTGGTGCTCGCCGACGGCGTCGTGCCGGCGGAGCGCGACTTCGTGCTGCGCTGGCAGCCGCAGCTGGCCGAGCAGCCGAGCGCCGCGCTGTTCGTGCAGCGCTGGCGCGACCGCCACTACAGCCTGCTGACGCTGATGCCGCCGCACGCGCAGGCGCCGGCGCCGACCGTCGCCCGCGAACTCGTGCTGGTCGTCGACACGTCGGGCTCGATGCACGGCGCGTCGATCGAACAGGCACGCGGCGCGCTCGCCACGGCCCTCGGTCAGCTGCGTCCCGGCGACCGCTTCGACGTGATCCAGTTCAACGACAGCGCGCACAGCCTGTTCGGTCGGGCCGTGCCGGCGAATGCGGTGAACCTGGGTCGGGCCAGATCGTATGTCGCGGGGCTGCGCGCCGAGGGTGGCACGGAGATGCTCGGGGCGATGCGCCTGGCCCTGCACGGCGACGGCGCACCCGGGCTGTTGCGCCAGGTCGTGTTCCTGACCGACGGCGCGGTCGGCAACGAACAGGCCCTGTTCGCGACCATTGCCGAGCGACTCGGTGACAGCCGGCTGTTCACGGTGGGTATCGGCTCGGCACCGAATGGCCTGTTCATGCGCAAGGCCGCGCGCTTCGGCCGCGGCACGTTCTCGTACATCGGCAGTGCCGGCGACGTCGCGACGACGATGACGGCGCTGTTCAGCCAGCTGCGGGCACCGGCGTTGACCGACGTGACCTTGCACTGGCAGACCGCGGACGGCCGACCGGTGGATGGCCAGGCCCCCGGTCGCGTACCCGACCTGTACGCCGCCGAACCGCTGTCGGTCGCGGTGCGTGCGCCGTCTGCCGTGCACGCGGTACGGATCACCGGGCGCCGCGGCGACCGGCCCTGGACCCATACCGTGACGCTGCGTGGCGGTGCGGCGTCGGACGCGGTGCACGTGCTCTGGGCGCGGCGCACGATCGACGACCTGCTCGTCGGCCGCGTGCTCGGCGAGCCTGCCGCCGCGCTGCGCGATGCCGTGATCGCGCTCGCGCTCGAGCATCACCTGGTCACCCGCTTCACCAGTCTCGTCGCCGTCGACCGCTCGCCGAGCCGTCCGCCAGGCGACCGCCTGCAGCGTGGCGACGTGCCGGTGCGGCTGCCCGCCGGCTGGTCGGCCGACGCGGTGTTCGGCCGCCTGCCGGGAACGGCGTCGCTGGCGGCCCTGTACCTGATCGGCGGCCTGCTGAGCCTGGGTCTAGCGGCGGCCGTCCGGCGGCGGCGATGAGGTCGGGTCTGCGATCGGTGACGTTCGCGGTGGCGCTGGCGGCCGGCATCGCCGGCCTCGGCGCGGCCGCGTGGATACCGGCCAAGGCCTGGCTCGCCCAGGTCCTGCTCGAGGTCGCATGGCAGGCGTCACGGTCGACCGGCGACGCGACCAGGCCGTGGCCGTGGGCCGACACCTCGCCGGTCGCGCGGCTGCGGTTTCCCGCCGGCGACGTCGATCAGATCGTGCTCGCCGGCGCCAGCGGCCGCGTGCTGGCGTTCGGCCCGGGGCATGTTACGGGTTCGGCAGCGCCCGGCGTGCCGGGCAACGTCGTGATCAGTGCCCACCGCGACACGCATTTTCGCTGGTTGCGCGACCTGCAGCCCGGGGCCAGGCTGGTGCTGGAGGCGGCGCGCGGCGGGCAGCGCCGCTACCGCGTCGTCGCGACTGCGCTGCATCACGAACGCGACAGCTTCCTGCTCGATCCGGATGCCGGCGACCGCCTGACGCTGATTACCTGCTACCCGTTCGACGCGGTCGATCCCGGGACGCCGCAGCGGTTCGTGGTCATTGCCCTTCCTGCGACCTCATGAGCGGTGCAGCGGACGCCGCGGCGGCGAATTCGAAACGGCTGCGGTGGCCGTCGCGCCGTTGCTTGACCGCGTACATCGCGCGGTCGGCGGCATCGAACACGTTCGCGGCGGTCGGGTAGGTGGCGGCGTCGACCTCGGCGATGCCGACGCTCAGCCGGCAGCGGACGTCCTGGCCGGCCGCATGCGCCAGCGCGCTGCGGTCGAAGTCGTCGAGCAGGGATTTCACCCAGTCGACCAGCCCGTCGGTCGACATCTGACTGAGCAGCAGCGCGAATTCGTCGCCACCGAGGCGCGCGACGATGTCGGTGGCACGGACCCGCGAACGCAGGAAACTGGCGGTCTTCTGCAGCACCCGGTCGCCGGTCTGGTGGCCGTGCTCGTCGTTGACGTGCTTGAAATCGTTGACGTCGATGATGACCAGGTAGGCCGTCAGATGGCGACGCGACTGCTCGTGCAGGTGGGCCAGCATCATATCGAAGTAGCGCCGGTTGAAGACGCCGGTGAGCGGGTCCGACAGCGATTGTTGACGCAGTTCGTCGCGCTGCTCCTGGAGTCGCAGCGCGAGCTGTTCGATGTCGGGCAGCAAGATGCCCGTTTCCTTGATCGCGGTCGGTTCGGCGCTCGGCCGGTAGTCGCCGGCCAGCACATTGTTCAGTGCGGCGTGCACCCGCGCCATGTCGCGCGTGAATGCCGACGTCGTGCGCCTGACAAGGTAGATCACGAGGATGCCGGAAACGACGAGGATCAGCACGTCGGCGCCGACCAGGCGGCCGATGGTCCCGCCGGATGCCGGGGCCGCGCGGTACAGCACCAGCTCCCACGACGTGTCCGGCACGTCATAGGTGTACGAACGCTTGGCCGCGGCCGCACCTTCGTCACCGACCGCGAGCTTCGTCGTGCCCTGGCGGGTGCGCAGCTCGAAGCGGTCGCCGGGCGACAGCATCGACTGCAGCACGTCGTCGATGATGCCCAGATGAAAACTGACGAACACGGTGCCCGACGGCTGGCCGTCAGGGGTATGCACCTGGGCGAGCAGATCGAAGTGTTCAAGGCCCTCGACGTCGGTGTGCAGGGGTGGGAAGTCGATCGGTGTACCCTCGTGCAGGTGCTTCATGTCGAGGACACAGGCCGGGCCGACCCGCTGCGCATTGGCGTCGCCGTGCACGCGTCCCTGGTCGGACGCCAGTGCCGAGCCGAGGATGCCCGGCAGCAGACGACGCAGACTCGCCGACCAGTCCTGCATCTCGCTGCTCGCGCCGAACTCGAGCAGATTGGCAACCTCCGGCTTGGTCGAGATCAGCTGCAGTATCCCCTGATAGAAGCGCACCTGGTTGCCGATCGACAGCGCGGCGTTGCGCACCGTGTCGATCGCCTCGGCCTCGTGGCGGGCCTGCAGCGAACGGTAGTCGTTGTGCAGCGCAGACAGGCCCAGCCCTGTCGTGACCAGGGTCACGACGATCAGCAGCGTGATCACGACGATAGCCAGTTTGCCGATCGACAGTTGCACGTTGTCGTCTTCCGATAGCGGTCGCAGACCCTTGACGCTGTAGCGACGGCGACCCGGCGAACCTTTAACCGCGGCGGCCCGGCGCCCGGTTTGCGCAACAGTTCCTGGGGTTTTCTTTCCTGATGCGCGATCATGCACGGTCCGGCGGCGCCATGCGGCGCCGCGCGGTCGGTAGCAGCAGCGAGCTGGCGAGAGGTCATGGCAGCCCGGAAGACAAGCAAGAAGCGCGCGAAGCGGCGCCGCAGCACGCGGCGCCGGAGCCGCTGGCGGTGGCTCAAGCCCGTCGCCGCGACGACCGTGCTGCTGGCGCTGCTGGTCGGTGGCTACGCGCTCTACCTGGGCAAGACCGTACGCGTCAAGTTCGAAGGCAAGCGCTGGGCGGTGCCGGCACAGATCTACGCCCGACCGCTCGAGCTCTACGTCGGCGCGGCAGTCGGCCCGGACCAGCTCAAGGCCGAGCTGCGCTTCCTCGGTTACCGCGAGACCACCAAGGTCAGCGGCCCGGCGCAGTGGTCGCAGAGGGGGCGGCGCTTCACGATCCACTCGCGGCGCTTCACGCTGTGGGACGGCGAGGAACCGGCCCGCGAGGTCGTCATCGATGCCGGCTCCGGCGGTATCGAACGCATCCGCGACGTGCGCGGTGGCGACGTCGACCTGATGCGCCTCGAACCCGCGCTGGTCGGCAGCATCTATCCGGCGCACAACGAGGACCGCGTGCTGGTGCGCCGTGACGACCTGCCGGCGCATCTCGTAGACGCGCTGCTGGCGGTCGAGGACCGTCGCTTCTACGAACACGCCGGTGTCGACCTGCGCGGCATCGCGCGCGCGCTGTTGACCAACATCCGTGCCGGCCGTGCGGTCCAGGGCGGCAGCACGCTGACCCAGCAGCTGGTCAAGAACTTCGTGCTGACCGCGGAACGGTCGCTGACCCGCAAGTTCAACGAGGCGCTGATGGCACTGATCGTCGACGCCCGCTATGGCAAGGACGAGATACTCGAGGCCTACGCCAACGAGATCTTTCTCGGCCAGGACGGCGAACGCGCGATCCACGGCTTCGGTCTCGGCGCGCATTTCTACTTCAACCGACCGCTGGCCGAGCTGCGCCTGCACGAGTCGGCGCTGCTCGTCGGGCTGGTCAAGGGGGCGTCGTACTACAACCCGCGGCGCCACCCGCAGCGCGCGCTCGAGCGTCGCAACCTGGTCATCGATCAGATGGCCGCGCAGGGTTTCATCGGCGCCGAGCAGGCCAGTCAGGCCAGGGCCAGGCCGCTCGACGTCAGTGCGCGCGGTGCGACACACGGCCAGCGGGTGCCGGCATTCGTCGATCTGGTACGCCGCCAGCTGCGCCGCGACTACCGCGAGGAGGACCTGACGTCCGAGGGGCTGCGCATCTTCACGGCGTTCGATCCCTGGGTGCAGCAGCAGGCGGTCGACGCGCTGCGCGGGCGCCTGGCGCGGACCGAGAAGGCCCGCGGCCTCGACGCCGGCAGCCTGCAGGGCGCGGTCGTCGTCGTCGCGGCGCAGAACGGCGAGGTCCAGGCACTGGTCGGCGGCCGCGACGCCGATTACGCCGGCTTCAACCGCGCGCTCGACGCGGTCCGCCCGATCGGCTCGCTGGTCAAGCCGGCCGTCTACCTGACGGCGCTGACGCAGTCGCGGCGCTTCACGCTGACCACGCCGGTCGACGATGCCGAGGTCGACATGCGGCTGCCGGGCGGCCAGCGCTGGCAGCCGCGCAACTACGACCGCACGACCTATGGCGCGGTGCCGCTGCACGATGCGCTGTCGCGCTCGCTGAACCTCGCGACCGTCAACCTCGGCCTGCAGGTCGGTCTCGACAACGTCATCGCGACGCTGCGCGCGCTCGGTGTGACGCGCGAGATCCAGCCGTTCCCGTCGCTGCTGCTCGGTGCGCTGTCGCTGCCGCCGCTGGAGGTCGCGCAGGTCTACCAGACGATCGCGGCCGGCGGGTTCCGCTCGCCGCTGCGCGCGATCCGCGCCGTGCTCGACGCCGAACAGCAGCCGTTGCAGCGCTATCCGTTGACCGTCGTCGAGGCCGCCGCCGCGGCACCGGTGTTCCTGCTGACGCGCAATCTGGTCGAGGTGACCGAGGCCGGGACCGGCGCCGGGCTGCGCCGGCTGCTGCCCGAGCGGTTGCAGGTGGCCGGCAAGACGGGTACCACCAACGACCTGCGCGACAGCTGGTTCGCCGGATTCTCCGGCGACCGGGTCGCGGTGGTCTGGGTGGGTCGCGACGACAACGGGCCGACCGGGCTGACCGGTGCGCAGGGGGCGCTGCCGGTGTGGGGCGATATGATGCGGCGCATCGATACCGTGCCGCTGCAGATGCTGCCGCCCGCCGGAGTCGAATATCATTGGGTCGACGCGGCCGGACAGCTGGCCGCAGAGCACTGCGACGGCGCGACGGCCTTTCCGTTCGTCGCCGGATCGCAGCCGGCTACGGTGGCAGCGTGCGTGGAGCAGCGCGAGGCGGGAGGTTTCTGGCGTGGTTTGTTCGACTAGCATCACGGTTGGCCCGGCGCGGCGGGGCGCGCGCCGCGGGCTGCGGGTTCGGGCGGGGGTCGGCCTGCTGGTTCTGCTGTTGGGCGGCTGCGGCGGGCTCAGCCGGACCCAGGCGCCGGCGCAGGTCGAGGAGCGCAGCGGCGCGCTGCCGGCCGAGCAGGACAGCGAGACGCAGATCGCCGCCTATACGCCGCCGGCGCAACCGCGTGTCGCGCGGCCACAGCCGACGCGCGCAGTGGCGGTGCTGATGCGCCGTGCCGACGATCAGCGGCGTGCCGGCGACCTCGGTGGCGCCGCCGTGAGCCTCGAACGCGCGCTGCGCATATCGCCCGACGACGCGGTGCTGTGGCATCGTCTCGCCGCGGTCAGGCTCAGTCAGGGCCGGTACGCGATGGCGGTACAAATGGCCGCGAAGTCGAACACGCTGGCGAGCGCCGACGATCGCGAGCTCCGCGGCCGCAACTGGCGGCTGATCGGCGATGCGCGGCGCGCGCTGGGCGACCTGCGCGGCGCCCGTGACGCCGAACGCCGCGCCGGCGCAGTGCGCTGACGTCGCGTCACGATCCACGACCAGCTTGAGGAGGCAGCATGGCCGATATCCAACTCTCGCCGCAGCTCTTTCAGGACATCCAACAGGCGGTGCAGCGCCAGGACCCCGACGCCGATCAGGGCGTCGTCATGCAGTACCTGGCCGCCGTCATCGGCTACCTGCTCGGCAGCCAGCGCGGCATGTCGGCCGACGATCGCGCGGCGTTCATGGACGAGCTGTGCGCGTTTGCCCGCCACGTGCACGACGACCTCAGTGGGCGGCAGCCGCAGCAGGCGCCGTCGGCCGCGCAGGCATTCGGCTACTGGATCCCGCCGAAATGACCCGGCCGCGGCGGTAAGTCCCGGGTTTTCCCGGTCTTACGGTGTGCTTCGGTATAGAATTTCGGCGATGACACCGGGGAATGCCGTGTGAGTGCACCTTACGCCGCCGACAAACTGATCGCCCAGGCGCGCCAGCTGGCCGCCGAGTACCGGCGCACGATGGGCAAGCCGCTGCCGGGGATCAGCAACGAGATCGCCGAGCACGACGCGGTCAGGCTGCTCGGCCTCGAGCCGAACGCCGGCGGCGACACCGGCTGGGACGCGGTCGATCCCGACAGCGGACGGCGCGTGCAGATCAAGAGCCGCACGATCTTCGACGAGACCAAGGGCGGCGAACGCATCGGCCAGCTGAAGATGAACCAGGACTGGGACGCCGTCGTGCTGGTCCTGATGGACGAGGACTACGAGCCGTACGAGATCTACCAGGCGCTGCGCGACGACCTCGCCGCGTTCGTCGACGCGTCGAGCAGGGGCCGCGCCAAGCGTGGCGCGATGTCGGTCGCGCGCTTCAAGATCATCGGCGAGCTGGTCTGGGACCGGGTCAACGGGCTGAGTGACGGCGTTTGGGACAACCAGGCCTGAGCCGCCCCGAGACGCGCATGCAGCTCGCGGACGTACTCGGCGAGGACGGGCTGCTGGCGAAGGGGCTCGACGGGTTCGCGTTTCGTCGCCAGCAGCTGGAGATGGCGCAGGCGGTCGCCGACCATCTCGCTGACGGCGGGCGCCTGGTCGCCGAGGCCGGCACCGGTACCGGCAAGACCTTCGCCTACCTGGTGCCGGTACTGCTGTCGCGGCAGAAGGTCATCATCTCGACCGGGACGCGCAACCTCCAGGACCAGCTGTTCCTGCGCGACCTGCCGCGCCTGCGCGATGCGATGGCGAGTCCGGCGCGGGTCGCGCTGCTCAAGGGCCGGGCCAACTACCTGTGTCGGCATCGCCTCGACAACGCGCTGCTCGACGCCCGCGGCCACAGCCGCGAGCGCCTGCGTTGGCTGCTGATGGTGCGCGACTGGTCCGGCGAGACGCGCAGCGGCGACATCAGCGAGCTCGCCGACATCCCGGAAGACGCCAGCATCTGGCCGGCGGTGACGTCGACGACGGACAACTGCCTCGGCCAGGAGTGCCCGGCGTGGGGCCAGTGCCACCTCGTCGAGGCGCGCCGGCGCGCCCAGGAGGCCGACGTCGTGGTCGTCAACCATCACCTGCTGTGCGCCGACTTCGCGCTGCGCGACGATGGCTTCGGCGAGCTGCTGCCGGGTGCCGACGCCTACATCATCGACGAGGCGCACCAGCTGCCCGAGGTCGCGAGCAGTTTCTTCGGCACCACCGTCAGCACGCGCCAGCTGCTCGAGCTCGGCCGCGACACCCAGACCGAGTATCATCGCGAGGCCGGCGACATGCCCGCGTTGCTCGAGCGGGTCGACGCGCTGGCGAAGGCGGCGCGCGAACTGCGTCTGGCGTTCGGCCAGGCGCAGCGCCGCGGCGCGTGGCTGGAGATCGAGCGCGACGACAAGGTCGGCGCGGCATTGGACGCGTGCCGCGGGCGGTTGCAGCAGCTGCACGATCAGCTGCAGGCGCTCGAGGGCCGCGGCAAGGGACTGGACGCCTGCCTGGCGCGCTGTGCCGGCCTGATCGGCCAGCTGCAGGGGCTCATCGAGCCGGACGAAGGCAGCGAGGATATCCGCTGGTTCGAGACCCACGCGCAGAGCCTGCGCCTGAACAGCACGCCGCTCGACGTGGCCGACGTGTTCCGGCTGCACATGGAGCGCCACCCGGCGACCTGGGTGTTCACATCGGCGACGCTGGCGGTCGGCGACAGCTTCGCCCACTTCCAGCAGCAACTCGGCCTGTTCGACGCCGACTGCCGCATCTGGGGCAGCCCGTTCGACTACGCACGCCAGGCGCTGTGGTTCGTGCCCCAGGGTATGCCGCAACCGAACGATCCCGGCTACACCGAGGCGGTCGTCGGTCTCGCCGAACCGCTGCTCGCGGCCAGCCGCGGCCGCGCGTTTCTGCTGTTCACCAGTCATCGCGCACTGCGCGTCGCCGCGGACCTGCTCGCCGAGCGCACCGAGCACAGGCTGCTGGTGCAGGGCAGCGCGCCGAAGGCCGAGCTGCTCGACCGCTTCGTCGCCGAAGGCGACGCCGTGCTGCTCGGTACCGCGAGCTTCTGGGAGGGCGTCGACGTGCGCGGCGAGGCCCTGTCGCTGGTCATCATCGACAAGCTGCCGTTCGCGTCGCCCGGCGACCCGGTCCTGCAGGCGCGTCTCGACGCGATCCGGCGGCGCGGCGGTAACCCGTTCATGCAGTACCAGGTGCCGCAGGCCGCGATCGCGCTCAAGCAGGGCGCCGGGCGACTGATCCGCGATGTCACCGATCGCGGCGTGCTGGTGATGTGCGACCCGCGCATGCTGAAGAAGGGTTACGGGCAGACGTTCCTCGACGCGATGCCGGGCTTCGCCCGGACCCGCGACCTGGAGCAGGCGCTGGCGTTTTTCGCGTAGACTGCGGCGATGCGCGCGAACGGTCAGGTCTTGCGCCCGCTGCCGGCGGTGCTGTGCGCC
>JASJCU010000106.1 GCA_030065815.1 Gammaproteobacteria bacterium | reverse complement strand
CGGTGGCTCCGGCGGCGGTGGCGGTGGCTCCGGCGGCGGTGGCGGTGGTTCCGGCGGCGGTGGCGGTGGTTCCGGGGGCGGCTGATTCGAGTGGCTGACTCCGTCGGTCGACCGCGTATCTGTCCGGCCGAGGCGGCGTGGTTTGGAGCCGCGCCGTGTCGGGGGCGTCAGCCGGCGTGAGTCATCGAAGGGCTCCGGCAGTGCCGGGAACGGTCGCCTGTGCCAGCGGCGCTGTGAGGCGTCCTGAGATCGTCCACAAGGAGACGCTCAGGGACCGTTCCGTGTTGGTTGCAGACTGATGCCTGGGTGAATTGCCCCGGCTCTCGCCTAGGCCGACCTCAACGTCAGAGCCTGGCCTGATTCGCGCTCATGCCGGCCCAATCCAGCACCGTGGCGGTCGGCTTGAGCATCACGCCGGTGGCCCGCCGCTCCGCCTCCGGCAGCACATCCAGGCTCGGCCACAGCCCGGTCTCGAGCGCTTCGGCATACGGCCGCGACACGCCGGCGGCGAGCATCGCGTCGCGGGTCGCTTGGTACGGATAGGCCAGGCGGTGCCAGCTCGCGTGGACACCGTCGTCGCGTGGTGTCAGCAGCAGGTACCAGCCGTCCGGCGTGCCGTCGTTGGCCGGCATGCCGATGACGCCGGCGTTGAGCCAATAGCCGTTGTCGAGGCGCTGGCCGAACGGCAGGCCGCAGTGGCCGCCGATGACGACGTCGGCGGCGGCCAGCGCGAGCTGGTGCTGCTTGTGCCCGGCGGCGTCGCTGGCGAAGACAAACTGATTGATCGCGTCGACGGCGCCGTGGACGACGACGCAGCGCCTGCCGGCCATGCGGAAGCGCAGCTGGCGCGGCAGCCGGCCCATCCATTCCCTGTGGCCCGGCGACACGGCTTGGCCGGCGAAGCGGTACCAGTCGACCGACAATGCCGAACAGGCGCTGCCGTCGGCGAAGCCGCAGCCGCAGTCCGGTGCCTGCTCGGCCAGTGCCTGTTCGCAGTTGCCCATGACGACGTGGCAGCCCCAGTCGCGGATCACGTCGGTCGTCTGCTGCGGCTCGGCGCAATAAGCGACGACGTCGCCGGTGCAGACGACGTTGTCGGGTGCGATCGCGAGATCACTCGCGGTATCGCGCATTGCCTGCGTCGCCGCGAGGTTGCTGTACGGCCCGCCGAACACGAGCACGCGACCGTGGAGTTCGCCGATGTCCATGGTCTAGGGCCTGTTCACGCTACGAGAGACGTGGCGACTGCGGCCGTTTTGCCGGCCGACAAGGCGCTGCGAGCGCGGTGTACCGGCCGTGCACGAGCGAGCGGCAACGCGGTTGGGCAAGAAAGCGGCCCCATCTCTTTTGGCGGCGCCGCAAGATGTGCCATGCCGCGTTGCTCGTCGTTCATTCAGGCCCATTGAACGTCTCTCCTCGCGCCGTGCCTGGTGCATTTCGCGGCAGCAACGCTGCGCCTCACGCCGTGTGTGAACAGGCCCTAGGTCTCGGCGACCGCCTCGGCCTGTTTCTGGCCGCTGCCGCCGACCAGGAACAGCGCGCAGCTGCCGATCATGACGACGATGCAGATCCACAGCAGCTTGGTGTACTTGTGCACGTCGCCGAGCCATGCGGTGTGCGCCGACGACTCGAGGAAGTACAGCGCCGCGCCGGCGATCGCCAGGCAGAAGCTGCCGACGTAGCTCCACACCGGGATGTCGCGGCGGTTGCCCCACAGGCTGAAGAAGATGACCGGCACCAGGTACAGCGACGCGGTGCCGCTGACCGCGACCGCGCTGAACAGGTCGTCGTTGCCGACGAACACCATGCCGAGCCCGCTCAGCATGAACAGCGCCATGACGACACGGCCGTTGCGTACACTGGTCGGCATGACCCGCATGTCGACGACCAGCATCTTCGCCGAGCTGGCCAGCGTGCTGTCGAGCGTCGACATCGCCGAGACGATCAGCGACGCGCTGAACAGGAACATCGGCACGTCGCCGAGCAGCCGTGCCAGCGTGTCGTTCATGCTCTCGCCGCTCGCGGCATTGGCGCCGGCGACGATACCCAGCGCACCGAACGCGACGATGCACAGCATGCTGATCCACGCGGCGTGACGAAAGCTGCGCCGCGTGGTCTCGCGGTCGGCGAGAAAGCCGCGGTCCATCATGACCGGGTCGTGCATCGGGTAGCTCCAGACCTGCAGCAGCGCGACCAGCAGCAGCACCGGGCCCGGCTCGGTGATGTCGAACGGCTTGAACGCGAGCAGGTGGCTGCCGTAGTGGCCGTCGGCGGCGACCAGCGCGGTCAGCACGACGAGCACGACGAGGAAGATCATCATCTGGTAGAGGTCGGTACGCAACGATGTATGCAGGCCACCGAGCATCGAGTAGACCAGTGTCACGACCGCCAGGCCGACGACGGCCAGCGTGTAGGCCTGCGAGCCGGCGACGCCGAACAGGATGCCGATGACCAGCAGGTTCGCGAACACCTCGCTGACCAGGCGCACGCCGATCACGACGTTGTAGCAACGCGTACCCCACGCGCCGAAGCGGTCGTACAGGAACGCCTGCACGCTGTTGTGGCCGTGGACGAAGCGCAGGTGGTCGATGATCCGGCCGCCGGTCAGGAACGACAGGTAGTAGGCCGCGTACGCGAGCGTGCCCCACAGGCCGTAGTAGAAGCCGAGGATCGCTGCGTTGAGCAAGGACCGGGCGAAGATCCACGTCGTGACCTGCGAGAAGATCAGTGTCAGCAGCCCCGGCGCATGGCCGGCGGCGCTCTGGCCGCGGAAGAAGCTGTGCGCGTGCCCGGTCGGTCGGGCGAGCAGGATCGACAGTATCGCGAGGCCCGCGATCACGGCGACCAGCCATACTTGCATCTCGTACTCCTGTTCCGCGGCTGTTGGCTACCGCTCCACCGCGGCTACCCGGGTTCGGACGGCTGGTTGGTCGGTGACGCGCAGCGACCGAGGCAGGTCCGCGGCGTCCGCCCGGGTCGCAACGCTGCCACGGCCGTCGTGTTCGCGGTAACCGGTGATGACCGGCCCAGCGGGTTTTCTACGCGGCAAACCGGTCCATCGGCGAGGCAGCGCGCACGCGCGGCGCAGCCCGTACTGCCGACACCAGAGAGACCCGGAGATCGGCGCTTTTATTGCGCTGCCGCGCGGGCGCCCGCGAACCGGGGGAGTGCCGTGGCCGAGCGTCCGCTGCGCCCGTCGCCGGCCGCGCCGACGGCGGATGGCGCGGCAGCGCGCGATCCGGTGCGTCGCCGGTCCGACGCGATGTCGCCGGTTCGCGCCGATCATGGCCAGCGTTGGACGCAACTGCCGTGCGTGGCCTCGGGCGCTGGCCGACGGCTGCGATCGCGGTACACGCACCGACCGCGCCGGCAGCCGGCCGCGCGGTGCGCCGCCTGGGTCGAGTGTTGATAAAATGACAATGTCAGCGTCAACCGGTCGACCGGGGTGGACTCACGATGAAAACCTGGCTTGCGGCAGTCGCCGTCGCCGCACTCTCGATCAACGCCGCGATCGCGGCCAGCCCCGGCTATGCGCCGATGGACAACCCGGTCGGCCAGTCGGCGTGGTGGTGGGACGACGACTGGTGGGACGGCGGTCAGATCCCGGGACCGGCCAATCACCGCGTCGAGACACGCTGGATCGAGTACCCGAGCGACGACGCCACGGTGCCGGCGATGATTGCCCGGCCGGCCGACGGCGAGCGCTACCCGGCCGTGCTCTACCAGCACGGCAGGCGCGGCCTCGACGAGCTGATCCAGGCGCAGGTCGTTCGCCTGGCCGCGCGCGGCTTCGTCGTCCTCGCACCGGACGTGTACAGCGGCCGCTTCATCGAGAAGCTGCCGATCGAACACGACTACGACACCGAAAAGGACGTCGCCGCCGGCATCGACACGCTGCTGGCGCTGCCCGACGTCAGTACCGCGAAGGCCTGTCTCGCGTCGCACACGCGCGGCGGCTACATGGCGCTGAAGGCGGCTGTGACCCATGGCCGCCAGGACGACGCGGTCGTCTGTTACGTGGCCTGGTACCCGCACCTGCAGGACCCGAACGCGCCCGAGCCGATGCAGGTGTATCGCTACTCCAGCGAGATCGACCGGCTGACGATCCCGACGCTGGTGTTCATCGGTGACGAGGAACAGTACCAGCGTCGCCGCTCGATCGAGACCGCGATCCAGTCGATGCAGCAGGCGGGCAGGGACGCGCGACTGGTCGTCTACCCCGGCGTCGGCCGCGGCTTCGACTTTCGGCCGCCGCACGTGCGCACGTTCGCCGACGACCTCGCGGCGCAGGATTCGCTGCTGCGCGCCAGCCGCTTCATCAACGACAGCCTGCGCGACTGATGCCCGAACCGCGGCAGCCGCTGCAGGTTGCGGCCGCCGGGCGTGCCGAGATCCGGTCGACGCACGGCCGCGTGTTACCCGGTGTGAAATGGCCTCGCATCACGGTCACCGCGCCAACGCGTCGCCGCCGAACGCCGGGCGGCAGCGCATGAACCCACCGCCATCGCTGCCGTGAAGGTGCGCCGCGCATGAGCGCCGGCGGCAGCGGTGCGCGTGCGGATCTCGCGCCCGGGCTGCGGCAGTGGCTCGCGGACGTCAACCGTTTCAACGACGAGCAGCGGCGCAGCGGTCATCGACGTACCGTTGCCGAGGCCCGCGCCGCGCTCGCGACGCTGACCGCGACCTTTGTCACCGCACCCGCGCCGGTCGCCGCCGTCCGCGATTACGCGGTCGGTCGCGGTGAGGCATCGATCGCGCTGCGCCTCTTTGATCCGGGCGCGGCGCCGGAGCCGGCGCTGATCCTGTTCGTGCACGGCGGCGGGCACGTCGCCGGCGGTGTCGAGGTCTACGACCCGATCGCCCGCCGCCTGGCCAGAGCGACAAAGCGGCTGGTCGCTGCCGTCGATTACCGGCTGGCACCCGAGTACCCGTACCCGGCCGGCCTGCGCGACGTCGACGCGGTTTTACGCGGGCTGCGCGGCCTGCTCGATGCGCACGGCGTGCGCTACATGCCGCGGCTGGCGCTGGTCGGCGACAGCGGCGGCGGCGCGCTGTGTGCGTCGCTCGCACATGCGCTGCGCGGCGACCTCGATCTGACGGTCGACGGCCAGGTCCTGATCTACCCGAGCCTCGACTACACGCTGTCGCTGCCCAGCGTCGCGCGCCTGGGTAGCGGTTACCTGCTCGAGCGCGAGCGCATCGCGTGGTATTTCGACCGGTATTTCTCGCCGACCGACGACCGCCGCGCGGCGTCGCCGCTGTTCATGCCGATCGTGCAACCGTTGCCGCGTACGCTGGTCATCACCGCCGACCATTGCCCGCTGCGCGACGAGGGAGAGGCCTACGTCGCGCGATTGCGGGCGGCCGGCGTCGACGCTCGGCATGTCGAACTGGCGGCGACGATCCATGCCTGCCTGAACCTCGAAGATCTGATGCCGCAGGCGTGCGCGCGGACCTATGCGCTAATCGCGGCGTTTCTCAACGCCTGAAGCGCGCGCCGTACCGACTGTACTCCGCGGGTCGTGCAGATGGCCGCGCTCGCGCCGTGTTGCATCGATACCGGCGATATCGACGGCGTTCTGCACACCGGTGGCGTCGACCTTGGCCGGCGGCGCGGCGCCGCCGATCCCGACGGTCCGGGCGCGGATTCCCAAACCATGCTCGACGTCGGCCAGGGATCGCGGACAGGCTCAATGCACCGTGCAGACCATGCACGGATCGAAGGATCGCACGATGTGTTGTATCGCCAATGTGTCCTTGCCGTTTTCATCGACCTGGGTACCCTGCAGGGCCTGTTCCAGTGCACCGGGCGTTGCCTGCGCATCGCGCGGCGAGAAGTTCCACGTCGTCGGTGCGACGATCTGGTAATTGAGGATGCGGCCGTTGCGTACCTGCAGCCAATGACCGAGGCTGCCGCGCGCGGCCTCGACCATGCCGGCACCCTGGCCCTCGTCGGGCAGCTCGCCGTGCAGGCAGAACGGCTCGCCGCTGCGCAGTCGGCCGACCCACTGCTCCATGACCGGCACGACCCGCGCCAGTTCGAGCACGCGCGCGACGACGCGGTTGCGGACGTTGCCGCCGTGGGTCGCGACCAGGTCGCGGATCAGTGCGTGGCCGTCGACCTGTTGGCGGGCGAGGGCGCCGACCTCGAACACGCGGCCCGCGTAGCGCGGTGCCTTGCACCAGCTGTAGCCGCCCGGCGCGTCGGCGTCGGGCAGCGTGCTGCCCTGGTACGGGTGGCGCGGTTCGCGCTGCGCGTGCAGCCAGCTGTGGCTGATGTCCTCGGTGATCGCCTGCGGCTGCAGCGCGGCGCTGCCGTCGTCCCAGGTGCCGGCGGCAAACAGCCGCTGACCGTCGTCGCCGGCGTAGGCGCCATAGCTCAGGAAGCGGTCGCCGGCGCGGCCGAGCGTGGCCAGCTGCAGCGCATCGGCGAGCGCGAGAAAGCGGCCGAAGTCCGACGCCGCATGGGCGGCGGCCCAGGCATCGAGCGCGTCGCCGTCCGCCAGCGCGGCGACCGCTTCGAGCGTGTCGTCGAACAGGGTCTGCTCGAGGAAGCGGCGAAATCCGCGGATGATGGCCTGCAGGCGCAGCCGCTCGCGCGGCTCGACGGCGCGTGTCGTACCGCCCGGTTGCAGGGCCAGCGAATGCGGCCATTTGCCGGCCAGCAGGCCGGTGATGTGCAGGAAGTCGGCGCGCGCCGGCAGCATGTCGCGCGACGCGCTGCCCGTCTGTGCGGCGAAGCGTGCCGCGGTGGCGGCGTGCCAGGCATGCCGGCGGTAGCCGTCACGGGCGAAATCGGGCATGAAGAACAGGTAGAAATGCGACAGGTGGTCGGCCATGTTCTCGCACGCCAGGATCAGGTTGGTGGCGAGGCGGCCGTTCGGCGCCATGTCGATGCCCTGCACATCGGCCAGCGCCGTCGCCGCGGCGACCGACTGCGACACCGAACAGATGCCGCAGATCCGTGGCGTGATCGTCAATGCGTCACGTGGATCCTTGCCGACCAGGATCTGCTCGAACCCGCGGTACAGTGGCGAGTTGACCCAGGCACCGGCAATCCGCCCGTCGGCGATCTCGATCTCGACTTCGAGGTCGCCCTCGACGCGGTTGAAAGGCCCGATGACCCGGCGCTTGGCATCGGGTGCGCCCACTACTTGCCACCCTTGCGGCGATCGGTGTTGGGCGGGACGACGATATGGTCGGCGACCGCGTTGTCGCGCAGCCGTTGCGGTGTCGCGGCCTTCGACAGCGACGCCAGCGCGACGAACCAGGCCTTCGGCATGTCGGTCGGCAGGCCGATCGGGATACCGGCGATCTTCGGCGTCTCGGTGAACGGGTGGCCGGGTTCCTCGAACGCCGGCGCGGTGCAGTTGATGCAAGCGAAACCGCCGCGGATGCACGAGCCTTCGCCGTTCCACGGACGCCGGTTGCAGTCGGCATGGGCCTGCGTGCCGAGGCAGCCGAGGTGTTCCATCATGCAACCCTGGTCGGAGGCCTGCTCGGCGCTGGCCTTGAACTCGTAGAACTCGTTGCGCGTACAGCCGTGATGGACCAGGTGATTGGTATAGCTGCGCGGACGTCGAAGTTCGTCGAGTTCGGCCTCGCTGAGCTCGCCCATCGCCAGCTGCATCAGGGTATCGGTGACCCAGTCGGGATGCGTCGGGCACCCGGCGACGTTGACAACCGGCAGGCCGCCCGGGCTGAGCCAGCGGGCGTTGAGCAGGCCGCCGGCATTGCCGCCCTCGTACTGCAGGCCGCAGGCCTCGCCGGGGTTCTCGCTGGCCATCGGGATACCGCCGTAGGCGGCACAGGTGCCGATCGCCAACGTGTAGCGCGCCTTCTCGGCGAGGTCGCGTATCCACTCCATCATCGGCCGGCCGGTACCGGCGAGCATGTGAAAGCGGCCCGAACCGTTCGGTCCGCGCATTACCGAGCCTTCCAGGCACAGCGCGTCGAGCGCCTGCTCGCCGCGGCGGATGCGATCGAGCAGGGCGATGAAGTCGTCGTTCGACGCCTCACTCAGCGACGGGTGCCACAGCAGCTCGATGCCGGCCAGCTCGAGGGTGGTGTACAGATCGGGTGACTCGGCGTTGAGCAGCGACATGCTGCAGCCGCCGCAGCCGCCGGACTGCAGCCAGAGGACGCTGAAACGCTCGCTCACGCCGGCAGCTCCAGCGGGATTTCGAGCGTGAACTCGGCGCCGCCGTCGGGCCGGTTGCGTGCGCGAAGCGTGCCCTTGCACTGCTCGGTGGCCAGGTTGTAGCTGATGTACAGCCCCAGCCCGGTCCCCTTGCCGACCGGCTTGGTCGTGTAGAACGGGTCGAATACGCGCAGCAGCTGGTCGTCGGCGAGTCCCTTGCCGTTGTCGCGCACGGTCACCGAGACGTGGCGTTCGCCGGTCTCGCAGCCGATGCCGATGTGCGCATCCTGCTGGCCCTCGAGCGCATCGGCGGCATTCTGGATCAGGTTGACGAGGATCTGGTGCACATAGCCCTCGTAGCCGGTCACGCTGACCGCGTCGGGCACGTCGACATCGACCTGCGGTCGCTCGCGGCGTGCCTTGATCACCCAGTCGGTCGCCGTGTTGATCACCCGCACCAGGTCGAACGGCTGACACTGCTGCTGGTTCGGTGTCGAGAAGCGACGCAGGTCCTCGACGATCTCGCCGACGCGTTCGGCGCCTTCGAGCGAGCCCTCGATCAACGGGCCGATGTCCTGCAGCAGGCGGTCGATCTTGAGTGCTTTGCGCAGCGTCTCGCGTTCCGGTTTGCTGATCGTGCCGTGGATCGCATCGAGGTATTCGGCGAGGCGCTGCTCGTAGCGCTTCAGTGCATGCATATTGCCGAAAACGAAGCTGATCGGGTTGTTCAGTTCGTGTGCGACGCCGGCGACCAGCTGACCGAGCGACGCCATCTTTTCCGACTGCACGAGCTGTTGCTGGGTCGTACGCAGACGCTCGTGGGTCTCCTGCAGATCCTGGTAGGCGCGGCGCAGCTCGCCGAGCGGCCGGCCGGTGATGACCAGGCCCGACAGGCGGCCGTCGTGATCGAAACGCGGTGTGCAGTTGATCGCGATCGGTGCGCCGTCACCGTCGTGATCGACGAGTTCGACCTCGCAATCGTGGATCGCGCCGGCGCGGATGTGCTCGGCGAAGTCCTCGACCAGGTCGACGTAGCCGGGCATGAACAGGGTCGCCAGCGGCTGGCCGGTGATCTGTTTCGCCGGGCGCCCGATCAGGGTCTCCAGGGCGCCGTTGACCTGTTGGATGTGTCCCTGGGTGTCGGCGACGATCAGGATGTCGCTGATCGACGAGATCACGCTCTGGATGAACTGGTGCGCCTCTTCGAGATTGGCGTTCTTTTCCTCGAGCTCGACTTGGTAACGTACGATATCGGCGTAGATGCTGTCCATGCGCTGGATCACCTCGATCCATGCCGACTCGTCGGACAGGGTCGCGGGGTTGTCGGTGGCGCTGTCGAGCAGGCCACGCACGTCGTCCGCCATCAGGTCTCCCTTGTTCGTGCTCACGGTGTCGCGCCGCCGCTGTTGAGTGCCTCCATGCCGTCGACTTTCTCCAGCCCGTAGCGTTCGAGCTTGCTGCGCAGGCCGACCCGCGACAGGCCGAGTTCTTCGGCGGCGCGGGTCTTGTTCCAGCGGTGGCGGATCAGCGTCTCCTTGATGATCCGTGCTTCGAGCGCTTCCATGCGTTCCTTGAGGCTGCCCTCGGTCTGGCAAATGATGCTCAGGTCCTCGGCCTGCACCGCGTCGGCGGCGTGCAGGATGCGTGGCGACAGCAGGTTGGCGTCGAGCACGTCGTCCTGCGCCAGTACCAGCATGCGCTTGAGTTCGTTCTGCAGTTCGCGGACGTTGCCCGGCCACGGGTAGGCCTCGAGACAGGCCAGGGACTCGCGGCTGATGCCGCCGACGCGTTTGCCGAGTTGGGTCTGCAGGTCCTCGAGCAGCGCGTGGGCGAGTACCGCGATGTCCTCGCGGCGGTCGCGCAACGGCGGCAGCTCGATCGTGAACGTCGCCAGGCGGTAGTAGAGGTCTTCGCGGAAGCGCCCGGCACGTACTTCGGCCTCGAGATCGCGGTTGGTCGCGGTGACGACCCGGACGTCGACCTTGCGCCGCTTGTTGCTGCCGAGCGGACGGATCTCGCCCTCCTGCAGGACGCGCAGCAGCTTGACCTGGAAGGCCGGCGAGATCTCGCCGATCTCGTCGAGGAACACGGTACCGCCGTCGGCCAGCTCGAACAGGCCGACGCGGTCGTCGCTGGCGCCGGTGAACGCGCCGCGCTTGTGACCGAACAGCTCGCTCTCGAGCAGCTCGTCGGGCAGCGCGCCGCAATTCTCGGCAACGAACGGACCGTCACGGCGCATGCTGTTGTAGTGCAGCGCGCGTGCACAGAGTTCCTTGCCGGTTCCCGATTCGCCGCTGACCAGCACGCTGACGTCGTACGGGGCGACCCGCCGCACCAGGTCACAGATGCCGTTCATGCTGCTGTCGCGGCTGCGTACGATGCCCTGATCCCAGTCGAAGCGCTGCTGCAGCAGCTTGCGCTTGCTCTCGACGTCTTTGGACACGGTCTCCGGGCGCAGTTTGAGCTCGGCGGCGAGCAGCGTGTTCTGGCGCTGCAGATGGAACAGGTCGATCGCGTTGCGCAGCTTGAGCAACAGCTTGTCCGGGTGCCAGGGCTTGCTGATGTACTGATAGATGCCGGCGCGGTTGATCGCTTCGACGAGGTCGCCGGCATCGGTGAAGCCGGAGATCACGATGCGCACGATCTCGGGCCAGCGCTCGCGGACCCGGCTGAGGAAATCGACGCCGGTCTCGCCGGGCATGCGCTGGTCGCAGAGGATCGCCTGCACCCACTCGCTCTCGAGCAGCTTCTCGGCCTCGGCAGCGCTCGCGGCAGTCAGGACCTCGAACTCTTCCTCGAGTGTGCGCCGCAGCGTCTCGAGCGAGCGCGGCTCGTCGTCGACGACCAGCACCGTCGGCAGGTTGGCGGTCACGCCACGGCCTCGTTGCCGGCAGGCGCGGCGGCATGGACGGCCAGGCGCGCGGCGCGTGTCGCTGCGTCCGCGTGTTGCCGGTCTTGGCCATGGTCAGATTGACGCGCCGACGCCTGTCCGTCGAACCGGGTTGAGCCGTCGCCGCAGACTGTACCCATCACGCCACCTCCCATTTCGCGGTCGCGCCGATGCCGCGCGCCTGCGGCTGGATTGCGCCACGGTGCCGGATGCCGACGCCGCACCCGTTGTCATGTATATAGCCGACGCCGGACCGATTCGACGGTACGCGCGTCCGCGACTCCAGCGCTAACGCGACAGCATACCGGACGACCCCGGCCAGCGACCGCGCGCTGTCCCGGTCAGGCGCCATTCCGGTCGCTGTCGAACAGGCCGCCAGCGAGAAAGGCGCGGCGACTCAGCAGCGTCGTCGCCGCCGGCTGCGGCGCAGCGTCGACTGCGGTATCGGATTCACGACCGTCCGGTGCGCCGTGCCAGCGCCGCGCGACTTCGGCGGCGTGGGTGCTCGACCCGGTATCGTGTTGCGCTGCGTCATGCAGCGCGGCGAGCGCGGCGTGGGCGACCGCGACAGCGGTCTGTTGATCCGGGATCTCGAGGAGCGGCGACATCAGTGGGCAGGTCAGGTAGCGGCCGCTGTCGGCATCGCCGGCGACCTGGAAGGTATAGCCGCCGGACGCGAACGTGCGGCTGACCGTGCTGCCGATCGGCAGCCCGAGCCAGTCGTCGTCGCCAGCCGGTAGCAGCACCAGGTTCATGAACCACGGCGTGATCAGGATACCGATCCAGCCGGCGTCCGTAGGTGCGAAACCGACCGCCTCGACGGTGAGCGCCGGGTTGACGATTGGCACGTCGACCATGCGCGTGCGCGCAACCTCGTCGAAGTGGCGCACCAGTCTCGCGCCGGGCGCCGGCAGCCGCGGGTCAGGCGCCGGCATCGAGCACCACCATGAACTGCTCCCTGGCGCCGTCGCAATGCGGGCAGCGCCAGTCGTCGGGCAGCGCGGTGAACGCGACGCCGGGCGGGATCTGCCAGTAGTCGTCGCCGATCGCCGGGTCATAGACATGCCAGCAGACCTTGCACTCCATGCGTGCGGCGTCGTCGACGCGCGTCTCGTCACCGCCGTAGCTGCCCTCGAACGTCGTCGGCCGGCTCATCGGTACAGCTCCAGGATCTCGTCGAGGCGCTCGCGGCTGTCGGCGACGTCCTCGGCCGCGGCCAGCGCCACGGCCGGCACGTCGGTTACCTCGATGGTGTTGAGGATCAGCGCGTCCTGCGAGTTGAAGTACTTGATCCACCAGACGTTGCGTGTTGCCGTGCTGCCGATCCGGCAGTTGCCGTAGCCGCGCGACAGGATCGTCACCGGCCCGACGCCGAGGCGTTCACCGAGCAGCACCAGGTCGGCGTCGCTGAGCGGCAGCAGCGACAGGTTGACGGCGTGCGCCGGATCACCGGGCCGCTGGCTGGCCAGCCGGTCGGCGACCTCGACCAGCAGCGCCGGCGCATTCTGGATCTCAGGGTCGTATGCGTAGACCGCGGTGTCGAGCGTCAGCGCGGCGTCGGCGAACGTCGCATTGCGCACCAGCTCGGGCACGTCGCCGACCTCGATGGTGTCGCGCACGACCCGCTCCTGCGCATCCAGATGGCGTACCCGCCAGACCCCGGCGAGTACCGATTCCTGGACGCGTACCGGCGCGGGGCCGTCGAGCGTGATACTGACTTCGCCCTCGCCGAGCGCCTGGTTGACGAACGCGAGACTGGCCGCATCGAGCGCGTCGAGGTCGATCAGCGCGGCGGGCATACCGGGTTGCCAGGCGCGCAGCGCGGCGCCGACGTCACCGAGTACGCGGCGGCCGACGTCGATGCCGGCGACGTCTTCGGGCTCGGGCAGGATCGGCCGGTGATAGGTCTGCATAGCCTCGGGCATGCTCATGTACTCGAGGCTGTCGTCCGCGTCACGGGTCTGGCTGCCGGGGCCGATCTCGACGATCGGGATATCGGGGAACTCATGCATGATCGGACGTCCTCTGCAGCGTTTCACTGACCACCGGTATGCCGACACCCGGGTTGTGCGACGGCTGGCTGTCGAGGATCTGCGGGATACGCTCGAGGTACTCGGACCAGTCGCGCACTTTGCTGATCTTGCCGAGGAAGCGGCCGTCGCGCAGGAACACCAGGCACGGCCAGACGGCGATGTCGTAGCGTTGCTTGAACCTGTCCTCGAGGCGGCGGTCGACGACCGCGGCCTTGAAGCGCGCCGGGAAGGCGCGCACCAGCTCGGGCAGGATCACGGCGACATCGTTGGCCTCCGGGTAGCGCTTCGGGTCGGCACTCAGAAACAGCGCCAGCGTGGTCTCGCGCTCGAGAAAGTTGTCGAGCTTTTCCGGTGTGACCAGCGGGAAACCGTGGCGCTCGGTCAGTTGTTCGATCAGCGGTGAAGACATCGGCTTACGCCTCCTTGATCAGGTGTTGCAGGTGCGCGGGCGCCTGGGGTTCGCGGTCGACGAGATCGCCGAACAGGTCGTCGATCCGGGTGTCGCCTTGCATGATCCGGCCAACGGCATTGACGGCGTCGCGCATCGCCAACGCGGTCGGCTCGTCGAGTGCCTCGCGCGCGGCACCGAGAAACACCAGCAGCCAGCTGCCGACCGCCGGTTGGCCGACCAGCGTCGTGTCGACCTGGACCTGGCGCGCGCCGTCGTCGCACAGCGCATGGAATTCGCCGCGTTCGACGACCTGCATCGGGATGCCGATGCACATCAGCCCCGCCCCCGCTTGTCGACGTCGACGCGTAGCGGGCGTGCGCCGAGGTCGAGCGGTTTCGGGTCGAAGGCGATGCGGTCGTCGCGCAGGACGCGTTCGTCACCGAGCCGACAGGCCAGTTCGGCAGTCGGACGCTGCGTTTCGTAGGCGGCGAGCGCGAGCTGTTCCGGGTGCAGGGCCTGCGCTACGGACAGCGGCGACCGGCGGCGCTCGGCGGTGACGCCGCGTGCCGCGAGCCAGGCCAGCGCGGCATCGATCGCCGGGTCGATCTGCGCACGCACGCTCGGGCGCAGGCTGCCGCCGTAGTCCTCGAGCTGCTCGGGCTGGACGCCGACCAGCAGGATGTGCTGCGGGTAGTCGCCGAGCAGCTCGGCCATAGCCAGCACCTCCTGGAAACCGGTCTGGTGCAGGCTCATCTTCTTCGCGCCCATAAAGCTCGGGACATCGGCGCCCTCGATCGACTTCAATGTGCCCGGGGCCAGTCCGTAGTCGATCGCATCGAACACGACCAGGATGTCGGCAGCCTGCACGTGTTGTACGAGATAGATACCCTGGGTGCCGCCATCGATCAGTCGCACGTGGTCGGCGAAGCGGTAGCGCCGGTGCAGCGTCTCGATCGTGCGCACGCCAAAGCCCTCGTCGGCCCACAGCAGATTGCCGATCCCCATGATGGTCACATTGCGCTCGATCATGCCGCCCCCTGGGTTTGCTACCGCTATCACTGATCCCAATCGCAAGTTGCATGCCGATCTGACAGCAGGCACTAAGCCATTGAAAAGGCGTAAAATTAATTACGTCGCCCCGGGTCGGGGCGACACGCCCGGTTAGGAAAGTTCCGCTTTCGTGCCGCCACTGGAAGATTAAGTACCAGTCGGCCGCGGGCGCGCGGCGGGCGCGGCGGCCGCACGCGGTCGGCGGGCGTGCAGTCCGGCGACCGCGCCGGACGCTGGCCTGCGTGACCGCTGCCGGTCGATGCGCTGGCCCGTGCGCGACTGGCAAGCAGCTTTCCGGTCGTCGCCGGGAAAGCGCTGCTTGGCTTGCGCTGCCGGCTAGCGGAGCGCCCCGCGAAATGACGTAAGTAATTGTCTAATATAAAGAAAAATGGAATGGCAAGGTCTTTGCAGAGACAGTTCCCGAGCGCGGCGATCAGGCGCTGATCGGCCCATCAGCCACGGGAGAGGAGCATGACCGAGACATTCTATGACGTGATGCGGAGGCAGGGCATAACGCGCCGCAGCTTCCTCAAGTACTGCAGCCTGACGGCGGCGGCGCTGGGCCTCGGCCCGGCGCTCGCGCCGAAGATCGCACACGCGATGGAGACCAAGCCGCGGATCCCGGTGATCTGGCTGCATGGCCTGGAGTGCACCTGCTGCACCGAGTCTTTCGTCCGCTCGGCACATCCACTGGCCAAGGACGTAATCCTGTCGATGATCTCGCTCGACTACGACGACACGATCATGGCCGCCGCCGGCCACCAGGCCGAGGCGATCATCGATGAGACGATCGAGAAGTACGACGGCAACTTCATCCTCGCCTGCGAGGGCAACCCGCCGCTGAACCAGGACGGCATGTCGTGCATCATCGCCGGCAGGCCGTACCTCGACCAGCTCAAGCATGCGGCCGCGCACTGCAAGGCGATCATCTCGTGGGGCTCGTGCGCGGCGTACGGTTGCGTGCAGGCGGCCAAGCCGAATCCGACCCAGGCGGTACCGATCCACAAGGTGATCCACGACAAGCCGATCATCAAGGTGCCGGGCTGTCCGCCGATCGCCGAGGTGATGACCGGCGTCATCACCTACATGCTGACCTTCGACCGGATCCCCGAACTCGATCGCCAGGGGCGGCCGAAGATGTTCTACAGCCAGCGCATCCACGACAAGTGTTATCGCCGTCCGCACTTCGACGCCGGACAGTTCGTCGAGAGCTGGGACGACGAAGGCGCACGCAAGGGCTACTGCCTGTACAAGGTGGGCTGCAAGGGACCCACGACCTACAACGCCTGTTCGACGATCCGCTGGAACGAGGGCACATCTTTCCCGATCCAGGCCGGGCACGGTTGCATCGGTTGTTCCGAAGACGGTTTCTGGGACAAGGGCTCGTGGTATGCCCGCCTGACCGATATCAAGCAGTTCGGGGTCGAGAGTAATGCCGACATCGTCGGTGGTACCGCGGCC
>JASJCU010000105.1 GCA_030065815.1 Gammaproteobacteria bacterium | reverse complement strand
GTCGCTGTCGTAAGCCACGCTCGCAACCCCTCACGCAAAGGGCGCCTCGGCGCCCTTTGTTTTTTGTGCGCGCTGTGCGCTGGCCGCCGGCTGCGCGCGCCCGTGCGCCGGGCATGCACGCGGCGCGGTGGCACGCGCACCGAGATGGGGCCCACGCCGCCGGCCGACGCCCCAATACGGGGCGGCGGTCTCCGATGCCGCCCGCAGGCAACGGTGTTTTCTGCACCAAAACAGGTTGTTAGCTAACTGGCACGACACCTGCAGACGCCAGGACTACTGTCGATGCCGCCGGCTGCCGTGTCCGCCGCAGTCGCGCGAACGTGATGCCGCGAGGCCATGTCACCGCGGCATGTCCGGCAGTTTCGAGTCCAACCGCTTTGGGAGCCATGCCAACAATGAAACTTGCCAAGAACCTCCGCCGTCTGTCGCTGGCGGTTTCTGCCGCCACCGCGCTCAGCCTAGCCGGTGCGGTCCAGGCCGCCGACACGATCAAGGTCGGCGTACTGCACTCGCTGTCGGGCACGATGGCCATATCCGAGACCACGCTGAAAGACACCATGCTGATGCTCATCGAGGAGCAGAACAAGAAAGGTGGCCTGCTCGGCAAGAAGCTCGAGGCCGTCGTCGTCGATCCGGCGTCCAACTGGCCGCTGTTCGCCGAGAAGGCGCGCGAGCTGATCGAGAAAGAAAAGGTCGACGCCGTGTTCGGTTGCTGGACGTCGGTATCGCGCAAGTCGGTGCTGCCGGTGTTCGAGGAACTGGACAGCCTGCTGTTCTACCCGGTGCAGTACGAGGGTGAGGAGTCGTCGAAGAACGTCTTCTACACCGGTGCCGCGCCGAACCAGCAGGCGATCCCGGCCGTCGACTACCTGATGGAGCAGGGCGTCAAGCGCTGGGTGCTGGCCGGAACCGACTACGTCTACCCGCGCACGACCAACAAGATCCTCGAGGCCTACCTGAAAGCCAAGGGGGTCGCCGCCGGTGACATCATGATCAACTACACGCCGTTCGGCCATTCCGACTGGCAGTCGATCGTCGCCGACATCAAGAAGTTCGGCTCGGCCGGCAAGAAGACCGCGGTCGTGTCGACGATCAACGGCGATGCCAACGTGCCGTTCTACAAGGAGCTGGGCAACCAGGGCATCTCGGCCGAGGACATCCCGGTCGTCGCGTTCTCGGTCGGCGAGGAGGAGCTGTCGGGCATCGATACCAAGCCGCTGGTCGGCCACCTCGCGGCATGGAACTACTTCATGAGTGTCGAGAGCGATGCGAACGACGCGTTCATCGAGGCCTGGCACAAGTTCATCAAGAACGAGGAGCGCGTGACCAACGACCCGATGGAGGCGCACTACATCGGCTTCAACATGTGGGTCGAGGCGGTCAAGAAGGCCGGCACCACGGATCCGGCCGCGGTCGGTCAGGCGATCGTCGGGGTCGCCGTGCCGAACCTGTCGGGCGGGCTGTCGGCGATGATGCCGAACCATCACATCACCAAACCGGTGCTGATCGGCGAGATCCAGGACGACGGCCAGTTCCAGATCGTCTCGCAGACTCCTGGCCTGGTCGTGGGTGACGCCTGGTCCGACTTCCTCGAAGGCTCGAAGGACATCATCGCCGACTGGCGTGCGCCGCTGTCCTGCGGCAACTACAACGTCAAGACCGCCAAGTGCTCGGGCCAGAACTACTGAGTCCTGACTGAACGCGAGAGTGCTGTGCCAAGCGTGGCACCGGTGCCCCGTACACCGGTGCCACACTCTCACTTCGACCCGAGGCCCCGGAGACCATGTTGCGAATTCTCGTGACCACGCTGTTGCTGTGCCTGGTGTCACCGTCGTTCGCGGCGAACATCGAGACCGGCGACGCCACCCTCGACGCGGCATTCGCGCAACTGCTCGAACGCGATTTCGCGATCAAGGCGCAGGGTGTCGACGCGCTGGCGCGCAGTGGTCACCCGCAGACTGCTGAACTGCTCAGCGGCCTGCTCGAGGGCAGGTTGCGCTACCTGAAAAAGCAGAAGCGCCTGGTCTGGATGGAACAGAGAGACGATGGCCGCTTTGCGATCGACGTCTTCAGCGAACAGGACTACGGGAAGTTCAGCTCGCGCAAGTTCCGCAAGCTGGCGATCAACAACGCGATGCGTGGCCAGATCCGCGCGCATCTCGCCGAGCTCGAACTGGCAAGCCCGGATGCAGACGTGCGTCTGGCCGCCGTCAACCAGCTGCTCGACAACCCGGCGCCAGGTCACGCGACGCTGTTCGAGCGCCTGCTCGCCGACGAGCAGGATCCGGCCGTGCAGGAGGCACTGCGCGCCGGGCTCGCGCTGGCCCGCCTCAGCGCCAGCGATCCTGACCAGCGCCGCGCCGCGATCGCGGCCGTTGCCGACAGCCTCGAACCCGCGGTACGCAACGGTCTGAGCCGCTTGGCCGACAGCGATCCGGACGACGGCGTGCGCGCCGACGCCGCGGCGGCGCTGGCCAAGATCGAGGACAGGGTCGCGTTCTACGGCCACGTCGAGACGTTGTTCTTCGGCCTCAGCGCCGGCTCGGTGCTGGTGCTCGCGGCGATCGGCCTGGCGATCACGTTCGGCGTCATGGGCGTGATCAACATGGCGCACGGCGAGCTGATCATGCTCGGCGCCTACACGACCTACCTGATGCAGCAGCTGATGCCGGACATGATCGGACTGTCGATCGTGTTGTCCATCCCGGCCGCGTTCCTGGTCTCCGGGCTGGTCGGCATCATGATCGAGCGCGGCGTGATCCGTTTCCTGTACGGCCGCCCGCTCGAGACCCTGCTCGCGACCTTCGGAATCAGCCTGATCCTGCAGCAGGTGGTGCGCAGCGTGATCTCACCGCAGAACGTGCCGGTGTCGAACCCGGAGTTCCTCAGCGGCCTGTGGCAGATCAACAGCGTGCTTGCGCTGACCTACAACCGGCTGTACATCTTCATCTTCTGCCTGCTGGTGTTCGCCGGCCTGTTCTTCGTGCTGAAGTACACCCGGCTCGGCCTGCAGGTGCGCGCGGTGTCGCAGAACCGCGCGATGGCGCGCGCGATGGGGGTGCGCTCGGCGCGCGTCGACGCGTTGACCTTCGGCCTCGGCTCGGGCATCGCCGGCATTGCCGGCGTCGCACTGTCGCAGCTGACCAACGTCGGCCCCAACCTCGGCCAGGCGTACATCGTCGACAGCTTCATGGTCGTCGTGTTCGGCGGCGTCGGCAACCTGTGGGGAACGCTGATCGGCGGCCTCGGCCTCGGCATCGCGAACAAGATCATGGAGCCCTGGGCCGGTGCGGTGCTGGCCAAGATACTGGTGCTGGTGTTCATCATCCTGTTCATCCAGAAGCGCCCGCGCGGGCTGTTCCCGCAAAAGGGTCGGGCCGCGGAGGGCTGAGCGGTGTTCCTGGTCAGGATCCTCAGCGGCGATACCGGCGGCAAGGTCTTCCTGCTGGTGCTGTTGGCGGTGATCGTTGCGGTGCCGGTCTTGAACGGCCTGCCCGCCGATCACCCGGCGTACGTGTCGACCTACACGGTCACGCTGCTCGGCAAGTACCTGACCTATGCGCTGCTCGCGGTCGCCGTCGACCTGGTCTGGGGCTACCTCGGCATCCTCAGTCTCGGCCACGCCGCGTTCTTCGCCCTCGGCGGTTACGCGATGGGCATGTATCTGATGCGCCAGATCGGCGAGCGCGGTGTCTATGGCCACCCCGAGCTGCCGGACTTCATGGTGTTCCTGAACTGGCAGGAGCTGCCGTGGTTCTGGTACGGCTTCGACCAGTTCTGGTTCGCCGCGCTGATGGTGTTCCTGGCACCCGGCATGCTGGCGTTCGTGTTCGGCTGGCTGGCGTTCCGCTCGCGCGTCACCGGCGTCTACCTGTCGATCATCACGCAGGCGCTGACCTATGCGCTGATGCTGGCGTTCTTCCGCAACGAGATGGGCTTCGGCGGCAACAATGGCCTGACCGACTTCAAGGATATTCTCGGCTTCAGCCTGCAGGACGACGCCACGCGCATCGGGCTGTTCGTCGCGTCCGGCGTCGCGCTGGCGCTCGGCTACCTGGCCTGCCGCGCGCTGGTCACGTCGCGCCTCGGCCGGGTCGCGGTCGCGATCCGCGACACCGAGGACCGCACCCGCTTCATCGGTTACAAGGTCGAGCACGTCAAGCTCGCGATCTTCACGTTCTCGGCGATGCTCGCCGGGCTAGCCGGCGCGCTGTACGTGCCCCAGGTCGGCATCATCAACCCCGGCGAGTTCGCGCCGCTGAACTCGATCGAGGTCGTGATCTGGGTCGCGATGGGCGGCCGGGCGACGCTGTACGGTGCCGTGCTCGGCGCGATCGGCGTCAACTACGCAAAGACCTGGTTCACCGGCGCGTTTCCCGAGTTCTGGCTGTTCGCGCTCGGCGGCCTGTTCGTGCTGGTCACGCTGCTGCTGCCGCGCGGTATCGCCGGGCTGTGGCGGCGCAGAGAGGTGGAATGATGGGCGGCGTGCAGGAGCTGTTCCGCCGCGACCGGGTGTTCGACTTCATGGTGCCGAAGGTCGTCGACGGTCTCGACCTGTCGCACGGCACCGTGTTGTACATGGAAGACGTCTCGGTCGCGTTCGACGGCTTCAAGGCGATCGACAACCTGAACTTCTACGTCAACGCTGGCGAGCTGCGCTGCCTGATAGGGCCGAACGGCGCCGGCAAGACGACGATGATGGACATCATCACCGGCAAGACCCGACCCGACACCGGCACCTGCTGGTTCGGTGCACGCATGAACCTGCTGCAGATGGACGAGCCTGAGATCGCCCAGGCGGGCATCGGCCGCAAGTTCCAGAAGCCGACCGTGTTCGAGCACCACACGGTGTTCGAGAACCTCGAACTGTCGATGGCCGGACCGAAAGGCGTCTGGCGCACCTGGCGTGCGCGCCTGAGCACGGTCGAGCACGAGCGCATCGACGAGGTGCTAGAACTGATCGGGCTCACCGAGCACGCGCAACGTACTGCCGGCGCACTGTCGCACGGCCAGAAGCAGTGGCTGGAGATCGGCATGCTGCTGATGCAGAACCCCCTGCTGCTGCTGGTCGACGAGCCGGCCGCCGGCATGACCCACCAGGAGATGGATCGCACCGTCGAGCTACTGACGTCGCTGGCCGGTGACCACTCGGTCGTCGTCGTCGAGCACGACATGGACTTCGTGCGCGCGCTGAACTCGCGTGTCACGGTGCTGCACCAGGGCAGCGTGCTCGCCGAGGGCAACATGGACCAGGTGCAGAGCGACCCCAAGGTCGTGGAGGTGTACCTTGGCGAATGAGCCGGCAACGCCGCGGCACGCCCGGAATCGCGCGCCGGCGCGCGCCGATCACGGTGGGCCGCGGCGCAGCGACGGCGACGACCGCGACGCCATGGCCGCGCCGTTGCCCGGGTCACGGCGACCGGACGCAGCGGCCGCGTGCGCGGTGGCGGCAGCGAGGGCCGGGTCATGCTGAGGATTCAGGACCTCAACCAGTACTACGGCCAGTCGGACACCTTGTGGGGTGAGGAAGGACCGTCTGTCCGGTGGACAGACGCAGCCGGCCGAACGCCCGGCAGGGATGCCGGGCCGGACCGTACTGACAGGGATGTCGGTTGTGCGACTGGCGAACGGAGCGTCGGGCCATGCTGAAGATCCAGGACCTCAACCAGTACTACGGCCAGTCGCACACCTTGTGGGACTTGACCCTCGACATCCCCGACGGCCAGTGCACGGTATTGATGGGTCGCAACGGCGTCGGCAAGACGACGCTGTTGAAATGCATCATGGGCCTGCTGCCGGTCAAGGGCGGTGTGCTCGACTACAACGGCACCAACCTGAAAAAGGTCGGCGCCGAGCAGCGCGCGCCGCTGGGTATCGGATACGTGCCCCAGGGGCGGCAGATCTTCCCGCTGCTGACAGTCGAGGAGAACCTGCTGATCGGCCTGCCGGCCCGCCGCGACCGGCTGAACAAGGTGCCGGTCTTCATCTACGAGATGTTCCCGGTGCTCAAGGAGATGCTCGGCCGGCGCGGCGGCGACCTGTCCGGCGGCCAGCAGCAGCAGCTGGCGATCGGTCGTGCGCTGGTCACCGACCCCAAGCTGCTGATCCTCGACGAGCCGACCGAGGGCATCCAGCCGAACATCGTCGCCGACATCGGCAACGTCGTGCGCAAGCTCAACCGCGAGCTCGGCCTTACCGTGCTGCTGGTCGAGCAGAAGCTGCCGTTCGCGCGCCGGGTCGCCGACCGCTTCTGCCTGCTCGACCGCGGTCGCGTGATGGCGAGCGGCGCGATGGACGAACTCAACGACGAACTGATCCAGCAGTACCTGACTGTCTGACCGACACCCGGAGGATGCGATGCGATCCGCACTGACGACGATCACCCTGCTCGGCCTGCCGGCGCTCGCCGCCGCGCACGTCGCCGACGCGCCGCTGCTGCAGCACGCGCTCGATCACGCCTGGCTGGCCCTGCTGCTCGGGCCGCTCGTGCTGTGGCTGTTGCCGATCGGGCGCGAGCGCCGTTAAGGTCACCACGTGAACGCCGTCGTCGATCCTCTGTCGTCAAGTTGCGGGTGGCGGGCGCAGCTGTCGCTGGGCCTGCGCCGTGCCGGCGGCCGTACCGTGCTGGCGCAGCGCCGGCGGCATGGGCCGCTGTCGGTGCAGCGCCCGTTCTATCCTGAGGGCGACGTCTGCCACGTCTACCTGCTGCACCCGCCGGGTGGCGTGGTCGGCGGCGATGCGCTGAACATCGAGCTGCATGCCGCTGGCGATACCGCGACACTGGTCACGACCCCGGGCGCGGCCAAGTTCTACCGCAGCGCCGGCCGGCGCGCACGCCAGGTGCAGCGGCTGCGGGTCGCCGCCGGTGCCAGCCTCGAATGGCTGCCGCACGAGAACATTTTATTCCCCGGCGCCGACGTCGCGCTACAGACCGACGTCGAGTTGCACGGCGACGCCCGCCTCGCGCTGTGGGAGATCCAGTGCCTCGGTCGTCCGGTGATCGACGAGGCCTTCGCGACCGGCCGTATCGACAGTCGCCTGCGGGTGTCGCGCGACGGCCTGCCACTGCTCGACGAGCGCCTGCGCGTGAGCGCCGACAACCGCTGCCGCCTGTCGCTGATGGCCGGGCTGCCGGTCGGTGGTACGCTGCTGATCAGTGATGTCGACGACGCCGGCGTCGAGGCCTGCCGCGACTTGTTGATGGCCAGCGGCGGCGACTATGCCGCGGCGACGCTGCTCGACGACCTGCTGGTCGTGCGCTACCTCGGCCGCTCGACCGAACGTGCGCGCCGCCTGTTCAGTGCGGTCTGGACGCGCCTGCGGCCCGAGACCATCGGCCGCGCCGCCAGCCCGCCGCGCATCTGGGCGACCTGACACGGACAACGAACGACGAGCCGACGACGATGGAACTGACCCCGAGAGAAAAAGACAAGCTGCTGCTGTTCACGGCCGCGCTGCTAGCCGAGCGGCGCCGGGAGCGCGGCCTGAAACTCAACTACCCGGAGGCGGTCGCCTTCATCAGCGCGGCGATCATGGAGGGCGCACGTGACGGCCGCAGCGTCGCCGAGCTGATGGACCACGGCCGCACGCTGCTCGGTCGCGACGACGTCATGGACGGCGTCGCCGAGATGATCCCCGAGGTGCAGGTCGAGGCGACCTTCCCCGACGGCACCAAGCTCGTGACCGTGCATGATCCGATTGTCTGAAACCAATATCCGATTTGGCACCGAGTGTCGAACGCGAAGGCCGCAAAGACGCAAAGGACTCGAAGAGGAAACGAGCTTGCTGAGCTGGGCGGTGCCGACGAACCGGGTGGGTGCGGTGAAGCCAATGAGGTTTTTTTGAGCACAGGTTTTCTTTGTGATCTTTGTGCCTTCGAGGCCTTTGCGTTCCGAGACTCGATTTCCGGGAGACCCCAGCATGATTCCAGGTGAAGTAATCGCCGCCAACGGCGACATCGAACTGAACGCCGGTCGCGAGACCGTGACGCTGTCGGTCGCCAACACCGGCGACCGGCCGATCCAGGTCGGTTCGCACTACCATTTCTACGAGGCCAACGGCGCGCTCGAGTTCGAGCGCGACAAGGCACGCGGCTTCCGCCTCAACATCGCGGCCGGCACCGCCGTGCGTTTCGAACCGGGCCAGACGCGTGACGTCGAGCTGGTCGCCTATGCCGGTGACCGCCATGTCTACGGCTTCCGCGGCAAGGTCATGGGGCCGTTGAGCGGAGGGGACAAGCGATGACCCGCATCAGCCGCCAGGCGTATGCCGAGATGTACGGCCCGACGGTCGGCGACCGCGTCCGGCTGGCCGACAGCGAGCTGTTCATCCAGGTCGAGCAAGACCGCACGGTCTACGGCGACGAGGTCAAGTTCGGCGGCGGCAAGGTGATCCGCGACGGCATGGGGCAGAGCCAGCAACCGGCCGCGCAGGTCGTCGACGTCGTTATCACCAACGCGCTGATCCTCGACCACTGGGGCATCGTCAAGGCCGACATCGGTATCAAGAACGGCCGCATCTGCGGCATCGGCAAGGCCGGCAACCCGGACGTGCAGCCGGGCGTCGACATCATCGTCGGCCCCGGTACCGAGGCGATCGCCGGCGAGGGCCAGATCCTGACTGCCGGCGGCATCGACGCGCACATCCATTTCATCTGCCCGCAGCAGGTCGACGACGCGCTGATGTCGGGCGTCACGACGATGCTCGGCGGCGGCACCGGCCCGGCGACCGGCACCAATGCGACGACCTGCACGCCCGGCCCGTGGAACATCCAGCGCATGCTGCAGGCCGCCGACGCGCTGCCGGTCAACCTCGGTTTCCTCGGCAAGGGCAACGCGTCGCGCCCCGGCCCGCTGTCCGAGCAGATCGCGGCCGGCGCGATCGGCCTGAAGCTGCACGAGGACTGGGGCACGACACCGGCGGCGATCGACAACTGCCTGACCGTCGCCGAGAACTTCGACGTCCAGGTCGCGATCCACACGGACACGCTGAACGAATCGGGCTTCGTCGAGGATACGCTCGCGGCGATCGGCGGGCGCACGATCCACACCTATCACACCGAAGGTGCCGGCGGCGGCCATGCGCCGGACATCATCAAGGCGGCCGGGCACGACAACGTGCTGCCGTCGTCGACCAACCCAACGCGGCCGTACACGGTCAACACCGTCGACGAACACCTCGACATGCTGATGGTCTGCCATCACCTGTCGCCGTCGATCCCCGAGGACGTCGCGTTCGCCGAATCGCGCATCCGCCGCGAGACCATCGCCGCCGAGGACATCCTGCACGATCTCGGCGCGTTCTCGATGATCGCGTCCGACTCGCAGGCGATGGGCCGGGTCGGCGAGGTGATCACGCGCACCTGGCAGACCGCGCACAAGATGAAGGTGCAGCGCGGCACGCTCGACGGCGACAGCGCCAAGCACGACAACCGGCGCGCGCGCCGCTACGTCGCCAAGTACACGATCAACCCGGCGCTGACCCACGGCATCGCCCACGAGGTCGGCTCGGTCGAGGTCGGCAAGCTGGCCGACCTGGTGCTGTGGAAACCGGCCTTCTTCGGCACCAAGCCGAGCCTCGTGATCAAGGCCGGGCTGATCGCCGCGGCGCCGATGGGCGACCCGAACGCGTCGATCCCGACGCCACAGCCGGTCCACTACCGGCCGATGTTCGGCGCGCTCGGCGGTGCGCGCCACGCGACGCGCATGACCTTCGTGTCGCAGACCGCGTACGAGGCCGACGTGCACCGCCACCTCGGTCTCGAATCGCTGGTCGGCGTCGTGCGTCACTGCCGCGGCGTGCGCAAGGCCGACATGGTGCTCAACGACTGGCAGCCGACCATCGAGGTCGACGCGCAGACCTACGAAGTGCGCGCCGACGGCGAGTTGCTGAGCTGCGAGCCGGCCGACGTGCTGCCGATGGCGCAGCGTTACTTCCTGTTCTGAGCGCGCCGCGAGATGATGCGCCGGTGATTGACCTGCTCGAACTCGATCGCCGCGTCGACGGCGCCAGCGACGCGGTCGCGACCACGTTGACGCTGCCGCTCGACAAGCGCATCCGCAGCCGCCAGCGCGTCGTCCTCGACGACGGCCGCGAGGCCGGCGTGTTCCTCGCCCGCGGCGAGACCCTGCGCGACGGCGACCTGCTCGGCAGCCGCGACGGCACCATCGTGCGCGTCTCGGCAGCCGCAGAACCGGTGTCCGAGGTGCGCTGTGACGATGCGCTTCTGCTCGCGCGCGCCTGCTACCACCTCGGCAACCGCCACGTCGCGCTGCAGGTCGCGCCGGGACTGCTGCGCTATGCGCACGACCACGTGCTCGACGACATGCTGCGCGGCCTCGGCCTGCAGCCGGTGCGGGTCGAGGCGCCGTTCGAACCCGAGCCCGGCGCCTACGGCGGCAGCGCGCACGGCCATGGCCACTGACGCGCCCGGTGGCGCACCGGCTGGCGACGCGTTGGCGCGGCTGCGGCTGATGCAGCTGGTCAGCCCGGCGCTGCCGGTCGGCGGCTTCACGTACTCGCAGGGGCTCGAATGGGCCGTCGACGCCCGCTGGGTGCACGACCGGGCCACGCTGCAGGACTGGCTCGGTGGCCTGATCGACGACGCGCTGGTTCACCTCGACCTGCCGCTGTTGGCGCGCCTGTACGCGGCCTGCGAGCGGCGCAGCCCGGAAGATGTCGCGCACTGGGGGCGGTGGCTGTACGCGGCGCGCGAGAGCCGCGAGCTGCGCGCCGAGGAGCGCCAGCGCGCACGTGCGCTGGTCAGTCTGCTGCGCGACCTCGACGTGCCACACGCCGACGCCTGGCGCGACACGCTGCTGCACTGCCAGGCGGCGCCGTTCGCGCTGGCCGCGGTGCACTGGCGCATCGCCG
>JASJCU010000104.1 GCA_030065815.1 Gammaproteobacteria bacterium | reverse complement strand
CGATCTTGAAGTCGCGACGCGGTGAGTCCTTGTGGTCGTTGTGACACGACACGCACACCGGCGCTACGGCGGTATCGGCATAGACCGCGGTGAAGTACTTGGTGCCGCCGAGCTCCTCGACCGCGTAGTAGTTCTTGCCCTTGTTCTCGGCGACGTACTTCAGGCCGGCCTTCTCGGCATCGGTCTTCGGTGCGTTCTGGCGGTTGACCGGCCACAGGGATTGCAGCGAGTAGCTGAACTTGACGTCTGGCAGCTTCTCCGCGCGCTCGGCGACCAGTTCCGAGCCGTAACGGAACATCTGCGCCGGCAGGACCAGCGCCTTGTCATCGCCGTAGTGTTCGCTGGCCTTGATGACTTTCTCCTTCTTGACCAGGCGGTTGACGATCTTGCGCGTGTAGACCGTGCGGTCCGAATCCATGACCAGGTGCAGCGCGTCGGCCATTGCTTTCGGTGTGATCATGGGTTTGTCGGCAACGTCGACTGCCAGCGCGATGCCGGCCGACACAGTCAATGCGCCGGCGATCCCGGCACGGAGGAGTTGCTTGCTGGAGTGCTGTTTCATGGCTTTGCCTCTTACTGCGTGTGTTCTTCGGAACGGTGGTGCCGGGCGGTACCGGCGATGGGAAATCATTGCTGCGTCGCCGCCTTCTCGCGCAGGTAGCGCTCCTGGTCGGCACGTGCGAGCGCGATACTGTCGACCTTCACGTTCGGCGGCCGGTCGAAGTTGTCGTCGATCAACGCCCGGTCGGCCAGGGCGTCGATCGCCAACCCGAGGCCGTGGCAGTGCAGGCACGCCGGGCGGATCATCTTGCTGTTCGGCGACAGCGTCGCGCTCTGGTTGTGTTCGACGACCTTGCGGCTCAGCCAGTCGCTGACGTCGACGTCGATGCGCGGCATGTGGCAGGTCGCGCACGACACGCCGCTGCCGGCGGTCGCCTCGCCGCGCTGCTCGGCGAGCCACAGTTCATGGTGCGTCGTGCCCTCGTAGGCCAGCGAGTGACCGTCGTCGTGGCATTCCAGGCACGCCTCGACAGCGGCACGCGCGGTGTCGTAGCGGTGGCCGCCGTGGCAGCTGTTGCAGGTAAGCTCGCGGTGCGCGGCGGCGTCCTTCATTGGCAGGCGGGCGTCTGCCGGGCGCAGCGGCGACAGCCCGGCCGCCAGGCGCATGCCGTGCTTGCCGTCACCGAAGCGCTCGACCTCGATCGCATGGCATGTCGCGCAGGCCTCCTGTCCGGGCTGGTCGCGCCATGCCTGCGGCGCGCCGTCGGCCGCCGGCGGCTGATGGCACGCGCTGCAGTTGACGCCGGCAGCCGCATGCGCGGTCTCGTGCCAGTCGGTCACGATGGCAGCGTCCGCGGCCTTGTCGGCCGGGGCGTCCAGGTCTGCGGCCGTCAATGCCTCGACCGGGTAGCGGTCGCGCGGGTACTCGATGATCTCGTCGAGTACGCTGGCGAACTCGCGTGCCGGCACACGCGGCTTCGCCAGGGTCGCCGGATCGTCCATGTGTTTGACCAGAAAGTCCGTGTACAGCGCGCGGTTGTTATGGAAATTGTGGCAGCCGGCGCTGGTGCAGCTGTCGAATGCCATGCCGTCGTGCGACGGCCGGTCCTTGCCGATCTCGGCGTGACAGTGGAAACACAGGTCGCGTGGCTGGGTGACGCCGTTCGTCGCCGTGATCTCCGGCCGGTGTTCGGTATGGCACGTGACGCAGTGCAGTGCGTCGATCTGTTCGAGCCGGTCGGCGTTGCGCGGATCGGTGAATTTCGCCCGCGGGTGCGAATCGTGCGGCTTGACGCGCACGTCACCGTGGCAATCGACGCAGGCCTGCTGCAGTACCTCGCCGCCGCCGAAGCCCTGGGTGTGGCAGATGTCGCAACGGTCGGCGAGTTGGTGGTGGCCGGCGGTCAGCGGGCCGGGCATGAAGACGGTCTTGTCGGCGCCCTCGAACAGCGTGAAGCCGAGTGCGGCGGCCGCGCCCGAGCTCAACAACAGCCAGGCGATCCAGTAAACGCGGTTGCTCGCTTTCGCCATTGCCGTGGCCTCAGAACCAGTAGCTCTTGAAGATGTGCCAGCCGAGCAACGCCGGCACTGGCCAGAACAGCAGGATGTGCAGCCACACCGACTGCCTGCGCACACGCTGCACGAAGCCGCCATCGAGGCGGTGTTCGAGGGCGATGACGGTCGTGGTCACAGCACCGGCCAGCAGCAGCGCGCTGAAGCTGGTCATCAACGCCAGATTCAGTCCGTTGCCGAGACGCAGTCCGGTGTGCGCGACCAGCCCGGCGACGACCAGCACGCCGAGCAGCACATGGGCGAGTCGCCAGGCATCGAAGCGCCCGAGCCGGTTCAGCACGCCGGTGCGCTTGCGCAGCGACACCGCCAGACCGGCAACAAACAGGCCGAGTACGCCGAACCCGCTGATCTGCTTGAACAGCTCCTCACGCCACAGCATGTCCCAGTGCCAGGCGTGCCGGACGCTGTCGGCGTACGGGATCGCGGGGCCGACGAGAATCGCCAGCGCGCCGATCAGCGACGCCACCGCCGCTCCCAGCAGGATGCGGTGCCGCGGCGCCGGCGCGGCCGGTTCGCCGGCGCCGAGCAGGTCGGCGACCAGGGGTTTGCAGGATCCGCACACGGTGCTGGCGCCGGTCGCGTCGGCGATGGCCCCGGCATTGCAGGCGCCGAGCGAGATCGCCTCGCTGATCGCGCCGCGGGTGACGCCGGTGCACTGACACACGATGCTGGCCGCCGGCCACGCCGCAACGCCCTGGCTGACCTCTTCCGGCCAGATGTTGCCGCCGCGTCGAAAGCGCAACAGCTGCCAGGGCCAGACGCGCTGTGCACGACCGATCATGGTCTGCAGTCGCACGGTCTCGTGCCAGTCACCGATGCCGATCGCACCGACCAGGCGGTGCCGGCGCACCAGGACCTTGCGGTAGACCCCGGCCGCGTCGTCGCGGAAGACGTGCGCTCGTCCGTAGTGCGGGTCCTCGCCGGCGCCCATCGGCCCCATGCTGAAGACCTGGGTACCGACGACCTTCAGGCGGCTCGCCGCGACCGAGCCGGCGTAGCGGCTGTCGATGGCGGCGATATCGGCGGCAGCGACGGCGGCCTGCTCGAGACCGGGCGCGACCAGGCCATAGACGCGGCCGCGGTGTTCGGCGCACTCGCCGACCGCGTAGATGTCCGGGTCCGACGTGCGCATCCTGTCATCGACCTGGATGCCGCGCGCGAAAGCCAGGCGCGCGGCCTTGGCCAGCGCGATGTTGGGACGGATGCCGGCGGCGATGATCAGGGTGTCACAACGCAACGTGCGGCCGGATCGCAGGCGCACGTGTTCGACGCGGTCGCGGCCGTCGATCTGCGCGATGCCGTCGCCGATGACGACGGCGATGCCGAGCGCCTCGACGGCGTGCTGCAGGCGTCGCGACGCCGCTTCGTCGAGCTGCTGCCCGAGCAGCCTGTCGGCGTGTTCGACGACGCTGACCTGCGTATTGCTGCGCTGCATGCCGCGCGCCGCCTCCAGGCCGAGCAGGCCGCCACCGACGACGACCGTGTGATGACTGCGGGCGCGGCGCGCCAGCAGCCGGTTGGTGTCGTCGAGGTCGCGAAACGTGAAGATGCCTTCGAGGTCGGTGCCGGGGATGGATGGGACGAACGGCGTCGAGCCGGTCGCGAGGATCAGCTTGTGATAGCGCTGCCGTCGTCCGAGTTGATCGACGACACGATGTGCTTGACGGTCGATCTGCGCGATGCGAAGGCCGATGCGTTCGTCGACACGGGTGCCCGACGGCGGGTCGAGCGGTTGGGTCAGGTCGTCCCAGTCGATTTCGCCAGCCAGCCACGACGACAGGCGCACGCGGTTGTACGGTTGGTGCTGCTCGTCGCCGTAGATCACTACCGGACGAGTCGGCTGCCGGCGCAGCAGCTCCCGCGCCATACGCATGCCCACGGGCCCATTGCCGACGATCACGAACGGATGACTGGAATCGTCCGTGTAATCGCTCACGAGCGCCTCGACCTGCGGTATCGGTGTCGCCATCGTTGTCCTCGCCAAAGAAAAAAGGCATCCACGCTGATCGTTACGAAGAACGACGAGCACGGACGCCTTTGCCCGGTGTGACCACCTTTGGTCAGCAGTGATGTTTTCGCGGTCGGCTGCGTTGCCGATGGTCGAAAGCTCGCAAGGTTGGTGCCAGGTCGTCGCGTCGCGGCCTTTTCAACGGCGAAACAGCGCGTTATGTGCACTGCACCAATTTCGGGCCCAGCCGGCGTGCGGGATCTTGGGCAGCGTTAGTGCACGGGCTTCGCGATGGGGCCCAGGGTTTGTGCAGATCGGTACGCGAAAGGGGGCGCGTGGGCATCAGCGGATACAATACCGACGATGCAGGACGACGACCTATTCGCTGCGCAGCCGCCCGCCGACCGGCCGCTCGCCGACCGTATGCGGCCGGCGGCAATCGCCGACTACCTCGGCCAGACACACCTGCTGGGCGACGGCAAACCGCTGCGCCGCGCGATCGACAGCGGGCGCCTGCATTCGATGATCTTCTGGGGGCCGCCCGGAACCGGCAAGACGACGTTGGCCAGGCTGCTCGCCGGGCAGTCCGGTTACGATTTCCAGACCCTGTCCGCGGTGCTCGCCGGCGTCAAGGACATCCGCGCCGCCGTCGAACGGGCCCGCCAGGTACGCGCGCAGAGCGGGCGCGGCAGCCTGCTGTTCATCGACGAGGTGCACCGCTTCAACAAGTCCCAGCAGGATGCCTTTCTGCCCCACGTCGAAGACGGCACGCTGCTGTTCGTCGGCGCGACGACCGAGAACCCGTCGTTCGAGCTCAACAACGCCCTGTTGTCGCGGGCCCGCGTCTACGTGCTCAAGCCGTTGTCGGCAGAAGACCTCGTGGTATTGCTGCGCCGGGCCCTTGCCGACACCGCGCAGGGCCTCGGCGAGCGCCGGCTGACGATCGGCGAATCGGCATTGCAGCTGCTCGCGGATGCCGCGGACGGCGATGCGCGGCGTGCGCTGAATCTGCTGGAGATCGCCGCCGACCTGGCCGAAGACGGGGAGATCGGCGATGCCGTGGTCAAGGAGGTCGCCGGTGGCCAGGTGCGGCGCTTCGACAAGGGCGGCGAGGCCTTCTACGACCAGATCTCGGCGCTGCATAAATCGGTCCGCGGTTCGTCGCCGGACGGCGCGCTGTACTGGCTGTGCCGCATGCTCGACGGTGGCTGCGACCCGCTGTATGTCGCACGCCGCGTCGTGCGCATGGCGTCGGAAGACATCGGCAACGCCGATCCGCGGGCGCTGGAGGTCGCGTTGAACGCGTGGCAGGTGCAGCAGCGCCTTGGTAGCCCGGAAGGCGAGCTGGCGATCGCTCAGGCCGTCGTCTATCTCGCCTGCGCGGCGAAGAGCAACGCGATCTATGCGGCATTCGACGCGGCGATGGCGGCGGCGCGCGAGTCCGGTTCGCTCGAGGTGCCGATCCACCTGCGCAACGCGCCGACCCGCCTGATGAAGGAACTCGGCCATGGCCGGGCGTACCGCTATGCGCACGACGAGCCGGGCGCCTATGCCGCCGGCGAGACCTATCTGCCCGAAGACCTGGCCGAGCAACGTTTCTATAGACCCGTCGACCGGGGGCTCGAGATCCGCATCGGCGAGAAGCTCGCGCAACTCGAGGAACTCGACCGCCAGGCACGCGCCGGCGATGACGGCTAGGCGGGGTACAGTCGGCGACTCAATCTAAGTAGAATGCGCGCTTTGTCGACGCGGATCGAGTCGTGACCCAGACCCTCGCCATTGCGGCCGGCGGCGCCCTCGGCGCCCTGCTGCGCTTCTGGATGTCCAGCGGCGTCCATGCATTGCTCGGGCGCGGGTTTCCCTACGGCACGCTGGCGGTCAATGTCCTGGGGTCACTGCTGATGGGTTACCTGTACATCGCGATGTTGGAGCGCCTGGCGCTGCCGGGGGAATGGCGGGCGTTCGCGCTGGTCGGCCTGCTCGGCGCGTTCACGACGTTCTCGACATTTTCGATCGAGACCCTGAACCTGCTCGAGCAGGCGGATTACGCCAAGGCCTTCGCCAATGTGCTGATCAGCGTGGTCGCCTGCATCGCGGCGGCCTATGTCGGGGTCATGCTGGCGAGGCACGCATGACTCAGAACGACGTCACGATGGTGCGGGTCTACTGCAGCGAGAAGGGGCATCAGCACCAGGCCGTCATCGACCTGCTGCACCGCGAGCACCGGGTCGCCGGCGTCACGGCGTTTCGCGGCATCGCCGGTTTCGGCCGATCGGGACAGATGCACGACGCCGGTCTGCTCGATGTCTCGCTCGATCTGCCGGTGATCGTCGAGTTCTTCGACCGTCCGGACATCGTTGCCGGCGTGTTGCCCATCATCTCGGAGATGGTCGGTCCCGGGCACGTCGTGTCCTGGCCGGCCACCGCCAACCTGGACTGAAGCATGCTCGATCCCAAACTCCTGCGTAGCGATCTCGACCGCGTCGCCGCGCAGCTTGCCAGACGCGGTCATCGGCTCGACACCGGTCTCATCGCCGACCTCGAGGCGCGTCGCAAGACGCTGCAGGTGCAGGCGCAGGAGCTGCAGAACGAGCGCAACACGACATCGAAATCGATCGGCAGGGCCAAGGCGGCCGGCGAGGATATTCAGCCGCTGCTCGATGCCGTCGCGACGCTGGGCGATCGCCTGAAGGCCGCCGAACAGGCATTGGCCGACGTGCAGCGCGAACTGAACGACATCGCGCTGGGTACGCCCAACCTGCCACACGACAGCGTGCCCGACGGCGACGACGAGAACGACAACCGCGAGGAGCGGCGCTGGGGTGAACCACCGGCGTTCGATTTCGCACCCCAGGATCACGTCGACCTCGGCGCCGGCCTCGGCATGCTCGATTTCGATGCCGCGGCCAAGCTGACCGGATCGCGCTTCACGGTCATGAGCGGCGTCCTCGCGCGCCTGCATCGGGCACTCGCGCAGTTCATGCTCGACGTGCATACGACCGAACACGGCTACGTCGAGGCCTATGTGCCGTACATGGTCAATCCCGACAGCCTGTACGGCACCGGGCAGCTGCCCAAGTTCGCCGAGGACCTGTTCCACGTCGACAACAGCGACTATCACCTGATCCCGACGGCCGAGGTACCGCTGACCAACCTGGTGCGCGACGCCATCGTCGACAACGGCGACATGCCGCGACGTTACGTCGCCCACACGCCGTGCTTCCGCTCCGAGGCCGGCGCCTATGGCAAGGACACGCGCGGCATGATCCGTCAGCACCAGTTCGACAAGGTCGAACTGGTCCACATCGTGCGCCCCGCGGAGTCCTTCGACGCGCTCGAGACCCTGACCGCGCACGCCGAGACCATCCTGCACAGACTCGGCCTGGCCTATCGCGTGGTCACGTTGTGCACCGGCGACATGGGGTTTTCGGCAACCAAGACCTACGACATCGAGGTCTGGTTGCCGGGGCAGGACACCTATCGCGAGATCTCGTCGTGCTCGAACATGGGCGATTTCCAGGCAAGGCGCATGCAGGCACGCTGGCGCAACCCGGACACCGGCAGGCCCGAGCTGGTGCATACGTTGAACGGCTCGGGGCTGGCGGTCGGGCGAACGCTGGTCGCGGTCATGGAGAACTACCAGCAGGGCGACGGCAGCATCCGCGTGCCGGAGGCGCTACAGGCGTACATGGGGGGGCTCCAGTCGATCCGCCGCGATTGAGGCCTGGCCGTGCCGCCGGTCGCGCCGCGGCGGCACCGGGCGCTGCGGCGTCGGCCGGCATGGGATGCCGGTTCTTCGGGCTTGCGCAGACCGCGGTCGGCGTCGTCCGGCAGGGTCTCCGGCGACGCTGTCATCTACCGACACCGCGCGCTGTTGTTGAACCGCGGCCGGGCCGTGTAGGCCGCCGTCGAGGGTGCCTGCCGTCGCGACTGCCACCGTCCGCTGTCGACGCGTCGAGCGTCGGCCACGTCCCCCCCGGCCACCCCGGTGGCACGCAATCCGCATGGCTTTCTGGGCATTTCCGGGTGCCGCGACTGTCCGACGCGTTCGAGGTGCCGGTGCGGTCACCGGGTTGCGAGCACGACGTCGATGGGCGTGTGTACCGAGGGCGCGGGGCAGGCAACGGGCAATGGCGCGGTGGAGGTCCGGACTTGCCGCCTGCTCGGTATGGCGGAGGGGGTGGGATTCGAACCCACGGTGGGCGTTAACCCACGACGGTTTTCAAGACCGTTGCATTCAACCGCTCTGCCACCCCTCCGCAGCGGCGAGGCGGCGAAGGATACCGCAAAATCCCCACAACACAACTGTATTTGGGCCTTGAATCGCGCTGGGTGTGGCACCACCGATAGGGTAAGCTTGGCGAAACTTTCGGCCCCAATCCGGGTCGGAAAAGCCGATCGCAAATGCATTTTGTGCCCAGGAGGCTGATTGCAATGAACCGTTACGAAAATGTTATCGCTCACGGCAGTGAACACGCGGTATCGAGTAACAAGGTCCTGAAGAACACCTATCTGCTGCTGTCTGCCACACTCGGCTTCAGTGCGCTGATGGCCGTCGTGTCGATGGCGGTCGGCGCGCCGCCGCTCACCTACCTCGTGGCCCTGATCGCGGCCATGGTGCTGGGTATCTTCGTGTTGCCGAGGACCGCTAACTCGTCAAAGGGGCTGGGGGTCATTTTCCTGATCACCGGTCTGCTCGGGTTTGGCCTCGGATCCGTGCTCAGCATGTATCTGGCGCTGCCCAAGGGTCCGCAGGTGATCGCGACCGCGTTCGCCGGCACGGGCATCATCTTCCTTGGCCTGTCGGGTTACGCGCTGACGTCGAAGCGCGACTTCAGCTTCATGGGGGGTTTCCTGTTCGCCGGGTTGATGGTCGTGATACTGGCGATGATCGCCAACATCTTCCTGCAGCTGCCGGCAGTGTCGCTTGCCGTGTCCGCGGGCATCATCCTGCTGATGAGCGGTTTCATCCTGTTCGACACCAGCCGGATCGTGCGCGGCGGTGAGACCAACTACATCATGGCGACCTATGGTCTCTACCTGAGCATCTTCAATATCTTCATCAGCCTGCTGCAGATCCTCGGAATCATGGGCGGCGACGAGTGACGGAGACCTCCGCATTATTCACAGCCCCGGCTCTGCCGGGGTTTTTTATATCCAAAACAGGCGATTAGAACATGGAATGGATGCAGATTCTGGCTTTGATAGCCGGCATCATGATGCTCTTCGTGCTGTGGCCCGCCTACAAGCACTGGGCCGCCAACAGCCCGCAGGCCGAGAAGGGCGACTGGCAGGCGGCGATTCTGCCGCTGTTGGCCGTGGCGGGGCTCGTGATCCTGCTGATCGCCGCCGTGCGGTGAGCCCGACGCCGCCATTGCTGTTACGATCCGGCGCGAGACCGGGCCAAGCCCGCGGTCCGGGTTCGTGAAGCGCGTTCCCGAGGTGCCACCGGCGGTCCACTAGCATTCCCTGAAGGAAGCGATGCGCGGCGGCATCGCAGGCACGGAGGTGACATGGGTTCCAGCAACCGCACCAGTCGTCGGGAAAAGATCCGCGACTACATCGATGCCAACCGCAAGAGCCCGGCCCTCGGGTCCCTGTACGCATTGATTTTCGGGCCTTTCGGCTGCATCTACACCGACCCCAAGGTCACCGTGATCGGCGTGCTCGCCGCGATCGCGGCCGGACTCATCTACTGGCCGCTGATCGCCGCGGTGTGGTTGAGCTGCGTTCTGCTGGCACCGTTTCGGGTGCGTGCGTATAACCAGCGGGTGCGGCGCAACGCCCGTTACGTCGTGCTGTGACGCGGGCGATGCGCGGGTCGCGATGCTATCATCCGCGCCCATCAGGCCCCTAAGATCGACGCCGTTGTCTGCGGCGGTTTCCGAATGATTCGCATATTGCTGGTAGACGACCACGACCTGTTCCGCGCCGGTGTGCGCAGTATCCTCGAGGCCCAGGATGGCATGATCGTCGTCGGCGAGTATGCGAACGGCGAGGACGCCGTGGCCGCTGTGCGGGAACAGCCGCCCGACCTCGTGCTGATGGATGTGAACATGCCGGGCATCGGCGGCATCGAGGCGACGCGCAAGATCCTGAAGATTGCGCCTGCGGTGCGGGTGATCGCGGTCACCGTGCTCAGTGAGGATCCGTTTCCGAACCAGCTTCTCGATGCCGGCGCGCGCGGCTACATCTCCAAGGGCAGCGATTCCGATGAAATGCTCGAGGCGATTCGTGCCGTGATGCGCGGGCAGCACTACATCTCCGGAGATGTCGCACAGAAACTCACGCTGGCGAACTTCCGCAATCGCGGCGAGTCGTCGCCGTTCGGCACGCTGTCGGCCCGCGAGATGCAGGTCATGATGATGATCACGAGCGGGCAGGGCACCCAACAGATCTCCGATGCGCTGTTCCTGAGTCCGAAGACGGTCAGCACCTACCGCCACCGGCTCTACGAGAAGCTCGATGTCAACAACGATGTCGAGCTCACCCACCTGGCGATACGCCACGGCCTCGTAGACAATTCGCAGTGAGCGGGCACGGGTTCGATCCCGCCTGCCGGCGCTGCGAGCGGCTGGCCGGTTTTCTCGACGAGGTCCGACAGTCCAACCCCGGTTATTTCTGCCGGCCGGTACCGCCTTTCGGCGCCGACCCGGCGCGCCTGCTGGTCGTCGGGCTCGCCCCGGGCATGCACGGCGCGAACGCCACCGGGCGGCCGTTCACCGGCGACTATGCGGGCGTGCTGCTGTACGCCACGTTGTACAAGTTCGGCTTTGCCAACCGGGCGGTCTCCGAGGCCGCCGATGACGGTCTGCGGCTCGTCGACTGCCGCATCACCAACGCGGTCAAGTGCCTGCCGC
>JASJCU010000103.1 GCA_030065815.1 Gammaproteobacteria bacterium | reverse complement strand
TCGCCGATCTTGAGCGTGCGTTTGCCGCCGATCAGGATCGTCACGCCCTTGTCGTCGCCGGGGTGCAGCGCCTTGGGCACGACGTTCAGGCAGTGCATGCAGCGCACGCAGTCCTTGTTGTTGACCTCGAGGGAATCGTCGTCCTTGAGCGTCAGCGCATTGGTCGGGCAGCGCGTGATGATGTTGTCGATCACGTGCTGGCGGCCCTTGCGGCCGACGTAGGCCTTCCACTCGTCCTGGTTGACCTTCATGTCGTCGCGCCAGGTTCCGATCACGGCGAAGTCGGCGCGCTCGATCGCGTTCTGGCAATCGTTCGGGCAACCGGAGATCTTGAACTTGAACTTGTATGGCAGGGCCGGACGGTGCACGTCGTCGGTGAAGTTGTTGACCAGCAGGCGGTGCGCCTTCTGCTCGTTGGTGCACGACATCTCGCAGCGCGCCGCGCCAACGCACGACATCGCGGTGCGCACGCACGGACCGGCGCCGCCGAGATCCCAACCATAGTCGTTGATCTCGTCGAAGAAGTGCTGTGTGCCCTCGGTCGTGGTGCCGATGAACATGATGTTGCCGGTCTGGCCGTGGAAGGTCACGAGGCCCGAGCCCCACTTCTCCCAGCTGTCGGCCAGCTGGCGCAGCATATCGGTCGAGTAGTGGTTGCCGGCCGGCGGCTGGACGCGCAGGGTGTGGAATTCCTTCGACTCCGGAAATGCCTTACCGACCTCCGAGAAACGCGGGATGATGCCGCCACCGTAGCCGTAGACCGACACGGTGCCGCCCTTCCAGTAGCCCTTGCGGGTCTCGTACGAGTGCTCGAGCTGGCCGAGCAGCGAATTGGTCACCTCGTTGATGCGCTGCTCCGGATGCTCGTCGCGCAGGCGCTTGATGCCGCTGATGAAGCTCGGCCACGGGCCGTCTTCGAGCTGGTCGATCATGGGTGTGGGATACCGGTCGATTGCCATGTCGCTGTTTCTCCTGACTAATCGTTCGTTTTCTGCGGAAGTCCGCTGTCGCCGGGCCGATGCGGGGAAACGGCCGGCCGACAAGATCCTGGGTTAACTCAGCGGACAGGGGGCTCGGTTGCGGTTAACGCGGCGCGCACCCTCCACGCGCCGGCGGCCCTCCTATCAACGGGAGCTAATATTAGTGGACCATTTAACCAGCCCATACTCCACCATTGGGGGATACAGGGGGTGGCCGGCTATCCCTTTGGGGATATACGGGTTTTTGACCTGGATCAAAGCGAAAAACCATGTGCCTGAATTGCCAGCGAATTTGTGCCATCTGGGCAAATTCTCAAATTACCGTATCCTAATACAATACGGCCGGCGTCGCACCGGGCGACGTGCCGGCGTCGCAAAAACGCGGGTGAGTCCATGTCCCATTCAGCCGATCCGCTACCCCAGAGCGCCTCGCCGTTCGCGCTCGACGCCGCAGACGCCTACGCCGGTTGGCGGCGGCGCAAGCTGGCCACCGCCGCCCGGCTGCCGGTCGTTGAGGTCGACGACGTCGGCCGCCTCAGCGACAGTGAGCGCGAGGCGCTGCTGCAACAGTGCGGCGAACGCAACTTCGCGCTGTTCCGCGGTCGCACGGGTCATGTCGACGTCGCGTCGGCATTGCAGGCGTTCGGCCGTCGCATGGGCCTGCTCGACCTCGATCAGAACCTGTGCGCCGAAGACAGCGGCGTCACCGCGATCACCGTCAAACCGACCGCCACCGACCACACCTACATCCCCTACACCAGCCGACCGCTCGGCTGGCACACCGACGGCTATTACAACGCCGGCAGTCACCAGGTGCGCGCATGGCTGCTGTACTGCGCGCAACCGGCCGCCGAGGGCGGCGCCAACGAACTGCTCGACCACGAGATCGCGTACATCCGCGTGCGTGACCAAAACCCGGAATGGATCAGGGCATTGATGGCGCCGGACGCCTTTACCATCCCGCTCAACATCGAGGGCGGCGAGCAGATCCGGCCCGATCACGGCGGACCGGTGTTTTCGGTATCGCCGCTCGACGGCTCGCTGCACATGCGCTATTCGGCACGCCAGCGCAATGTCGTATGGAAAGACGACGCGGCGACCCGCGATGCGGCGGCCTTCCTGCTCGACCTGTTCAAGACCGGCGACGACCACATCTTTCGGCATCGGCTGCAGGCCGGCGAAGGCATCGTCAGCAACAACGTGCTGCACCGCCGGGACGGCTTCCGCGATGGCGCCGGCGACGCCGGCGGCAAACGCCTGATCTACCGGGCCCGCTACTACCAGCGCCTGCCGCTGCCCAAGGAGACTTGACAGCCATGCTCTACCTCAGCCAGATCCTGATCGCCAACCAGGACGTGCAGTCGTTCGACGACCTCAAGGACGTGGTCAAGGAATTCGCGCGCCAGGGCGAGATGTTTCTGCGCTTCGACGTCAAGCCGCCCTATCCCGACACGCCGAACGACTGGGAAGACCAGTTGGAAGCGACGTTCAGCAGCAGGTACTGACCATGGTCGACATCTTCAATCCGGACGAGCTCGAAGACACCGCGGCGGCATCGCTGCGCAAGGACCTCGGCCAGCAGGCCCAGCTCGAGGGCGAACTGGTCGAGCTGCGCGGACAGCTCGCCCGCCTGCCCGAAGACGCCGCGCCGGCGCGGCGCGCGGCGCTGCAGCTGGAGATCGCGCGCGCACTGCAGATCCTCGAACGCGGCGACGAGGCCTGGCCGCTGGCCCATACCGCGTTCGGCATCCTGATCGGCGAACAGCAATGGCAGGCGGCGGCAGACGCCTGCGACGTCCTCTACCAGGCCGATCAGCCGGACTCGCTGATCGCACTCGGTCACGGCGTCTGGCTCGGCGTGACCTTTCCTATCGACCCGGAGGTCTCGCTCCACCTGCTCAGCCATGTCGTCGACGATACGCCGGATGACTCCGACGGCGCCGCGGTGGCCGCGGCGACCGCGGCGTTCATTGCCGACGTGCGCAGCGCCGCGGGCCCTGATCGCGAGCGCCTGGTGTTCTTCGCCCAGCAGCTGCTCGGCCGCGTCGCCCGCCGCCATGGCGACGTCGAGACCCAGGCGCAGTTCGATCGCTGGGTCGAGCGCCTCGAACTCAACGAACCGGACAAGTTCCTGGTCCGCCTGCGCAACGTCGTCGACGTGCTGGTGCAGGACCAGTGGTGGTTCGATCGCGACGCCATGCAGGCGCAGATCCCGAGCAACTGACGGCGCCGTCGCGCGCCCAGAGGTGAACAGCCATGTTCTGGCAGGAAGACGACAAGCCCAAGGGATTCACGGTGCCCGACGACATCGTCGACCTGGTGTTCGACATCGAGTGCCGCGAGTTGCCGGTCGACCATGCCTGCGATCTCGCCGATGCAATTCGCGGCCAGCTACCGCAGCTCGACGACGACGCGCGCATCGGCGTGCACAACATCCACCTCGCCGGCTCGCAGAACGGCTGGGAGCGTCCCGACCCCAAGCTCGGCCAGCGCCTGATGCTGTCGCGACGCACCAAGCTGACGATCCGCGTGCCGCGCGAGCGCCGCGCCGAGATCGAGGCGGCGCTGCGCGACAGCGAGCTCGACATCGCCGGTTGCGCTATGCGGATCGGCAAGGCACGGCAGAAGATGCTGTCCAACCAGGGCACGATCTTCTCGCGCTATGTCGTGCTCGAGGGCGGCGAGGCCGACGACGAGAACCGCTTCCTGCAGCGCATCGTCGATCACCTCGGCGCGCGCGGCATCCGCGTCACCAAGGCGCTGTGCGGCAAGACCGCCGAGGTGCAGGGCCCGGACGGCCCGGTGCAGACGCGCAGCATCATGCTCGCCGGGCTGAAGCCCGAGGAATCGGTGCGCATCCAGCAGGAGGGCATCGGCCCGCTGCGCCAGATGGGCTGCGGCCTGTTCATCCCGCACAAGGGCATCGACGCGGTCAAGAAGGCCGAAGACGACAGCTGACACGGCGTCGCAAAGCCGGTCGGCGCCGTCAGGTTTAACGAATCCTGATATTCAAATAGAATCCCCCGCCAGATTTTTTCGGCAGCGCTGCGCCTCGCCGGTGACGGCATCGTGCGACCGGCGCCGCCGACGCACAGGGCAGGCAGCCAACAAGACTCGTCATCAAGATCAGAGGAGAAGACCCATGGCACTGGAAGTAAACGGCAAGACCTTGGAGACCGACGGCAACGGCAATCTCGTCGACCCGTCCGCGTGGGACGAAGACGTCGCGAAGGCGCTCGCCGCCGCCGACGACACCATGGGTGAGCTGACGACGGAGCATTTCGACGTCCTCAAGTACCTCCGCGACGAGTATTTCAGCAACAACGGCAACCAGCCGATGGAGCGCCAGATCAACAAGGACATGGGCAAGTTCTGGGGCAAGAAGGTCGGCAGCAAGGACCTCTACAGACTGTTCCCCGGTGCACCCAGCAAACAGGGCAACCGCATCGCCGGCCTGCCGTTCGTCGCGCGCAAGGGCGGCTACTGAAGCAACATCAGCGGGTTAGCGAAGAAGCGGCCTGCGGGCCGCTTTTTTCGTGCCCGGCAAACGTCGCCGCGGCGCTCGCCGCGCGGCGCCTGACCCCCGTTCAGGCGCCGTTCAGCGGCCGCATCCTAGGCTCGAATACGCAACCAGGGTCCCGGACGCACCGGCCACCAGGCACGGTAACGCCGCCGGGTCGCCGCCTGCGAGGGGATTGCGCATGTGCCGTGGCATCCGCAACACGATCGCACTGCTGCTGGCCATCGGCCTCGGCGGCTGCTACCACACGCCGTATTGGCGTGACGATCACCGCGGTTACGACTACGGCTACGACTACGACTACGGGTACGGGTACGGGTACGGCACAGCCGCGAGCATTCTGTTGCGCGGCGCCTACCTTGGCCACGACCGCGATCGGCCTGCGTACCGCCCCCGGCATCGTCACCCCGACGCGCGCCATCACCACCGCGACGACGGCCAGCGCCGCTCCGACCGGCGGCGCAGCCGCGCCCGGCGGGACCATCACGAACGCGTCGATGCCGGGGGGCGTCGGCACGCCTTCGGCGAACGCCGCGACCGCCACGACAGACAGCGTGTCGACGGTGCGACGCGCTACCGGCAGCAGCGCGGCGAGCGCCGGCGCGACGCTCGCGGCGGTCGCGATTCGCGGCGCCAGCGTCGCGCGGCCGGCGACCGCGCGCAGCGGCACCGCGATGTGCCAAGCCGGGATCGTGTTGCCCAGCATCCGCGACGCGGTCATGCAGCGCGCGACACACGCCGTGGCACGCACGATCGACGACGCGACAATCGCCGGGCGCACGACGCCGACCGTCGCGCCGACCGACGTGAACGGCGCAGCGCGCGACGGCAGGCGACGCGACGCTGACGGCCGGTCGCCTCGGCTCACGCCGGCATGCGGCGTGCTGCGGGAACGGGGTAGAAGCTGTCGCGGGGCCGCGTCGGTCGGGAGCCGGCGTTCAGCGCCGCAAACCGGCAACGGCGCGGCGTTGCGGCCCGTGTACGAAGTTGACGGCGACGGCGCTCGGCGAACTGCGTACGACCTGCGCCCAGCGCCGGAACACCTTGGTGACATTCGGGCCCTGCGTACGCGCGAACACCAGCTGGATCGTCGCCCCGGGCAACAGCAGCTGCGACGCCTCGATCAGCACGCCGCGGCGACTGACGTCGACGATCCGGCAGCGCGCACGATAGCCGTCGTCGAGCAGTATCCACGTTCGCAGGCCGCGCACGACCGCGCGCGGATGGCGGCGGCGATCGGTCATCGGCATGCGCACCCTCCCGCGCCGGCACCGTAACCCGGCGGGTGCCAGTTGCTCGATCGACCGTGGGTGACTCGCGTGCACATATGACTGCCAAACCTTCTCCACCAGATTCAAGCAAACGCCATGCCGCGCAAAAAAAATCCCGTGGGGCCGATGATTTACGCCGATCGCTGCGGCGCCGACGAGGTCGCGTGTAAAGTCTTCTGACGCGCCGGCGCCGCGTCCGGGATCGGCGTTCCCTGACATCACGTGGCGGTCACGGCGGCGATAGGAATTCAGGTCGTTTACGGCGACGTGCGCGGCCGGCGCAGCCGGGGCGACCGGCGCGGTACCCGGTGCCGCCCGGCGGCGGCGGCGTGGCGGGCGCGGCGCGTCAGCGCGAGCTGCCGGCGAGCGGCAGTGGCGCGCTGCCCGGACATCGAAGCCCGCAATCGGTCGGTGCATGGCGTGTCGGCGATCGCGGCAAGCGCGCTCGCGGCGGTCGTCGGGATCGATGCGACGCATGACGACGCCACCGGCGCGGCGCCGTGACCCCGGCACCCCGCCTGGCCGACGACGGTGGTCGGCGGGCGCGTGATCGGCCGCGTCACGGCTACCCCGCCCCACCCGCGCACTTCCCGACCAGGCAAGGCCCGATCGCGCCCGTGTGGCGACCTCATCTGAACGACTCCATCTGCGTACCCACCGGCATGCCGGTCGACGATCGAACGGCAGCACAGGTCGCGTATGTCGCGGTCGTGGCACATGCTAGGGTTTGCGCCTCCGCCGGATGACGACACCAGGGAGCCGGACGCATGCGAATCGACCCACCGCGCCTGGGCCTGCTGCTGGGCCTGATGCTGCTGTGTGCCACGCCGGGGCTGGCCGAGCAGCGCGTGATACTCAAGACCTCGGTCTACGTACCGTTGAACCTGGCCGGCCTGGGGACGATACCGGTCGGCCTGGCCGAGCAGCTCGCCCAGACCAGCGGCGGGACGCTCAGGCTCAAGCTGTACGGGCCCGGCAAGCTCGCGGCCGCCAACCAGATCTTCGAGGCGGTACACATGGGCCAGCTGCATGCCGGTTACACGACCGCCGGCAACCAGGCCGGCCTGTTGGGACGCAAGGCGGCGTTCTTCTCGTCGGTGCCGTTCGGTCCCGGCGCGACCGAGTACCTCGCATGGCTCTATCACGGCGGCGGGCGCGAGCTGTGGCGGGCGATGTACGACAAGGCCGGGTTCAAGGTCCACTCGATCCCCTGTGGCCTGCTCCCGCCCGAGACCTCCGGCTGGTTCGCCCGGCCGATCGAATCAGCCGAAGACCTGCAGGGCCTGCAGATGCGCTTCTTCGGCCTCGGCGCACTGGTCATGGAGAAACTCGGCGTCGCGACCAGCCAGCTGCCCGGCGCCGAGATCTTTCCGGCGCTGGAGAAAGGTGCGATCGACGCGACCGAGTTCTCGATGCCGTCGATCGACGAGAACCTCGGCTTTCACAAGATCCTCAAGTACAACTACTTCCCCGGCTGGCACCAGCAGTCGACGGTGCTCGAACTGATCGTCAATCGGGATGTCTGGCAGCAACGCCTGTCGGCTGCCCAGCGCGCACAGATCGAGACCGCGTGCAAGGCGGCCGTGCTCGACAGCCTGGCCTATGGCGAGGCGATCCAGTTACCGGTGATGCGACGCAACATCGACGAGCGCGGCGTCGAAAACCGCTACTGGTCCGACGAGATGCTCGACCTGTTCGAGCGCACCTGGCTCGACGTCGTCGCCGAGGAATCGGCCAAAGACCCGGAATTCAAACGCATCTGGGACCACCTGGCCGACTTCCGGGCACGCTACGCGGTGTGGGACCGCTGGGCCTTTCTGCCGCCGCCGGGTAGCCGTCGCGCCGAATGATCGCCGGTCCGCGTCAGGTCGGAGCGCGATAGCGACGCAGACCCGCCAGGCCGACGACACCTAAGACGAGCAGCGCCAGCGGCTGCGCGACCGGCATAGAGACCGTCGGCAAGCCCGCCTGCACGGCGAGCGCAATCGTATCGCCCGGCAGCTCACCGATGCCGCCCAGGTCGAGGAACAACTGGTTGGCGTTGAAGCTCAGGAAGCTGGCGTCCAGCCCGCCGATCGGCGAGGCCAGCAGCGTGAAGGCCGTGAAATCGGCGATCGTGTCGTTGCTGTCCTCGAACACCAGGCCGTTGAAGCTGAAGGCCGGGCTGGCGTTGAGCACCTGGTTGAACACGATATCGATGCGCGTATCGCTGACATCGATATCGAACACACCCGAGGCGTAGAAATCGTCGAATTCGAGACCGGCCGACATCGTGGCGGTAGCGCTCTCCAGCGTGACCAGGCCGCCCGGGGCGGTGCCGAATTCGCGCGATACCGTGATGTCGTTGCCGAGCAGCCCCGCGCCGGCGACGGCAGGTCCCAGCAGCAGTGCCAGGGAAAGGGTCGCGAGGGTCACGTCCTTCGAAATCCATGAAGTCATGCCGGCAGCTCCGTGTCGCCTGTGTCCACGCGTTGTTGCAAAACTCTAGCACGCGATCACCCAATTGAAAGATCGCCGACACATCGGACGCCGCACACCCGGCCCGCCGGTCGCGGCCGCGGGAACCGCAACCCCTGCCGGCGGCCGGTCGTCGCGCCGCCAGCGATCCGCGGCCGCGCCTAGACGTCGGCCCACATGCGAAGCAGGTTCACATAGGCTCGATCGACGTTCTTCGTGACAGCGCTGTCCGGGTCGGTCTTCAGCAGGTGCTCGCGCGACTGGTCGAGCTCGTAGAGCAGCTCGCGGCGCGCCGCATCGCGGACGAAGCTCTGGATCCAGGTCAGGGCGACGAGGCGTTCGCCGCGGGTCACGTCGGCGACCCGGTGCACGCTGGCCGACGGGTAGACCACGGCATGCCCGGCCGCCAGCTTGACCTGCTGCTCGCCGAACGGCGTGCGGATCACCAGTTCGCCGCCGTCGTACGCGGTCGGCGGGTTCAGGAAGATCGTCATCGACACGTCGGTTCGAAACTTGGTCCTCTGGCCCATGATCGGATCGTCGACGTGATCGCCGTAATGCATGCCGGGCTGATAGCGGGCAAAGATGAAATCCGCGACCTTCGCCGGCAGCGCCGCGCTGCGGAACGCCGCGCTGTGGCCGACGCTGGCCATGACGATGCGGTACAGGCGCTGCAGCAGTTCCGGGTCCGGCGCCAGCTCTTCGTTGGCCTTGACCTTCGCCGCGGCCATGCCCGCGGTCAGCCTGCCGTCGACGAAGCGCGCGCGCGCCAGCAGCTCGTGCAGCTTGTCGAGCTGCGCCGCGTTGAGGAGTTCGGGAATCTGCAGCAACATCCGTGGGCTCCCTGGTCGGCCATCGATTCCGCGGGCCGTCGCCGGATATTCACGACCGCAGAAGGCATAATACCCGCAGGAATGACGCCCGATTGGACGGAACGGCCAGATGATACTGAAGGTGGTGATCGACGACCAACTGCTCGAACTCAACGTGCCCGAAGACTTCGTCGCCAAGGCCGGGGACTTCTTCGCCAACATGGACGCCGACATGGACCGCGGCTGGCAGGTCAATCGCGAGTGGGTCGAACGCCCCGACCGCCTGCTGCGAGCACAGATCGCCGCCGACAAGCTGCTCACCGCACTCGAGAACGAAGACCACAGGCTCGGTCGCCTGATGGCCGGCTACATCGTCGCGCGCGTGCCCGAGATCACGTCCCTCGAACTCGATCCGTCCGGCGAGGTGCGCGACCACAAGCTACACCTGGGCGACGCGCCGGCGACCGATGCGGCGGCCGCCGCGGCACCGATCGCGCACCCCGGCATCCCGCGCGGTCTCAACAAGATGGACGCCATGGCCCAGGCGGCCAGGGACGTCAGCAAGGTGTTCAAGACGGGCCGCCACTACCGCTTCTCGGTCTACAACCATGCCACCGAGGCGTGGGAGGAATCGCCGGCAATCGGCGACAAGGCACAGGCCGAGGCGCTGCGCGAACACGCGTTCAAGTCGCGTTTCGAGGCGCTGTGCGGCTGACGCAGGCGCACGCATGCCGACGATCGACAGCGTCACCGCACCACTGGTGCTGCGTCACGCCGACGGTCGAGAACAGCTTGTCGCCGCGTGCTTCACCCACCCAACCGGGCTGCTCTACCTGGATCTGTACTGGCACCGTTCGACACCGGAACGTGCCGCGCACCTGATCCGCGGCACGATCGCCGGCAACGGCCCGTGGCGCGTCGGCGATGCGCGGCTGCGCGTGCTCGGCTGTCAGCACACCGATCCGCATCTGCAGCAGGCGTTCGCCGACTGGCAGGGCTACTTGCAGGCAAACGCCGACCGCTACCCGCCGCGCGCGCAGATCGTCGAGATCGCCCGGCGCCTCGGCGCGACACCGCAGGTCTGAACGCGCTGTCGCCAAACGGTCATGCGGCGTTCATGACCCGGTCGCGAGATCGCCATCCAATCCCGCGGTCATGCGCATCCTGAAAATCTCCGATGTCTACTTCCCGCGCGTCAACGGCGTCTCGACATCGATCCGCACCTTCGCCCACGAACTCCAGCAGGCCGGCCACGAGGTCACGCTGATCGCGCCCGACTACCCGGGCGCCGGCGCGGACAGCTTCGAGATCCTGCGCGTGCCGTCGCGCTACCTGTTCGTGGATCCGGAGGATCGCCTGATGCAGCGACGCCTGGTCCGTTGCCTGCGCGACCGGCTGCGTGGCCGGCGCTTCGACATCGTGCACGTCCACACCCCGTTCGCGGCCCACTACGAAGGCGTGTGGCTGGCACGCCAGCTCGGCATACCGGTGATCGAGACCTGCCACACGTATTTCGAGGAGTACCTCGACAAGTACCTGACCTGGCTGCCGCGCCAGGCGCTGCGTTACGTTGCCCGGCGGTTCTCGCGCAGCCAGTGCGCCGAGGTCGACGGGATCGTCGTGCCGACCCAGCCGATGCTCGACGTGCTGCGCGGCTACGGCATCAGCGCCGAGGCCGCCGTGATCCCGACCGGCATCCCGGCCGGCGCGTTCAGCAACGGCGACGGCGCACGCTTCCGCGCCGCCCACGGCATCGGCGCCGACCGCCAGGTGATGCTCTACGTCGGCCGCGTGGCCCACGAAAAGAACATCGACTTCCTGCTTCGCGTCGCCGACCGCGTCCGTCGACGACTGCCACGCGCGCTGCTCGTGATCGCTGGCGAGGGGCCGGCCGAAAACCACCTGCGGCGCGTCGCGCGATCGCTGCACCTCGGCGATCACGTGACGTTCGTCGGTTACCTGGCGCGCGACGCCGCCCTGCCCGACTGCTACGCCGCGGCCGACGTGTTCACGTTCGCGTCCGCCACCGAGACCCAGGGGCTGGTGTTGCTCGAGGCGATGCAGGCCGGCACACCGGTCGTCTCGACCGCGGTCATGGGTACCGCCGAGGTCATGGCCGACCGCGAGGGCGGCCTGGTGGCCGACGCGGACGTCGACGCCTTCGCCGACCAGGTCTGTCGTCTGCTCGCCGACGGTACGCTGCGCGCGGCCATGCGCGCGCAGGCCAGGCGCAAGGCCGCGCGCTGGAGCGCACCGGCGACCGCGGCGCGCATGGCCGAACTGTATGCGAACTGCATCGCTCGGGCACGACGGCCGCCCGGCGACGCGACCGCCGGACCGGCGCGTGACGCGGGCGACGACAGCTTGCAGCCGGCGACCGTCAGGTCACGACAAAGAAGTAGGCGGTGACACCGATGCTCGCGGCGATCACCAGCGCGCGGACCCGTCGCTGCGGCAGCCGGCGCGAGTGATGCGCGGCGACGTAGCCGCCGGCCAGCGTACCGAGCAGGACCAGCGAACCGCTGTACCAGGCGATCGCGCCTTCGACGACGAACAGGATCACCGCGACCAGCGACACCGCCGATGACACCAGCAGCTTGAGTCCGTTCATTGCGTTGATGTCGCCGTGACCGGCCAATGCCAGGTAGCTGAGCAGGACGATACCCAGGCCGGCGTTGAAGAAGCCCCCGTATACGCTGATCGCGAGCAGCAGCAGGCCGAGCAGGGCGCGGCCGATCCGCGCTGCGTGCCGGTGGCCGCCGCCGAGTCGGGCGAATGCCCGGTTGATACGGTTGCCGAACACGAACAGCAGCGTCGCGAACAACAGCAACCAGGGTATCGCCTCGCGAAACAGCGCCTCCGGCGTGTGCAGCAGCAGCCACGCGCCGCCGCCACCACCGAGCAGGCCGATCAGCAGGTAGCGTGGCACGTCGCCACGCTGCGACCGCAGGTCGTGGCGAAATGCATAGGCACCGCTGAGGTAGCCGGAACACGAGTCGAAGGTGTTGGTCGCGTTGGCGCTGATCGGCGGCACGCCAACGAACAACAGCGCGGGAAAGGTGATGAAACTGCCGCCACCGGCGATCGCGTTGACGACGCCACCGAGGAACCCGGCAGCCAGCAGAAACAGGATCTCGACGACCACGACCGACGCCCGGCAGGGTCACCGGGCCGCGGCGTGATCGGCGCACGCGGGACGAACCGCCGGCGACGACCGCGGCGGCCGCATTGCCTTGCCGCGCGCCGGCACGCCGCGCCGGTTTGGCGCGATCAGACCTTCGTTATCCAGCTGGCGTGGTAGTCACCCTCGGGTTGGGTGTGGATCACGCGATTACCGGTCTGTTTGCAGAAGATCTCCAGCTCCCTGACGTACTGCGCCTGCTGGTAGGCGACCTTCAGCACCTCGCCGACCTGCATGCGCGCGAACTCGGCCTTGGTCTTGAGGATCGGCAACGGGCAGTTTAGTCGGCGGACATCGAGCGTGCGATCGAACGACGGCGCCTGCTCAGGCGGGGTCCCGGCGGTGGCTTGGGTCGACATGGCGGTCCTCCCTGTGGGTCTGCCGTTTGTCGTGGTGACCCGCGAAAGTATAGCCAGCGCGACGGGTGCGGGCCGGTGGCAGCGACCGCTGCCGCCGATCGGCGTCGCGACGCTGCGTCGGGCAACCGCTGTCAACCGGTCTGCCGGACCGCAGCGACGGTCTCGGCCGGCGCGGCGCTCGACCGACCGGCGACGATGTCGCTCCAGTGCAGCAGCTCGATCGTGCCGTCGAAGCGCTCGATCAGCGCGGTGTTGCTCTCCACCCAGTCGCCGCAGTTGTGATACGCAATGCCGTCGATGTCACGGATCTCGGCATGGTGGATGTGTCCGCAGACGACACCATCGACGCCGCGGCGCCTGGCCTCGCGCGCCACGGCCTGTTCGAACCCGCCGATGTAGCTGACCGCGTTCTTGACCCTGCGCTTGAGGAAGCCGGCCAGCGACCAATACCCCATGCCCAGTCGGCGGCGCACGCCGTTGAGCCACCGATTGCTCTCGAGCAGCCAGTCGTAGGCGAAGCTGCCTAGCCTGGCCAACCACGGGTGGCAGGTCACGACGCCGTCGAACTCGTCGCCGTGCACGATCAGCAGGCGACGCCCGTTGCGCGCCTCATGAACGGCATCTTCGACGATCTCGACGTTACCGAAGCGGATACCGACGTGGTCGCGAAACACCTCGTCGTGATTGCCCGGCACGAACACGACGCGGGTGCCGTGCTTGGCCTTGCCGAGAATCGTACGAATCACGTTGTTGTGGGTCTGCGGCCAATAGAGGCCGCGCCGCATGTTCCAGACATCGACGATGTCGCCGACCAGGTAGAGGGTCTCGCACGCCACCGTGTGCAGGAAGTCGAGCAGCATGTCGGCGCTGCAGCCGCGAAAACCCAGATGGACGTCTGAAATCCAAACCGTGCGCACCCGCAGCGGCGTTAGCTGGCGGACATGGCTCATGGCCGATCACCCGTCATTTCTGTGGCGCCCGCAGTTTCCCGACGGTTCGTGTAACTGCGGTGACGCCGTTGTGAAATGTTTGTGTACCCGGCCCGCGTGACGACGTCCCGTGCGGTCAAGTCGGCGCGCCGCTTGCCGCTAGCATGGCATTGGGCACGATGGGCCGAGGTCGCGGCCGCCGCACCACCAGACGCGCCCACATGGCAGGGACGTTGGCGATCGCCTATCGACGAACACCACCTGGCGGAGGCGCACATGGCACTCATCGAGTGGACCGACGACTTGAGCACCGGCATCCCGGTGATCGACAACCAGCACCAGCGCATCGTTACCTACATCAACAAGCTCGACCACGCGCAGCGCCATCGCAGCCGCGACGAGGTCGGGGAAATCCTCAACGAACTGGTCGACTACACGCTGTCGCATTTCGCCTTCGAGGAAACTCTGATGGAAGACTCGGGCTACGCCTTCATCAATGCCCACAAGAAGGTCCACCAATTGTTCGTCAGGCGCGTCGCCGATTATCAGCAGCGCTTCAAGGCGGGCGAAGCGATCGAGGACGAACTGATGCACACGCTGCGCGCCTGGCTAATCAACCACATCAAGAACGACGACAAGGACTTCGCCGCCGACGTCCGTTACAACCTGCAGCACCTCGACGACCCGAAGGGCGGCTGGTTGCGACGCAGCCTCGGCCGGTTCTTCGGCTGACCACAGGGAGTACGGCGGACATGCAGAGCATCCACTGGAACGCCGATCTCGAGATCGGCATCAGCGTCATCGACGGCCAGCACCGGCGTATCGTCGACTACATCAACGCGCTGCACGCAATCGGCGATCGCGGTGATCGCAGGGTCGTCGGCGCGGTGCTGCATGACCTGGTCGACTACACCTACTCGCACTTCGCGTTCGAGGAGGCGCTGATGGAAGAGGCCGACTACCCCTTGCTCGCCGTACACCAGGAGACCCACGTCGCGTTCCGCGACCGCGTCGACGGCCTGCAGCGTCGGTTCGACAGCGGCGACGAAGTCGTCGGCGAACTCGCCGAGCTGCTGAAGACCTGGCTACTCGGCCATATCGCCGAGGACGACCGCAGTTACGCCGACCTGGTGCGCGAGAAGCTGCCGCGCATCGAGCGGCGACAGCGCGGCGGCTGGCTGGGCAACGCGGTGCAGCGCTTCTTCGGTCACTAGCATTCGGCGCCGGCGATTCATGCCGCAGCCGGCGGATTCGCGGCGAACAGCTCCTCGAGCAGTGCGCCTTCGGCCGAGCGCCGCGCGCGGCGGAACACGACGTCGACGCGCGGCAGGCGCGGCAGGCCGAGTGCCGGGTCGGCGACCCGGCAACCATCGACCAGCGCGTGCTGGGTACGTAGCGTCACGCCGAGACCGCTGCGCACCGCGGCCATCAGCCCGGGGAGGCTGCCGGTCGTGTAGCGAATCGCCCACGGGATCCCGGCCTCGTCGAGTGCGGCAACCGCGAGTCCGCGAAACGCACAGGGTTCTGCGAACACCGCCAGCGGCAGCGGCGTCGCCGGGTCCCAGGCAAGATCATCGGCGACGATCCACTGCAGCGGCGCACTGCCGAGCACCCGGCCGGGACCGCGCGCCGCCGTGCGCAGGGTCAACACGGCGTCGTATTCGGCCCGCTCGAACGCGGCCGCCAGGTCGCAGCTGAAGCCGACGTCGACATGCAAGCGCACGCCCGGATAGCGGCGTGCGAACCCGCCGAGCACGTCGGCGAATGCGCCCTCCGACAGCCCGTGCGACACACCGAGCCGGATCTCGCCGCCCGGGCCCTGCGGGTTGACCGCGGCAACGGCGGCCTCCTGCAATGCGAGCAGGCGCTTGGCGTAGCCGACGAAGCGCTCGCCGGCTGCGCTCAAGCGGCGCTTGCGGCCGTGTGGTTCGAACAGCGCGACGCCGAGTTCGGCCTCGAGGCGCTGGATCTGCTGGCTGACCGTCGACGGCGTCTTGTGCAGGCGTTCGGCGGCGCGATTGAAACCGTCGACGTCGACGACGGTGACGAAGGTGCGGAGCAGTTCCGAGCTCAGATTGGCGCCCATATTTATTCGCTTATTACGAACGAATTGTCAAAAATATATCGATTGTACGAACGATAAACCAGGCCTAGGCTGAACGCAATCCAATCGCTACCCGAGGAAACCGCCATGCCCGCCGCCCGCATCACACTGTCCGCCGTCGATCTACCGGCGACGACCCGAG
>JASJCU010000102.1 GCA_030065815.1 Gammaproteobacteria bacterium | reverse complement strand
CACAGCCACGACGGCGACACCTTCGTGATCGTCAAGGGCGCCCCCGAGCAGCTGCTCAGGCGCTGCCGGCTGCAGCGCGAGCCGGACGGCGACCGCGCGCTGCAGGCGGCCACCTGGGAGAGACGCGTCGAGTCGCTGGGCACCGAGGGCTACCGGGTGATCGCGCTAGCGGCGCGTACGCTGCCGCCGCATACCATCGAGCTGACGTTTGCCGAGGTCGACGACGACCTGGTCCTGCTCGGCCTGTGCGCCCTGATCGATCCGCCGCGACCGGCGGCGATCGACGCCGTCGCGACGGCGCGCGAGGCCGGTATCCGGGTCAAGATGATCACCGGCGACCACCGCGTGACGGCCGCCGCGATCGCCGGTCAGGTCGGTCTCGAGAACACCGACCGCGTACTGACCGGCGAGGACCTGCTCACGTGCGACGACCGCACGCTGTCCGAGCAGGTCGATGACATCGACGTCTACGCGCGGGTCTCGCCGGAGCACAAGCTGCGCCTCGTCGAGCTGATGCAGGCACGCGGCCGCATCGTCGCGATGACCGGCGACGGCGTCAACGACGCGCCGGCGCTGCGGCGCGCCGACGTCGGCATCGCGATGGGCCGCAGCGGCACCGAGGTGGCCAAGGACTCGGCCGAGATGGTGCTGACCGACGACGACTTCAGCACCATCGTCAACGCCGTGCGCGAAGGGCGCAACATCTACGACAACCTGCGCAAGGCGATCCTGTTCATCCTGCCGACCAACGGCGGCGAAGCCCTGGTGATGCTGGCCGCGATCGTGCTCGGCTTCGAACACTTTCCGTTGACCCCGGCGCAGATCCTCTGGGTCAATATGATCACCGCCGCGACGCTGGCCCTGGCCCTGGCCTTCGAGCCACCGGAGGCCGGCATCATGCAGCGCAGGCCGCGCGACCCGCGCGAACCGGTCCTGACCCGGCTGTTCGTCTGGCGCATCCTGTTCGTGTCGCTGATCCTGGTCGTCGGCACTTTTGGCCTGTTCATCAACGACCTCGCTGCCGGCAACGGCATCGAGCACGCGCGCACCGTTGCCGTGAATACGCTGGTCGTGTTCGAGATCTTCTACCTGTTCAACTCGCGCTTCATCGTCGCGCCGGTGCTCAGCCGCAGCGGCCTGTTCGGTAACCGTTACGTCATCGTCGCCGTCGTCGTGCTGATCGTGTTCCAGCTGCTGTTCACCTACCTGCCGGTGATGCACACGCTGTTCGGCACGGCGCCGCTGGACGCCGCGACCTGGCTGTCGATCATCGCGGTCGGGTCGAGCGTGCTGTTCCTCGTCGAGCTGGAGAAGGCCGCGGTGCGCCGCCTGGGCGGCTGAGGAACCGCGTTCGCCCCGGGCCCACTTGAAATCCGCGGCTGCGCCCCTACCTCTGCGATGCGGGCGCCTGACGGGCCCGCAGACGGGCGGTCCAACACGACGCCCATGCTTTGAATTGTTGCTTGCTTTAGAGAGGACAAGTTCATGAATGCCTTTGATTTTTCGCCGCTTTTCCGGACCGCCATCGGGTTTGACCGGCTGGCCGACGCGCTCGAGACGGCCAACCGTGCCGACGCCGGCGGCTACCCGCCCTACAACATCGAACTGACCGGCGAGGACGCCTACCGGATCTCGCTGGCCGTCGCCGGCTTCACCGCCGACGACCTCGATATCGAGGTCAAACAGAACGTGCTGACCGTGACCGGTAAGAAAGGCGACGACATCGCCGATCGCAAGTATCTGCATCGCGGCATCGCCAAGCGCAGCTTCCAGCGCAGCTACCAGCTCGCCGACTATGTCCGCGTCGACGGCGCCGACCTCAAGGACGGCCTGCTGCACATCGACCTGGTTCGCGAGATCCCGGAAGCGATGAAGCCGCGCCGCATCGAGATCCGCGGTCAGGACGACAAGTACATCGAGGGCGACGTCGCCGCCTGACGGTGTCAACAACGGGCCCGGCGGTGACCTGCCGCCGGGCCGTACGGTGATCCATGACCCGCCCCAGCATGCTGCGCCGCCTGGCCCTGTTCGTTTACCTGACCGTCGCGTCTGCGGCGGGCAGTGCCGCGCTGCCGGCAATGGTCGACGACCAGCCGCTGCCCAGCCTGGCACCCATGCTCGAGCGCGCCACACCGGCCGTCGTCAACATCTCGACGATCAGCGTCGTGCGCACGGAGGACCACCCGCTGCTGCGCGACCCGTTCTTCCGCTGGTTCTTCGAGCTGCCGCGCGAGTCACGTCGGCAACGCAACCAGAGCCTGGGCTCCGGCGTCATTGTCGATGCGGCGCGCGGCCTCGTGCTGACCAACCACCACGTGATCGACAAGGCCGACGAGATCCGGGTGACGCTGTCCGACGGGCGCGAGCTGGCCGCCGACCTGCTCGGCGCCGACCCGGAGACCGACGTCGCGGTGCTGCAGATCCCGGCCGAAGACCTGACCGCACTGCCGATCGCCGACTCCAACGAGCTGCGAGTCGGCGACTTTGTCGTCGCGATCGGCAACCCGTTCGGGCTCAGCAAGACCGTGACCTCGGGCATCGTCAGCGCCCTCGGCCGCAGTGGCCTGGGCATCGAGGGTTACGAGAACTTCATCCAGACCGATGCGTCGATCAATCCCGGCAACTCCGGCGGACCGCTGGTCAATCTGCGCGGCGAACTGGTTGGCATCAACACGGCGATCCTCGCTCCGAGCGGCGGCAACGTCGGCATCGGCTTCGCGATACCGATCAACATGGCCGAGGCGATCCGACGCCAGATCGTCGAGTTCGGCGGCGTGCTGCGCGGTACTTTCGGGGTCTCGGTGCAGGATCTGACCGCGGACCTCGCACGCGCGCTACGGCTCGCGTCCGGCACCCGCGGGGCGGTGGTCACCGCGGTCGAGCCGGGCTCGGCGGCCGAACAGGCGGGCCTCAGGGCCGGCGACCTGATCGTCGACCTCAACGGTGTCGGGATAGGCAGCGCGACCGACCTGACCACCGAGCTGGCGCTACTCAGGGTCGGCGACGCGGTCGCCGTCGAGGCGATTCGCGATGGCCGCAGCCGTCGCCTGTCGGCAGTCATTGCCGATCCCTACGCGGCATTCGTCGACGGCGCGTCGATCAGCGAACAGCTCGACGGCGCGCTGCTCGGCGAAATCGTCGACGAGTCACACCTTGGAAGTAATCCGGGCATCGCGGTCGGGCCGGTCGTCGAAGGCAGCAATGCCGAGCGCAGCGGCCTGCGCGAGGGCGACGTACTGTTCCAGATCAATCGCCAGCGCGTGAAGACCATCGCGCAGCTACGCGCAGCGGCCGACGGCGGGATCACGCGCATCAGGATGCGCCGCGGCGAGCGCCTGGTGACCTTGGTATCGCGCTGACCAGCGGTCGGCGCGCCGCAACACCCGAGCGCACGCCGCACCCGAAGACTACGGTACGAACGGCATCATGCGCTGGGGATTCGAAAACCGGTTGATGTCGTTACCCATGTGCCCCATCGCGTTGGTCATGACCGCCATCGACTGGTTCATCTGCCGCATGTCGACCGACATGTTGTGAATCCGTTCGGTCATGCCGGCGATGTTGTGATTCAGCGCCGTCATGTCCCGGCTCATGTCGGCGATATTGCCGGTCATCGCCTCCATACCGACCCGCACCCGGGCGAAGTCGTCACCCATTCGCGCCTGTCCGTGCACCATGCTGTCGGCCATCAGGTTCATGTTCGCGGCCATACCACGCATGTTGCGGCCCATGTCGCTGACGTCTTTGCCCATCTGCACGACCGAGGCAGTCATCGTGCCCATGTCGCGGCCCATGTTCCACATGAACAGGCCCATGCCGGTGAAAGCAACGGCCATCGTGATCAACGCGACGGTGGCACCGCCGATCCGCGCCGCGCTGCGGATGCCTGACCGCTTATCGTCGGAATCGGACAACGCTCGCCTCCTTATCGCTGTCGTAGACGGCACCCGAACGCGACGGCAGTGTCGCCGGCGCCTGCGGGCCGTCGATGCGGTGCGGCCGCGCCGGCGTCAGCGATGATCACAGGCCCCGGGTGTTGCCATCCTCGGTACCGAGGATGGTCGTGATGTGGCGGTCATTCTTGATCAGATTGTAGCTGCCGTCGTCCTGCGCGAAGATCAGGAAGCACAGCGGCTTGATCTTGCCGTCCCACAGGATGCACAGGCGTGCCTGGTCGTCGATGAACCAACGGCCGTCGCGACGCGCGCCATCGTCGTACATCAGCCGCTTGATCACGCCGTCGTCGGTGAAATAGTTGGCACACAGGCTGCCATCCTTCTCTTTGCGGCACTGTGTCGTCGTGTCGCTGACCAGCTCGATGATCGCGTCGCGATCCAGGGCATCGGGCTCGAACGATGGCGGTGGATCGGCATCGCCACCGGCGTGCGCGACGCCTGCGGCGAAGACCAGGTACAGGGCCGCGGCGAGCTGCTGCATCTTCATGTTCATGACTCCGTGCTGTTCGTTGTCGCCACTAGCCTGCATGCTGCATGAGCATTCGGAGAGCCAGCGGCTTTCGCAGCCGTTGTGGCGCCGGCTCGGAGCGAAGGTCATTGCCATCGCCATGGCTTGAGCGGAAGCCAAGCCGCAGCGAGCGAGAAACCGCAGGAACCCGAATAGCACAGTGCCGGGTACAGACCGCAACGTCCGGTATTTCTCAGAAGTTGGCGGAGACCACCGTGACATCAGATACCTGCAGGACTGGCGCCGTTCGGCTCATGTAATATGCAGGCTAGCAACATGCGCATCCGCTGCGCAACGCAGCCGACAAAAAAAGGCCGCCTGACGGCGGCCTTACGGCTACAAGATCATCGCTACAACTCTGAGACCGCGCTGTAGCGTCGACGTTCGTCGCCGGCGTCTCAGAGACGCCCGGACTCGTAGTCCTCGAAGGCCTGGCGGACCTCGGCCTTGGTATTCATGACGAAGGGTCCGCCGCGGGCGACCGGTTCGTTGAGCGGCCGCCCGGCCACGAGCAGCACGCGCGCACCGCTGTCTCCGGCCGCAGCGTCGAACTGCACACCCGGCGACAGCACGCCGAGGTCGTCACGCCGTAGCGTCACGCCGCCGTCACGACCGTCGGCGACCAGGGTGCCACCGATCGTGTAGACGAAGGCATTGTGCGTCGTCGGCAGGCGCTCGAAGAAGCGCGCACGCGGCGGCAGTTCGACGTCCAGGTACAGTGGCTCGGTCAGCGCTTGCACGACCGGACCCCGGGTACCGGTTGCGGTCTCGCCGGCGATGACACGCACGCGCACGCCGTCGTCGCGCTCCTCGACCGGGATCTCGGCGGCGCCGTGTTCCTGGTAGGCCGGTGGATCCATCTTGTTGGCCGCCGGCAGGTTCACCCACAGCTGGAACCCCTGCAACAGGCCCTGCTCCTGTTCGGGCATCTCCGAGTGCACGATACCGCGCCCGGCTGTCATCCACCGCACGCCGCCGCTCTCGATGACGCCCTCGTGACCGGCGTTGTCCCTGTGGCGCATCCGCCCCGCCAGCAGGTAGGTGACGGTCTCGAAACCGCGATGCGGATGCGCCGGGAAACCGGCGATGTAGTCCTCGGCGTTGGCCGAGCGGAATGCATCGAGCAGCAGGAACGGATCGAGCATCGGCAGTGCGGGCTGCGCGATGACCCGCGTCAGCTCGACGCCGGCACCGTCGGTGGCCGGGGCCCCGCGCACGACACGCGTGACATGGCGCCTTGTCGGCGGAATCTTCTTGCCAGGGGTATGCATGTCTGTCCTCCTCAAGCGGCGCGGCCGCGGCTGGCCGGCAACCAGGCATCGAGCGCGGCGAGGGCCGACTGCGTTGCGGCCGCGGCGTCACGGGCGACGCCGGCGGCGCCGACCAGGCGGACGTCGTCGATACCAATGAAACGAAACACCTGCCGCAGGTAGTCGCTGGCGAAATCGACGTCGCTGCCGAACGGCACGCCGCCCGACGCCATGGCCAGATAGACCGGACGATCGTCGAGCAGCCCCTGCGGGCCGTCTTCGCTGTAACGGAACGTCAGGCCGGCACGGCAGACATGGTCGATCCACGCCCGCAGCGTCGATGGCACCGAGAAGTTGTAGATCGGCGCCGTCACGACGACGGCATCGGCGGCCTGCAGCGACGCGACCCAGGCGTCCGAGGTCGCCAGGCGGTCGCGCGCCGCGGTATCGCGCTCCTCGCCCGGCGTGAAATTGGCCGCGATCCAGTCGCCGTCGATATGCGCGATACCGTCGGCGAGGTCGAGGCGTTCCACGGTCGCGCCGGGTTCACGCTCGCGCAGGCGGCGTACGACCTCGTCGCCGAGGTCGCGCGACACCGACCCGACGTGGCGGGCGCTGCTGTCAATGCGCAGGATGTGCATGGGTCTCGTGGTTGGCATGTCTCGGTCTCCAGGTTGGGGCCACGGCGCGATACCGTCGCGATGGAGACAGCATGGTTGTTTCTTCAGCATACATAAACCATCATTCTGAGAAATAATTGTTCTATTTAATGCAACAATTATGGACAAGTTCGCAGCATTGGCGGCGTTTGCCGCAGTCGTCGAGACCGCCAGTTTCAGCAAGGCCGCGGCCCGGCTGGACATCGCCAAATCGCTGGTCAGTCGGCGCGTCAGCGCCCTCGAACAGTCGCTGGGCGTGCAGCTGCTGCGGCGCACGACGCGCCAGCTGTCGCTGACGTCGGCAGGGCGCGAATACTACGAGCATGCGGTGCGCATCCTCGCCGAACTCGACGAAGCCGAGCAGGCGGTCGGCGACAGCACGGCGGAGCTGCGCGGCCGGATACGCCTCGCCGGTCCGCTGTCGTTCGGCCTGCACCACCTGACCGCGGCGCTGGCCGAGTTCCTGCACCGCCACCCGGCGATCGAGGTCGACCTCGACCTCAACGACCGTGAGGTGAACCTGGTCGAGGAGGGGCTGGACATGAGCGTGCGCATCGGTGAGCTGAGCGACTCGACGCTGCTGGCCCGGCGCATCGGCAGCGCGCGCTTCGTGACCTGCGCGAGTCCCGGTTATCTGGAACGCCACGGCATACCGCGCGAGCCCGGCGACCTGGCCCACCATGTCGGCCTGCATTACAGCAATGTCTCGCCGTCACAGGCCTGGCAACACGGCCGCGACGCTGCCGCGAGCGTGCCGCAGCTGCGCCTGCGCGCCAACAACGGCGACGCGATCGCCGACATGGCGGCCGCCGGGCTGGGCATCGCCAACCTGCCGAGCTTCATCGTCAGCGGGCGCATCCGCAACGGCGAGCTGGTCAGCCTGCTCGACCCCTTCCGACGCCCTGCGACCGGCATCCACGCCGTCTATCCGCCCGGACGCCTGCTGCCGCGGCGGGTGCGCGCGCTCAGCGAATTTCTCGCCGAGCGCTTCGGCGACCGGCCACACTGGGACCGCGCGATCGGACTGGTCGACTAGCCTGCATGGTGCGGGAGCCGAACGGCGCCAACCCTGCACGTATCTGATGTTGCGGTGGTTTCCGCCAGCTTCGGAGTAATACCGGACGTTGCGGTTCGTACCCGGCGCTGTCCGATTCGGGTTCCTGCGATCTCTCGCTCGCTGTGGCCCGGCTTTCGCTCAAGCCATGGCTCTCGCTCCCAGCCGGCGCCTCAATGGCCGCGACAGCCGCCGGCTCCCGAGTGCTCGTGCGACAGGCGGTCTGGCTGCGCCGATCCACCTGACGCGAACCGCGTCAGTCGGCGCGCGGCAGCGTGACGCGGAACTCACTGCCCTCGCCGACCCGGCTGGTCGCCGCGATCTCGCCGCCGAGCCCGTCGGCGATCTTGCGGCAGAACGACAGGCCGAGCCCCATGCCCGGGTAGCGTTCGCGCGGATGCAGGCGTTTGAACGCCTCGAACACGGCATCGATTTCGCCCTCCGGGATGCCGATGCCGTTGTCACGCACGCGTACCGTGACCTGGCCTTCGGTGCTATCGTCGATCGCGACGGTCACGACCGGCGGCCGCGCGGGATCGCTGAACTTCAGCGCATTGTCGACCAGGTTCCATAGCAGCTGGCGTACCTGCGTCGCGTCGCCGAGCACCCGGCCGCTGCCGACGATATCGAAGGTCGCCGCACTGGCCTCGATGCGTGCCGCGAGATCGTTGCGCACCGTCGCGAGCAGCTCGACGAGGTCGACGGGTTCGGCCGCGCTTCGTTCGTCGGCGCGTGTGTAGTCGGCGATTCCCTTGACCAGCTCGCTCATGTCGCGCGCCTCTTCGCCGAGGTGTTTGAGCTGCGCGCGTTCGTCGCCACCGAGCCCCTCAGCCGAGTCCGAACTGAGCATCTCGCCGAGCGTTGCGATGCGCTGCAGCGGCAGCTGCAGGTCGTTGGCGGCTATCTGGCTGATCTCGTCGAGCTCCTGCCTGGAACGCTCGATCTTCATCGCCTGCGCGGCCAGCTTGTTCTGTGCCTCCTTGTAGGCGGTCATGTCGTGCAGGATGCCGACGAAGATGTGCTCGTCGCCCTCGACCGACTCGCCGAGGGTCAGCAGGATCGGGAACTGGCTGCCGTCCTTGCGCTGCGCCATGACCTCCCGCCCGGTGCCGAGGATGCGGCTCTCGCCGGTCGTCAGATAGTGATTCATGTAGTCGTCATGGTTGCTGCGGTGGGGATCCGGCATCAGCACCCGGACGTTGCTGCCGACCAGCTCGGCGGGTTGGTAGCCGAACAGCCGGGTGATCGCCGAGTTGACATGCAGGATCTCGCCGTCGGCGTTGATCGTCACCATGCCGTCCACCATCGACTGCAGGATCGCACGCTGGCGGCTGACGCTCGACTGCAGGCTGCGCATGAACAGCGAGCTGTTGCGTTTCTCGGCGCTGCGGATCAGGTACAGCAGCACCGCGCTGATCCCCAGCAGGCCGAGCACCAGCGCGACGGTGCGGACCTGGATCTGGCCCAGCGCGTCGTCGAGCGACGCCGCATCCGGCAGTACCAGCACGCGCCAGTGCGTCCCCGGCAGGTCGGCGGCGAAATGCCCGGGCACCAGCAGTTCGGGGGCGACGCGGAAATCACCGCCGAGCCGGTCGCGGGCGCCCGCGTTGGCGATCTCGATCAGGCTCGGGTCGTCACGATTGACCAGCAGGATACGGTAGCCCGAGGTGCGCTCGGCGGCGGCTATCAGCTCGGCGATCCGATCGGGTGACATGCTGACGAAGAACAGGCCGGTGTCGCCGCTGTCGAGCACCCATGGCGTGATCAGGTCGAAGTGATAGGCACCGGGGACGGGATGGATGGGCGGGATCGCGGCGGGCACCTTGCCGTCGCGGTCGCCGCTCAGGGCATCGCGCATCGAGGCCCGGCACACCGGACCGATCAGTCCATCGAAATCCTCGAACAACGGTACGCCGTCGGGGCCGGTGACGCTGAAGGCCAGCGCGCCGCGGAACATGCGCCGGACACTGGTCTGCAGCGCCTCGACCTCGGGCCAGTCGTCGGGGTACGCGAGGATCTTGCGGATCGCGTCGCCTTTCTCGTCGGTGAACGCCGCGAGGCGCTCGTGCTCACGGTCGATGAAGCCGACGATCTCGTTGACGACCGACAGACCGGTCGCGCGCGCACCCGACGTCAGCGCGGCCCGCTCCGCTGCGGCCAGCTGCAGACCGTAATAAAGGATGCCGCCACACGCGGCGAGGATCAGCAGGAACGGCGCCCACAGGGCCGCGCTGATCAGCGGCCGACGCGCATCACCGGCGGCGTGATCGGGGGTCATCGCGCGACCCCGCCCGGTCGGTCCCGCCACTCCTCGACGTCATGCCCCTGCTGCCCCGTCTGCAACTACCACCTCCGTTCGTGCGAGGGCGACGCGCACGAGACCGTGAGACGGCACGGCGTGCCGCCGGTCGATCTGTCGATCGCCTCCGAGCTGAAACTGCGAATGGCGGTACAGTCCGGCGCCTTGTTTTTGTCGTTAGACGCTCTGGTCTGACCACCAGTGGGGCCCTAGTTTAACCGACTGGCGTGCTCGGGAAAGAAAAAAGCGCCGCCCCGCCCTGACCCGCCCATAAACCCGCCGATATCATGCTCTCAGCAGCGATCGACAACGCGCTGGACGTCTCCGCCGACACCGTGGAACCCCTGAAATCGCTCGCGGAGGTCTACCAAGCGCACGCCTGGGATGCTCCCGTAGCCCGCGGGTAACCGGCCATCGACCGCTTCGACGACAAAATCCGACGGCTCGACCGCGGCCGTCGGGAGCGGTTTACCGGCGCGGCAAGCGGTCCCGACCCGGTCGGCGAGCAGGCACCTGAAGACACCCCCGCAGACCGGGATGCGCACCACCCGAGCACTCATCGCCGCCGTGATCCCGCGCCTGGTGAAACCCGCGCCGTACAGGCATTCGCTGCCGGCCGGGCGCGGGCAGGCAGCGCGTCCGTCGGCGCCTCCCGCAAACCCCGGTCCGGGGCAAACCGTGCGGACGCGTGGGTCGGCGCGGGGGACTTGGTGTCCGGACCGGCGAGGAAGGCGCCGTCGAGGTCGTGATCGGCGCCACGGCCAATCACGCGGGTACCTCTCGTCGGTACTGCCAGCGGCGACGGCCCGCAAAGCCGTGGCACGTCGCACCCTGGGTTGTGCGCGGGGTCCCGGCTGGCTGCGCCGCATCCGCCGGCGTTCGGCAGGCCGCCACGGCCCCGCACCCGGCCAGCGCTGTTCGCTCGGCCGGCCCCGTATGCCGGCGGTCACTTGGTCGCGGCGAAACCTCGCGGCGACTCGCTGCTGATCACATCCAGCGGCACCGGCGCATGCGCTTCGGCTTGCCCGTGTGCCGGGATCGCGCGCAGCGTCCGCCGGATCTTGCTCGGGTTCAGCAGCAGTGCGGACGCACTCTCACGCGACAGCGGCTTGCTGAACAGGAAGCCCTGGATCTCGTCGCAATGCAGGTTCTTGAGTACGGCGAACTGCCGTTCGGTCTCGACACCCTCGGCGACGACGCGCTTGCCTAGGTTGTGGGCGATCGCGACGATCGCCGACACGATCTCGGTATCGTGCGCCTGGGTCGGGAAGTCGCGCAGGAACGAGCGGTCGATCTTGACGATATCGATCGGGAACCGTTGCAGGTAGCTCAACGACGAATAGCCGGTCCCGAAGTCGTCGAGCGCGATTCGGAAGCCGGCCTCGCTGAGATCGGTGACCATGTCGACCGCGGTGTCGAGGTTGCGAATCAGCGTACTCTCGGTGATCTCGATGATGATAGACGACGGGGCCACCCCGATCGCCTTCACTTTCGCGATGACGCGCTCGACCAGATCCGCGCGACGGAACTGCAGCGCCGAGAAGTTGATCGACATCGCGATATCGTCGCAGCCCATGTCGTTCCATTGCTTGAGCTGGTTGACGGCCGTGTCGATGACCCAGTCGCCGATCTGGTCGATCAGGCCGGCGTGCTCGGCGACCGGTATGAAGGTATCCGGGCGTACCAGACCACGCTCGGGGTGCCGCCAGCGAATCAGGGCCTCGAGACCGACGATCTTGCCATCGCGCATGCCGACGCTCGGCTGGTACTCGAGAAACAGCTCATCGCGCTCGAGGGCCAGCGACAGCTGCGATTGCATCTGCAGCTGCTGGCGCGACCGCTCGTTCATGGTCTTGCTGAAATACAGGCAGGCCTGCCGCTTCTGCTCGAGCTTGGCCTCGCGCAGTGCCGTCGCGGAGTTGGCCAACAGCTCGTCCGGCGAATCGGCATCGTTGGGGAATATGCTGATCCCGATGCTCGCATCGAGCAGGATCTCGTGGCCATCGACATCGATGATGCCCTCGAACAGGCTGAAGATGCGCTGCACCACCCAGGTCGTGGACTCCGCCTTCGCCATGTCGGTCAGCAGCAGCACGAACTCGCCATTGCCCATGGCCGAGATGCTGACGGCGAAATCCTCCATGGCCGGCACCGCCACGGTGTCGACCGAGCGCACGGCCTTGCGCAGACGCGCGCTGGCTATCCTCAGCAGCTTGTCGGCGGCGCGCGTCCCCTGCGTGGTGCGCACCAGCTTGATCGCGTCGACGTCCAGCGACAGCAGCGCCATGCGGCTGCTGACGCGGCGACAGCGCTCGATCGCCTGGCCGATCCGGTCGACGAGCACGACCCGGCTCGGCAACCCCGTGGCATCGTCATAGCCCTCGAACTTCTTGCCGATCTGCTTGCCGAGCAGGGCCTCCAGCTCGCCGATCCGGTTGCGCAGTTTCTCGTTCTCCTTGACCAGTGTCGGATCGATCCGCGGCGCAACCTGCGGCGCGGCGTCGTCGCTGGCTTCGCCCACTGTATCGTCGCCCGGCGCCGGACTGGCAATGACGACGTGATCATCGCTGGCGATCTGCGACCAGCACCTGACCCGGTTACGCCCCGACTCCTTGGCATCGTAGAGCGCCTTGTCGGCAAGGTCGATCAACGCACCCGGATGAAGATCGGCGTCACCGATGTCGGCCACACCGAAGCTCGCCGAAATGCGGATCGCGCTCGTGAACTTGGCACTCTTGCCGTCATGTACGACGACGCGCGTCTTCTCGGCGACCTCGGCCGCGCCGGCCTCGTCGACGCCGGGCAGCACGATGCAGAACTCCTCGCCGCCGTAGCGCCCGACCAGGTCGTGAGCGCGCACGCCCTGGGTCAGGATGTCGGCCAACAGCTTGATGACCTTGTCCCCGGTGGCATGGCCGAAGCGGTCGTTGATCGATTTGAAATGGTCGATATCGACCATGATGACGCTGATTGGCTCACCGGCCTCGGCACATTCGCGAATCAGCGTTGCCATGCCGTCGAACAACGAGCGCCGGTTCAAGACCCCGGTCAGCGGGTCGCGCGTCGCGAGCACGTGCAGCTCCTGGTTCTGACGCGTGATCTCGCGCTGGCTCTGTTCCAGGCGTTCCAGCGCCCGTTCCAGCTCAGTGTTCTTGTGTTCCATTTCAGTCAGATCGTCGAACGTGACGACGACGCCGCGCAACCTGCCGTCCGGTGCCATGACCGGCGAGCAGTTGATACCGAAGGTCAGCCGTTGCCTGGTCTTGGTCTGCAGGCCGAGCTGACTTGCCTTCGGCACCTCACCGCTGTCGAGCAACCGATGCCAGGGCAAGGAGTCGTCGTTGTCGATGGCGACGTGATACTCGTCCTCCCAACGCATCGCCGACAGCGTGCTGCCGATCAACGCCTCACGCGATTCGCTCAAGATCCGTTCGAACGACGCATTGATCAGCACCATACGACCACTGCGGTCGAGGATGACCAACCCTTCGGAGAGCGCATCGAGCGCCGTGCGCACCCGGTCCGGGACCACGGCGCTCGGGTCCAGCTCATTGAGCGCACGTTTGAGGAACAGCCAGTACGCGGCGAACCCGGTGAGCGCGACGAACAGGATCACCGTCGCGATCGAACCACCCTTGAACAACGACGCCCACAGGCCCTCCAGCTTCTGGAAGCTGACCTCGACGCGTCCCCATGGCCCGGTCTCGCCGTGAATCGGCACCTGCACATGCGACGACGTCGAGCGCTCGCCGACGCTTGGATCCCAGTGCTTGACGTGGTCACCGGCCGACGCGACCAAGCGGCCGTCGTTGCGGCGCAGCGCCACCGACAGCACATCGTCGTTTCGCTCGTGCAACGCCTCCACGATCTCGACGACCGGTCCGACGCGGCCGGCAGAGATGTCGGCCGAGACCTGTACGGCGAGCGCCTCGGCGATGACCTTGCGCGCCTTGTGCTCGGCACGATGCTGGTTCGGCGCCAACCCCAACAGGTCGCCGATCAGCAGTAGGCTGACCGTGAGCAGGATCAGGCCAACCGAGAGGCGGACGATGGGCGACAGGCTAGTCACGCGTGCCTCCCCGAACGGCCGGGTGGCACGTTTCAGCGATCGAACATGCGATCGACCTTGGCATCATCCTGCTCCTCTGCGTCGTCATCGTCATCGGCCGCATCGCCGACGGTCCGGCGCTTCTTCTCATCGTCGGCCGCCAGCACCGGCATCGGGTCGAACGAGCGCCAGGTCGGCATCGCCGCCAGGAAACTGGCCGCCATCGAACCGGCGCGCAGCGCCCAGCTGACGAAACCCGCCGTCAGGCTCACCCCCACCCCGGCGGCCGCCTCGGCGCCAATCTTCTCCAGCCTCTGCTGTTTTTCGGCATCTTCATCGAAATCGTTAAGCATTTCGTCGACATCGATCCAGAACGCCTCGCTCTGCGTGACGTTCTGCAATGCCGGCGGCGCCAGCTCCGGTTGCTCGGTCCAGATCGCCTTGAGCTCCTGCACGAACGTGCGGGCCTGCTCGACAGACGGCTTGGTCGATGCCGCCTGCGATTGGTTGTTGTCGCGATCACCGAGCACGCTGAGCAGGACCTCGTCGCTCGGCAGCGGCTGATGGGCCGGCATCGGCGTGGCGGACGGGAAAGTGATGACACCGTCGTTGTCGTCTTCGCGCGGCGGTTCGCCGGTCCCATCGCCGTCAGGGTCTTCGTCGACCGGGGGGACGGGATCCGGCTGGTCGTCCGGCGGATCATCATCGACATCCGGCGGCACGGGCGGCTCGCCCTCTTCGTCGTCGTCGTTCGGCGGATCCGGCCACGGCGGCGTGACCGGGTCACCGACGACCTGATCGACACCGTTGATGGTCACCGTCACCAGTTGCGTCGAGCCGTCGGAGGCGATGAAGGTATGGCTGTCGGTCAACGACTGATCCCCGCCCAGCGCCTGCACGGCCGCATGCGTACCATCGAGCGTGTAGGTCCAGGTCCCGCCGCTGAGTTCGAAGCTGCCGTAGCCGTTGTCACCGGCCGTGACGGCGACGTCTGCGAAGCCGATCGGGTTGTCGGATGCATCGGCGTCGCTGATCGACAGCGAGCCCGAGGTCGTCTGCGCACCATCTACAGTGACCGACCCGCTCGCGGTCGCCGTGATGACGGGCGCATCCTCGGCGCCGTTGATCGTCGCGGTGACGACCTGCGTGCTGCCGTCCGACGCCGTGAAGGTATGTGTATCGCTCAGGCTCTCGCCGGCGTCCAGTGCCTGCACCGCCGCGTGGCCGTTGTTCAGCGTGTAGGTCCAGGTGCCGCCGGTCAGCGCGAAGCTGCCGTAGCCGTTGTCACCGACGGTACTAGCCTCGTCCGCGAAGCTGATGGGATTATCAGACGTGTCCGTATCCGAGACGGACAGCGTGCCGTTTGCCGTCAGCGCACCGTCTTCGGCGACCGTGCCGGTCGTCGTGCCGGTGATTACGGGCGCGTCCTCGGCGCCGTTGATCGTGACCGTGACGGCCTGGGTCGAGCCGTCCGATGCCGTGAAGGTATGCGTATCGCTCAAGCTCTCGCCGGCGTCCAGTGCCTGCACCGTAGCGTGGCCGTTGTTCAGCGTGTAGGTCCAGGTGCCACCGGTCAGCGCGAAGCTGCCGTAGCCGTTGTCGCCTAGGGTACTGGCCTCGTCAGGGAAGCTGATCGGATTGTCCGAGCTGTCGACGTCGCTGATCGACAGCGTGCCGTTGGCCGTCAGCGCGCCGTCCTCGGCGACCGTACCCGTTGTCGTACCGCCAAGCACCGGCGCATCCTCGGCGCCGTTGATCGTGACTGTGACGAGCTGGGTCGAGCCGTCGCTGGCCGTGAAGGTGTACGTGTCGGTCAGCGACTCGCCGGCGTCCAGTGCCTGCACCGCCGCGTGGCCGTTGTTGAGGTTGTAGGTCCAGGTATTGCCAGTGATCTCGAACGTGCCAAAACCGTTGTCACCGGCGGTAGCACCGACATCCGGATAGCTGACGGGATTGTCGCTGGTGTCGACATCACTGATCGACAGCGTACCGCTGGCCGACGAGGT
>JASJCU010000101.1 GCA_030065815.1 Gammaproteobacteria bacterium | reverse complement strand
TTGATCCCGTCAATGCGAACCGGGCGCGGGCGTCATCCAACCCGCCGTTGCCTGCGCGTGCTAGTTCTTCTTGAACAGCTGTTCGTAGCGCAGGAACAGGTAGCGGCCCGGTTTCCCGCGCACGCCGTCGCCGTCATCGCTGACGATCAGGATGCCCACTGGCCGGCCGTCCAGCCGCACTGGTGCGACGCCTTCGGCCTGGCGTAGGTTCTTGACGCCGCGGACGCGCAACCGCCGCGGCGCATCCTTGGCATCGCCGCTCCACAGCCAGAGCTTGAACGCCTTGCCCGGCTTCGCGCTGATGATCAGAAACCCGCCGAGGTGCGGGTCGTGGCTCATGCCGCGTATGCCGCCGCCGTCGAGGTCCAACTCGATCAGCCGTTCCGAGACCTGCGGCTTGGCTGCGCCGTCGAACGCGCTGTCGGGGTTGCTCAACACGACGATGATCGCGTTCGACCCCGCCAGCGGGCTGCGCAGCCCGAGCAGCAGATTCTGCTTGCCGGCGTCGAAGCTCAGGCCCTCGATGTTGAAGCCGCCGTCGTCTTTGACATCGCGTACCTTGGCCGCGTCCTTGAGCAGCCGGTGGCGCGCGGTGATCCGCTTGCGCAGTCCGCGCAGCACCTGGAGACCGGTGACCTGCCCGCCGTCGAGCGCGAACCGTACGAGCTGTTCCCGGCTGTTCGCACGCTTGCCTCTGGTCTTGCGCGAGTGGGACGTGACCGCGTAGATCAAACCCTGGGCATCGATCGCAACGCCCTCCAGGTCCTCGAGCGCATTCAGCACCCGGTTCGGCGACGACCAGCTGAACAGCGAGCGACGGAACAACGGCTGCTCGGCGACCGCGCCGTCCGCCTGCAGCGCAAACAGGTCGAGCGGGTGCGACGCCTCGTCCTGGACCACGACGAAGCGGCCGTCGGGCAGCTGTAGCACGCCGGAAGGCTCGTAGATCCCGTCGAACTTGCGAAATTTCTCGAACCCGCCCGTGTCGCCGGCGACGCCTACGCCGACGCTGACTCCGACACCGGCCAGCGCCAGCAGCAACAGCAGCAGGCCCGGGCGACGGACCCGGGCCTGCGTGGAGCTGGCAATGGCGGGCGACGACGCCCGGGTGGTTCTGCGCACAGGGCTACTGCGACTGCTGCAAGCCGAATGCGCGGGACTGCAGCGAGCCCATGATCTCGTTCAGGTCCTGGGTCTGGTACAGGAAACCGACCGCCAGCAGCATCAGCGTACTGACCGTCAGTCCGACAAGGAAGGCGGTGTACGAGTACTTCAGTAGGCGGAACTTGCGGTGCGCGTCGATGCCCAGCAGGTAGAGCTGGCGCGACATGTTCTTGTAGATGCGCGTGTTGTTGCGCAACAGACCGGTCATGACCTTGGTGTGCTCGGCGATGTCGAGCGACGAGAAGTGTTCGAAGACCAGGATGTTGGCCTCGTCCCGCTTGAATTGATCGAGGGTGCAGCGGCTCTTGGCGAACTTCGGCTGCGCCGCCAGCACCGCGAAGATGATCGAGGTCAGGCAGGTCGCGAGGAACACCGCGATCGGCGCCGTGAACATCGGCTCCGCGACCAGCACGAAGGGGCCGGAGAGCGTCAGCACGGACAGGATCAGTCCGTTCAGGGAGATCATGATGTTGGCCTTGGTCGCCGCCAGCGCGGTCAGGTCGAGCTGCGCCCGGTAGGCGGTGCGGAACATGGTCTCGATACCGCGCGAGCTGCCCAGCTCCTTCTTGACCTTGGTCTTCTTCTTGCGCGCGGCCGCTTTTTCGGCGGCCGCCGGGCGGGACCCTTCGGACGCGTCTTGGGGGACGTTCGACCCACGTTGCGGGAACAGCGCCATCTCGCCCATCTCGGCGATCTGCTCGATGGACACCGGCCCTTTTTTGACGCTCTGCTGATTACTCATGGTCTCGTTTCTCGGCTGCTTGATCTCGGCTGCGCGACTCGTGGGCCGCGCCGGGGGGGCCATGCTCAAGGATGACCCTTGTGTGACAGAATTATGGCAATCGCAGCTGCATTGGTTAATGGACCAACGCCTTTCGAGTTTTCGGTATGTGGTCTGAGTGGCCTTTGGACCAAGGTCTGAAGGCCGATCTCCCGATCTGCGACCGGCGTCACAGTTTCGAAAAAAAGCCGGCAAGCGCCGGTTACGACGGAACTATTGTCGCTGTGAGACTACGAAGAGCGGCCTTCGGCAGGGCCGATGCGGTGACGACGCGGGGTGCGGTGCCAGCTGGCGCGCGGACCCGCTGCCGACCCGCGCCCAAGGGTCGGGCCGGCGACCTGCCGGCCGCCGCAAATGCAGCGGCTAATCCGCCGAGGGCAGGTGCTCTTTCGCCACCAGCGCGGCCTCGACGCGGTTCCGGACCTGGAGCTTCTGCAGGATGTTGGTCATGTAGTGCTTGACGGTCTTTTCCTGCAGCTCCAGTTCGCGGCCGATCTCCTTGTTGCTGAGGCCGCGCGCGACCCCCTTGAGGATCTGTTCCTCGCGCGCCGTGAGTTCGGACAGCGGGTCGCGCTGCACGCCTTCTCCGGCTCCGCTGCGCGCCCCGGTCAGCAGGCGCGCCGCGAGGTCCGGCGGGACATAGGACCCGCCCTGGTGGACCGCGTTGACGATCGCGATCAGCTCTTCGCCGCCGATGCCCTTGAGGATGTAACCGCGGGCGCCGGCCTGCAGCGCCGATGTGACATCGTCGTCGTGTTCGGACGCGGTCAGCATGATGATCTTGACGACCGGGCAGATGCTCGCGATCCGCTTGGCCGCGACCAGGCCGCTCCCGGGCATGCTGATGTCGAGCATGATGATGTCCGGCAGCAGGTCGGCCGCCAGCTTGACCGCCTCGTCCGCGTCGGTCGCCTCGCCGACGATCTCGAGGCCGGGCTCTGCCATCAGCGTGCGCGCGACGCCCTCGCGAAACAGCGGGTGGTCGTCGGCCAGCACCACGCTGATCTTATTGGTCAGTCCGTTTTCCATCGCCATCGATGATACATCGCATGATCAAGCGCGTTCCCTGACCGGCGTTACTGTGGATCTGCAGCTCGCCGCCGATGCTCTCGATCCGGTCACGCAGGCCCGGCAGGCCGAGCCCGGAGGCCGAGTCGGTCGCTACCGATTCGATGCCGGGGCCGGCGTCCCGTACCTCGACCTCCAGGACCTTGTCCGCATAGTGGCAGACCACCTTCTGCCCGACGCCGCCGGCATGGCGAAAGGCGTTGCTCAAGGCCTCCTGCACGAAGCGGTAGACGCAGATCTTGATCGCCCTGGTCAGCCTGTCGGGCGTCGATCCGACCTCCAGCTCCACCGCTGTCGCGGTCCGCCGCTCGTGCGAGCTGATCACGTTGCCGAGCATCTCGGCGAGCGTCAGTCGATCCAGCTCGGGCAGCGCCAGGCCGTTGCAGATCTGGCGGATCTCGGCGATGGCATCGCCCAGCGAGCTGCGCACGATCTCCATGTCGGACCGGCTGCCGCCGTCGTCTGTGACCTCGGGCAGCAGCGGCTTCAGCGCATCGATACGCAGCAACGCGAGCGACAGCAGCTGGGCGGGCCCGTCGTGCAGGTCGGCGCTGATCCTTCGCAGGTAGCTCTCGTTGATCTCGGTCGTACGGCGCGATGCGTTCTGCAGCCTGCCGCGTAGTTCCTCGTTCTGCGCCAGCAGCCGGACCAGCTCGGCCACCCGCCGCTCGAGGCTGGCGCGCTGCCGGTCGATGGTCTTGCTGCCGCGGTACACAATGCCGAACAGCGCGCCGAGCATCGATAGCGTCACCGTTGCGACGACGGCCCAGGTCTGCAGATTGGCCGCGAACAGGTTGCTGCGCAGTGCCTCGGCGGTCTCGTAGAACTCGGCGACGGCGATGATCTTGCCCGTGTGCTGTTCCCTGATCGGGCTGTACATCTCCAGCAGCGGCAGGCCCTGGGCCCGTTCCAGGGCGTCCTCCTCATCGGCCAGGGTATCGAATTCGGCTGTCACCTCGCCTTGCCAGGCGCGGCGCAGGTTGTCGGTCGTCGGGAAGCTTTTTCCTATGATCTCCGGGCGCGAGCTGTAGGCGATGTAGCCACCCGGCTGCCAGATCTTGAACGAGACGATCCGCCGGCCCAGCACATCGCTCTGGATCACCCTGTCGAGCTGCCCCTGGATCTCCGGCCCGACCCGGTCGGAGCGCGCCAGCTCCTGGACCAGTGGGGCGACGAAGCTCTCCATGTACAGCGCCGTCGATGCCGCGGTGTTGCGAACCACGTCGTCCTCGATCCGCTGGGTGACCCAGAAGCCCATGATCGCCATACCCACGAGCAGCACGACGGAACCGGTGATGACGAACTGGGCCGCCAGACTGCGTCTGTGCCAGGCGGCGCGCACGCCGGATGGGCGGTCGCGCCCACGCGGACCGGAGGCGGAAGTAACCATGCGCGAACCATACCAACCCCGGCGCAGGAATTGCACGGGACGCGATGCCCAAGCCGGCGGGTGCCGACAGCGCCGATACCCGGCCCGCCAGCGACGCCGTCGGAGACCGAGACCCTTCCCACCGCGCGCGCCCCCGCCCCCGCCGCGTACCGGCTGTGGGGTCCGGCGTTTCCGGTTTCGGGGGACGGCCTGGCCGCGCGACCCGGGGTCGTCGTCGCGCAGGCGGCGTCGCCGGTTTCCGACCCGGGCGGGAGCGGTGTGGTCTGCGGCCAGCTCGTCGCGGCGGGCACGCGGTCGACCGACGCGGCAGCAGCGGGTCGACAGCGCGCGGCGCGGCCGGTCTCACGCACCCTGGCAGACCGGCCCGACAGGCCGGATCGGCGCCGCTAGTCAAGCGTCGGTCCGGCACACCTTATGTACGGCGCGCGGGTGGCGGCCGGCTCGGCGTCGCCGTGGGGCGCCGGCTCAGGCCGACTTCTTCTTCAGATGGATCAGCAGCAGCGACACCGCGGCCGGCGTGACGCCGGGGATGCGCCCGGCCTGGCCGAGCGTCGCCGGGCGATGCCGCGCCAGCTTCTCGCTGACCTCGGCCGACAGGCCCTTGACGTTGGCGTAGTCGAGATCGCCGGGCAGGCGGACCGCCTCGGCGCGGCGCGCACGCTCGACCTCGTCGCGCTGGCGCTCGATGTAGCCGGCGTACTTGGCCTGGATCTCGACCTGCTCGATGACCTGGTCGGCGATGTCGGCAGCGATGTCGGCCGCACCGACCGTGGCGAGCGACGTGACCTTCGGGTAATCGGCCTCGGGCCGGGTGACCAGGTCGAGCGCACGGGTCTCCTTGCGCAACACGTCACCGAACAGGTCGCGGCTGGTTTCATCGTCGAGCTGGCCGGGGCGCACCAGCGTGTCGCGCAGGCGCTGCTGCTCGCGCGCGATCGCCTCGCGCTTGCGCTCGAAGAAGGCCCACTGCGGGTCGCCTACCAGGCCGAGCTCGCGGCCCCTTTCCGTCAGGCGCAGGTCGGCATTGTCCTCGCGCAGCATCAGCCGGTACTCGGCGCGCGACGTGAACATACGGTACGGCTCCTGGGTGCCGCGCGTGATCAGGTCGTCGACCAGCACGCCGAGGTAGGCCTCGTCGCGGCGCGGCGACCAGCCGTCTCTGTCCTGCACCTGCAGCGCGGCATTGGTGCCGGCCAGCAGGCCCTGCGCGGCGGCCTCCTCGTAGCCGGTCGTGCCGTTGATCTGGCCGGCGAAGAACAGCCCGTCGAGGTGCTTGGTCTCGAGCGTCGGCCGCAGGTCGCGCGGGTCGAAGAAGTCGTACTCGATCGCGTAGCCGGGACGGGTGATGCGCGCGTCCGCGAAGCCGCGCATCGAGCGCACCAGCTGCCACTGCACGTCGAACGGCAGCGACGTCGAGATGCCGTTGGGGTAGACCTCGTGGCTGCTCAGGCCCTCGGGCTCGATGAAGATCTGGTGCGAGTCCTTGTCGGCGAAGCGCACGACCTTGTCCTCGATCGACGGGCAGTAGCGCGGCCCGACGCCCTCGATGACGCCGGTGTACATCGGCGAGCGCGACATGCCGCCGCGGATGATGTCGTGGGTCTGCGCATTGGTGCGCGTGATGTGACACGGCACCTGCTCGGGGTGCTGCGCGCGCCGGCCCATGAACGAGAACACCGGTTCCGGGTCATCGCCGGGTTGCACGTCGAGCACCGCGAAGTCGATCGTGCGCCGGTCGATGCGCGGCGGTGTGCCGGTCTTCAGGCGCTCGACGTTGAACGGCAGCGCGCGCAGACGCTCGGCCAGCGCATTGCTCGGCGGATCGCCGGCGCGCCCGCCCTGGTAGTTCTCGAGGCCGATGTGGATGCGTCCGCCGAGGAAGGTGCCGACCGTCAGCACGACCGCGCGGGCGTGGAACTTCAGGCCCATCTGCGTAACCACGCCGGTCACCCGGCCGTGCTCGACGACCAGGTCGTCGACCGCCTGCTGGAACAGGTCGAGATTCGGCTCGGCCTGCAATGCCTCGCGCACCGCGGCGCGGTACAGCGCGCGGTCGGCCTGGGCACGGGTCGCGCGCACCGCCGGGCCCTTGCGCGAGTTCAGCGTGCGGAACTGGATGCCGCCCCGGTCGGCGGCGCGCGCCATCAGGCCGCCGAGCGCATCGACCTCGCGCACCAGGTGGCCCTTGCCGATGCCACCGATCGCCGGGTTGCAGCTCATCGCGCCGAGCGTCTCGATGCTGTGGGTCAGCAGCAGGGTGCGCACGCCGATGCGCGCGGCCGCCAGCGCGGCCTCGCTGCCGGCATGACCGCCACCGACGACGATGACGTCGTAGCTTTCGCTGTGAAACATCTGCGTGCTGCCCGGAAAGGCCTCGTGAAAACAGCCGCTTATTTTAGTCGAACGGGGTCCGGCGGGCCACGGGCCACGGGCCGTGGGGAAGGGCAGAGGGCAGAGGGCGCAGGGCCGCTGGGCGCTCGCGGGGCCGGGGGCCAGGGCCGAGGGTCTAGGGCAGAGGGCAGAGGGCAGAGGTCGGGGGCGGGGGCGGAACCGGAGCGGGGGTCGTGGTCCAGCGGTCTCAACAGTGTGCCGGTCACGCCGGCGCATGCAGCCCTTGGCTGCCGCGACAACGACCACCGGTCTGGCCGAAACCGCTCGCCGACGGTGCCGGTGGCCACCGCGGCGGCGCACGGGCGTGCCGGGGACCCGGGCCGGCTACCAGTCCGCGGGATCGCTGACTGCGGCGCCGGCCGCGTCATCGATCGCCGCCGCGCGCGGACCCACGGCGACCGTGAAATCTGCCCGCCCGCCGCACGGTCTCCTGGAGACACGACGGAGGCCCGCTGCATGACCCCAAGATCCCGCCTGCTGCCCGCCTGCCTGGTACTGCTCGGCATCCTCGCCAGCGTCCCGGCACTGGCGTTCCAGCCGCGCCCGCTGCCCGAGTTCACCAACGACAGGCCCGGGGAATGGTTCAACAGCGCACCGCTCGAGGTCGCCGACCTGCGCGGCAAGGTCGTGCTGGTCGACGTCTGGACCTACGACTGCTGGAACTGCTACCGCTCGTTCCCGTGGTTGACGGCGCTGGAGAAACGCCTCGCGGACCGGAACTTCGCGGTCGTTGGCATCCACAGCCCGGAGTTCGACCGCGAGCGCGACCCGGCCAATGTCAAGGCCAAGATCGCCGAGTTCGGGCTCCACCACCCGATCATGATGGACAACGACTTCGCGTACTGGCGCGCGCTGCGCAACCGCTACTGGCCGGCGTTCTACCTGGTCGACAAGCACGGCGTGATCCGCGAGCGGTTCGTCGGCGAGACCCACGAAGGCGACGCCCGCGCGCAGCGCATCGAGGAACAAATCCACGCGCTGTTGGCGGAATAGGGCGCCGGTGTCCCGGGCCGCCGATGGCCGATCGCTCGACGTCGCCGCGACCAACGGGCTGGGTCGCGCGCGCGGATGCCGGTGGTCGCCGACCCGAGCGCGCGCAGTACCCGCGTAAGTGCTTGAGGCATCACCGAAAGGCGACCCCGGCCAGGCGCCACGGCGGCGTCGCGTCTGCCGCGCCTGGCGCCGTCGGCGGCCGACGAACGCGTCTCGCGTCGGCGCGCGGCTGGCGTCCTGGGCGGCGGGTGAGTGGCCGGACACGACCCTTGGCCCCCGCGCCGCGGGCTCGCCTATACTCGGGCGACCGTTCGCCGACGTCGTCAACCAGGAACACCGGATGCCCAGACACACCCTGTCGGCCGTGCTGATCGGTCTCGCACTCGCCGCCCCGGCCGCGATCGCGGCCGACCAGGCGCAGCTGCTCGACGAGCTGCGCGGCATCGTCGAGAAATCGCGCCAGGAACGCGCCGCCGACCGCTGGCTGCAGCGCGCCCTCGAGGACCTGCTGGCCAAGCACGACCAGCCGCCGCCGCACGACCTGCTGTACGAGGATTTCCGCGACGGCGACTACAGCCGCAACCCGAGTTGGCAGGTGCTCAGCGGCGATTTCCGCGTCGTCCGCGGGCAGGGGCTGGTCGGCACCGCAACGGCCGTCGGCACGACGCCGACCGCGACCGGCGACGCGCCGCCGCAGTCGGCGACCGAGGCGCTCAGCGGGCTGATCGTCGGCGCGCTGCTCGACCAGGCACTCGGCCCGTCGCAGGCACCGGCCGACAGCCCCGCCGCCGATCCGCCCGCCAGCGCCGGCGGCCCGGCCGAGATCCGGGTCGAGGCCGGCGCCGGCAACGCGTTCGCGCTCGACATTGCGTTTCGCGCCGGCAGCGACAGCGACTTCGCGATCGCGCTGCTGCAGAGCGAGGCCGGGCGCTACGGCTACCGGCTGCACGTCGCCGGCGGCGCGCGCGGCGGCATCGAGCTGCAGCGCATCCGCCGCGGCAACGGCGCGGTCGTCGACAGCCACGCGCTGGCCCGGCCGATCGACGACGGCGCCCTGCACGACCTGCGCTGGCAGCAGCGCAGCGACGGCACCGTCAGCGTCGCGCTCGACGGCGAGACGCTGCTTCAGGTAAGCGACCGCGCGTTCCGCGACCCCTACCCGTGGCTGACCCTGCGGATCGACCGCGGCGAGCTGACCGTGCGCTCGCTGCGCGTCAGCGGCGCCTGAGCGGGCGGCGTCGCGGACAGATCATGGACACGGGTCGCGCGGGCCGGCGTGTCACCGAGACCGGCGTCGCAGATCGCCAGAGACGCGCTGAATTTTGCCGAGGGCAGGCCGCTATGCAGCTGAGGAATCACCACAGGCAGCCGAGGATGCAAGACGCCGTCAAACCGGATCACGCGGCCAGCGATGGCAGCGTGCTGCGCCAGGTACTCGAAGACGCCGGACGCCTGATCGTCGGCAAACCGCACGAGCTGCGCCTGGCCCTGACCTGCGTACTGGCCAACGGCCACCTGCTGATCGAGGACGTGCCCGGGGTCGGCAAGACCACGCTGGCGCACGTGCTCGCACGCCTGCTCGGCCTCGACTTCCAGCGCATCCAGTTCACCGCCGACATGCTGCCGGCCGACATCATCGGCGTGTCGATCTACGACCGCGACGAGGGCCGCTTCCATTTCCACCCCGGCCCGGTGTTCGCCCAGCTGGTGCTCGCCGACGAGATCAACCGCGCGACGCCGAAGACGCAGAGCGCGCTGCTCGAGGCGATGGAAGAGCGCCAGGTGACGGCCGACGGCGAGACCCGCGAGCTGCCCGACCCGTTCTTTGTCATCGCGACGCAGAACCCGCGCAACCAGATCGGCACCTTCGGCCTGCCGGAATCGCAGCTCGACCGCTTCCTGATGCGCATCAGCCTCGGCTACCCGGACGTCGCCGCCGAGCGCGAGCTGCTGGCCGGCGACGACCGCCGCTTGATGCTCAAGGACGTTGCGGCGCGCATCGATGCGCCGACGCTGCTGGCGCTGCAGGCCGAGGTCGAGCAGATCCACATCGCGCCGGTGCTGCTCGACTACGTGCAGGCACTGCTCGCCGCGACCCGCCAGGCGCCGCGCTGGGAACTCGGCCTGTCGCCGCGTGCCGGCCTGGCGATGCTGCGCGCGGCGCGTGCCTGGGCATTGATCGACGGCCGCGCGATGGTCGTGCCCGAGGACGTGCAGGCGGTGCTGCCGGCCGTCGCCGGGCATCGCCTGGTCAGCATCGACGGCGACGACGCCGGCCAGCTGCGCGAGCTGATCGAAACCGTCGCCGTGCCGTGAGCACGCGGTCCGGCCGCCGATGGCACTGAGCAGCCTCGCCCGCGTCGAACGGGTGTCGTCGAGCGGCCAGGCCGAGATCGGCGCGCGGCGCATCTACATCCTGCCGACGCGCTACGGCCTGATCTTCGCGCTGCTGGTGTTCCTGATGCTGCTCGGCGCGGTCAACTACGGCAACAACCCGGCCCACCTGCTGGCCTTTCTGCTCGCCGCGTTCGGCAGCAACGCGATCTACCTGACCTGGCGCAACCTGCGCGCACTGCGTCTGCGGTGCCTCGGCAGCGCACCGGTGTTCGCCGGCCAGGCGGCGCGTTTCGCGATCGAGCTGCACGGCGACGAGCGCGAGCGCCCGGCGATCCAGCTCGGCTTCGACGACAGCGCGCCGGTTCTGCTCGACCTGCCGGCCGACGGCGACCCGTGCCGTCGCGAGCTGCGCATCGACGGCCTGGCGCGCGGCCTGCACACGCCCGGCCGGCTGGTGATCAGCACCCAGTACCCGGTCGGGCTGTTCCGCGCCTGGTGCTACGTCGACTGCGAGCGGCCGCTGCTGGTCTACCCGCGCCCGGGCCAGTCGTGGACCGCGCCCGGCGACGACGCCGCGGCCGCCGACGACGGCAGCGCCGGCAACGGCAACGACGACTTCGCCGGCCTGCGCAACTACGTCGCCGGCGACCAGCCGTCGCGCATCGACTGGAAGAGCTACGCACGCGACCGCGGCCTCAACACCCGGCTGTTCAGCGGCCAGGCCGACGCACCGCTGTGGATCGACATCACCGACGCGCCCGGCGCCGACCACGAGACCCGGCTGTCGAACCTGTGTCGCGCGGTGCTCGACGCCGACGCGGCCGGACGCTGCTACGGCCTGCGCACGCACGACGCGACGGTCGCGCCGGGCGCCGGTGCCGCGCACCGCCACCAGTGCCTGCGCCTGCTGGCGCTGGACGGGGCCGGGAACGGGGAAGGCGATGCGTGACGCGGTCGCGGCGCTGCCGATCCCGGGCCGCCTGCTCGGCGCGCTGCTGCTGTTGCTGGCCGGGTTGATGGCGCCGCACGCCGCCAACCTCGACCCGGCGATCCTCGGCTTCTTTTATATCACCGCGCTATGGCGCTTCACGGCCATCCAGCATGCCCACTGGATGCCGCGACGCTGGCTGCTACTGATCATGATGCTCGGCGCGCTGGCGCTGGTCGTGATCACGACCGGGCTCGCCGACGGCCGCGTCGCCGGCACCGCGCTGCTGGTCGTCATGCTCGGCATGAAGCTGCTCGAAGTGCGCGCGCGGCGCGATATCCATATCACCGTGTTCCTCGGTTACTTCCTGGTCATGACACAGTTTCTGTACGACCAGTCGCTGTGGCTCGCGGCCTACCTGTTCCTCGGCGTCGTTGCGCTGACCGTGATCCAGGTCGGTCTCAACCGCGTGCATGTCGACCTGCGCCTGCAGGTACGCCATACCGGCTCGATGCTGGCCGCGGCGCTGCCGCTGGCGACCGTGATGTTCCTGCTGTTCCCGCGCCTCGACACGCCGCTGTGGGCGATCCACTCGGCGGCCGCGACGACCGGGATCAGCGGCGACATGACGCTCGGCGACATCGGCAAGCTGACGCAGTCGAACGAGGTCGCGTTCCGCGTGCGCTTCGACGACGCGGCGCCGCCGCCGGAGCAGCGCTACTGGCGCGGCCCGGTGCTGTGGCAGACCGACGGCCGGCACTGGTCGGCCGGCATGCGCCCGGTACCGACCGCGCGTTCGGCAGCGCACGCGCCGGCACCGTTGCGCTACGAGGTGACGCTGGAACCGACCGGCGAGTACTGGCTGTTCGGCCTCGACCTGGTCGTCGACGCGCCCGACGGCGCGCACCTGAACCGCAATGCCGCGCTGATCGCCCAGCAGCGGATCCACAAGCGTCACAGCTACCGCGCCGGGTCCGATCCGGCACGTCGTCCGGACGGCCTCAGCGCCGCCGAGCGGCGCATGGCACTGCAGCTGCCGAGCCGCGTGTCGGCGCGCGTGCGGGCGCTCGCGCAGCGCTGGCAGGACGCCGGCAGCGGCGATCCGCGCGCGGTCTCGAACCAGGCGCTGCGGCATTTCCGCGAGCAGCCGTTCGTCTACACGCTGGCGCCGGGCACGCTCGGTGCCGACCCGGTCGACGAGTTCCTGTTCGACACCCGGCGCGGCTTCTGCGAACACTACGCGACCAGCTACGTGACGCTGATGCGCATCGCCGGCGTGCCGGCGCGCGTCGTGCTCGGCTACCAGGGCGCCGAGCGCAACCCGCATGCCGAGCACTGGGTGGTGCGCCAGTCCGACGCGCATGCCTGGGCCGAGATCTGGGTGCCGGGCGAGGGCTGGGTGCGCGTCGACCCGACCGCCGCGGTGGCCCCGGAGCGCATCGAGCAGAGCATCGACACGGCACGCTCGCAGGCCGGCGACCGGGTCGTGTTCGCGACCGCCGCCGACGGCCTGCTCGGCGGGTTGTGGCGCAACGCGGCGTGGATCGCCGACGCCGTCGATCTCGGCTGGTACCGCTGGGTGGTCGGCTTCAGTGCGCTGCGCCAGCAGAACCTGCTCAGCCAGTTCGGGCTCAGCGATCTCAAGGGCGTCGCGCTCGCGATCGCGCTGGTGATCGCCAGCGCGATGGCGGTCGCCGTCGTCTACCTGGTCGCGCGCCTGCCCAAGCCGGTGCGCCGCGACCCGCTGCAGACCCTGTGGCAGCGCTTCGTCGACAAGCTGCAGCGCGCCGGGCTGCGGCCGCGGCCGTGGCAGGGTGCCGACACCGTGTGCGGCGAGGCCATCCAGCGCTTTCCGGCCGCCGCCGACCAGCTGGTCGCGATCAGCCGCCTGTACGTGCAGCTGCGCTACGGGCGGCGGCGCGACGCGAGACAGATGAGCGCACTGCGCCAGCGCATCCGCGTGCTCAGGCTGCGCAGTAGCTGAATCCCGGTGCGTGCACTGCACCTGTCTGTCGTTATCCTCGCCGGCCTGCTGGTCGCCTGCGCCGGCCACAACGGCGTGCGCTTCAGCGGCATCGTCGGCGAACCTGACAACGCCGTCGTCTATGTCTATGCGGCCAACACCGCGTGCATCGACCTGGGCCAGATGACGACCGACATCCGGGTCGATGGCGAAACCCGCTTCGCGCTGGCCGAGAACACCCATGCGCGCGTCGTACTGGCGCCGGGTCGCTACCGCTTCGCTGCGGCGAGCGACGACCAGATCGCCTGCCACGGCAGGCTGATGCCCGGCAGGGCCTGGCCTGCCGTCGAGCTCGAGGCCGAGGCCGGCAAACGCTATTTCCTGCAGTACAACCCCCCCTCGCCGCGCTGCCTGTCGACATGCGAGCGGCGTCTGCAGGTGGTCGGCGAGGCTACGGCGCGCGACGCGATGGCCGGGACATTCGCCGTCGGTGGTCTGCGCTGACCCCGGCCACGGCATCCGCGCTATGAGGATCTGCGACATCAGACTCGTGCTCGCGGCTATTGCGATCTGGCTTGGCGGCTGTTCGGTGGTTGCCTACTCGCCGGTCGTCGCGACAGCCGCCGTCGGCGCCCATCGCACCGATCTCAGCGATCAGGCGCCGTACCGCGACTATGTCGGCAGGCCGTTGCGGCTGGCGCCGGCTGCTGCCGCCGATTGGCAACTGAAACGATTTCGCGGTGGTCGTTACCTGATCGGCAGGGCACTGCCGGGCGACACCAAGATCATCGTATGCGCATTGGGAGGCTCCGACCTGCGCATCACCAAGGTGTTCCGCGACGCGATCAACGACGGCGTGATGTTCAGCGCCGAAGTCGACTGCGCGGGCGCCAGCTACAACGCGCCGCTGAACCACTGGTCTGCCGATCTGGAAAACGCGCTCCGCTTCGCCGACCGGACCGAAACGCCATGATGGGCCACCATCGGCCACCGCGCTGAAAACCAGTCACAGCAAGTCGAACGGGCTCTGCACACCGAGTCCGCCTTTCTGCAACACGTGGGTGTAGATCATCGTCGTCGACAGGTCGGCATGGCCAAGCAGCTCCTGCACGACGCGGATATCCCGCCCGCTCTGCAACAGGTGCGTCGCGAAGGAGTGACGCAGCGTGTGGCTGGTCACGCGCTTGTCGATGCCGGCATCCAACGCGGCCTGGCGGATCACCTTCTGCAGGCTGGTCTGGTGGACATGATGGCGCCGCGTCGCACCACTGGCCGGATCGACCGACAGGCGCAGCGACGGGAACGCATACTGCCAGCGCCAGCCGCGGGCGGCGCTGCCGTACTTACGCAGCAGGGCCGGCGGCAGCAGCGCCTCGCCGTAGCCGAGCGCGAGGTCGTCGCCGTGCAGGCGCCGGGTCTCGACGAGCTGGGCCCTGAGGTCATCGACGAGCCGCGTTGGCAACGGGACGACCCGGTCCTTGCCGCCCTTGCCGTTGCGCACGGTGATCTGGCTGAAGCCGAAGTCGATGTCGTGCACACGCAGGCGCACGCACTCCATGACGCGCATGCCGGTGCCGTACATCAGCGCGGCGAGCAGGCGCATGCGGCCGTCGATGCACGCGAGCAGGCGGCGCACCTCGTCCTGAGTCAACACCGTTGGCAGACGGCGGCGCGGCGGCGCATGCGTGTAGCCGTCGTCGAGCGTGATCTCACGACCCAGGACCTCGCGAAAGAAGAACACCAGCGCGTTGACCGCGACGCGCTGCGTGGCGGCCGCGACGCGGCGCTCGACGGCGAGGTGCTCGAGATAGGCAGCGATCTCTTTTTCGCCGGCGGCGTCTGCAGGACACCAGCTGCTGAACGCGAAGAACCGCGCCAGCCAGTGCTCGTAGGTCTGCTCGGTTCGGTTGGCCATGTGGCGCACGCGGATCGTGGTCACGAAGTCGCGGTAGCTGTCGCCAACGTGCTCGCGAAACCGTGCGACCAGGCGGTTGCGGGTCGGCAGCGCCAGCATCGCGCCCGGGACGCCGCCGGCCAGCGTGTCGTGGTCGGGCTCGAGCGTACGCGCGAAGGCCCGCCAGCGCGCCCAGTCGTAGGCATCGGCCCATTCCGTGATGACCACGCGCGTGAACAGCAGCCGCAGTGCTTCGACGATCTGGCGGAACTGCCATTCCTGCAGCGTCGCGGTTCTGCCTTTCGCCGCCAGGTAGTCATCGACATGGTCCGGCGTATGCGCCGCCAGGCGCAGCCCGTCATGGGCATCGATATACGCCTCGATGTGTTTTCGATACCATGGGCGCGAGCGCGCCGGTATCGACGATTTTTCAAGGACCGATAGGTAGTTATGCCAAAACTGCTGAACCGCACGCGAGCGCGTGCCGCCTTCCGTACGCGACATTCGAAGCCCTCCATGGCCAGTCGATTTGCAACGGTCGTCCATCCTGAACGCACCGTTGATGTG
>JASJCU010000100.1 GCA_030065815.1 Gammaproteobacteria bacterium | reverse complement strand
GGCCGAGCCGGCTTTGTTTCGTTAACCCGTCAGGGGCTGGGGTTGGGGTGGCGTTGATGGATCGTCGCGATGTCCTGCAGCAGCTCGTCGTCGAGTTCCAGGTTCGCGCTGTCGAGGTTGCTGCGCAGCTGTTCCAGCGTCGTGCAGCCGATGATGTTGCTGGTCACGAACGGCCGTGACGTCACGAACGCGAGCGCCATCTGCGCCGGGTCGAGGCCATTGTCGCGGGCCAGTACGACGTAGTCGTGGGTCGCCTTCTGCGCCTGCGGATTGGAGTAGCGGGTGTAGTCGGGAAACAGCGTCAGTCTGCCGTCGGCCGGCTGGCGACCGTTCAGGTACTTGCCGGACAACACGCCAAAGCCGAGCGGCGAGTACGCCAGCAGGCCGAGGTTCTCGCGGTGGCCGATCTCGGCGAGACCGACCTCGAACGTGCGGTTGAGCAGGCTGTACGGGTTCTGGATCGTCACGACGCGCGGCAGGCCGTGCTGTTCGGCCAGCTGCAGGAAGCGCATCAGGCCCCACGGGGTCTCGTTGGACACGCCGACGTGGCGCACCTTGCCGGCGTCTACCAGCTCGCCGAGCGCCTGCAGGGTCTCCAGCAGCGGCACCGCGTCTGGGGTCTCTTCGTGGACATAGCCGAGCTCGCCGAAATAGTTGGTGCGGCGCTCCGGCCAGTGCAGCTGGTAGAGATCGATGACATCGGTCTGCAGGCGCTGCAGGCTGGCGTCGACCGCGGCGTGGATGTTGCGGCGATCCAGGTGATTGCCGCCGCCGCGGATGTACGACAGCCAGTCGCCGCCCGGACCGGCGACCTTGGTCGCAATCACGATGCGGTCGCGGCAGCCGCGCTGTGCCAGCCAGCGACCGATTATCGTTTCGGTGCTGCCCATGGTCTCGGCGCGCGGCGGAACCGAGTACATCTCGGCGGTGTCGACGAAATTGACACCGGCGTCGAGCGCCATGTCGAGCTGCGCGAACGCATCGCGCTCGCTGTTCTGCTCGCCGAAGGTCATCGTGCCGAGGCACAGGGCGCTGACGGTGATTCCGGTATCGGCGAGCGGGCGGTAGATCATCGGGTAGACTCCACGAAGCAGCGACAACAGCGGTACTGTAGTCCATGGAATTTTCCGGCGCGTTATTTCCCACGTCGTGGGTGTGGACCGGCGCCGCGCTGTACGCGTGGCTGCTGGGCCGCGCGTTGCGCTGGGCCGACTGGCGGCGCCTCGCCGACAGCGACCAGCTGAACGTGTTCCTCGGCGCGGTGGTCTGCGTGCTGCTGTTGTGGACGTTGCGCACCGAGGTGCAGCCGGGCCTCACCTGGCACCTGTCGGCGATGGTCACGCTGACGCTGATGTACGGCTGGTCGCTGGCGATCGTCGCCGGTAGCCTGGCATTGCTCGGCACGACGCTGGTCGGGCTCAGCGACTGGGCCGGCTTCCCGCTGTCAGCGCTGGTGTTCGTCGTGCTGCCGGCGACGCTGACCCAGGTGATCCTCGGCCTGGTGCGCGCCTACCTGCCGAAGCACTACTTCGTCTATGTCTTCATCAACGCGTTCTTCGCCGGGGGCTTCATCGCGTTGCTGGCCGCGCTCGGCGCGACCGGGATGCTGCTGCTGGCCGGCGTCTACACGCTGCAGGCGCTGCAGGACAGCTACCTGCTGTTCCTGCCGCTGATGTTTTTCCCCGAGGCGGTGCTGAACGGCTGGCTGATCGCGATCATGGTCGGCTTCAAGCCGCACTGGGTCGGTTCGTTCCGCGACGACGAGTACCTGCATGGCAAGTGAGCGGCCGCGCGGTTGCAGTGGCGATGATAGGCTTGCGCCGATGATCTCCAATCCACGACAGGCGTTGCGACCGTGAGCTGGTGGGGCAAGCTGGTCGGCGGCGCGTTCGGTTTCATGCTCGGCGGTCCGCTCGGTGCGTTGCTCGGGGTCGCGCTCGGCCACAACTTCGACAAGGGCCTGAAGGCGCTGCCGGATGACAGTGGCTTCGCCAGCGGCGACCGCGAGCGCGTGCAGACGGCGTTCTTCACGGCGTCGTTCGCGGTCATGGGCGCGGTGGCCAAGGCCGACGGTCGGGTCAGCGCGGAAGAGATCCGCATGGCCGAGGCGATCATGGCCGAGATGTCGCTCGACGCAGCGCGGCGCAAGGCCGCGATCAACCTGTTCACGCAGGGCAAGGGTGCGGACTTCGACCTCGATGGCGTGCTCGAGCAGTTCCGCCGCGAATGCCACGGGCGGCGCACGCTGATCGGTATGTTCGTCGAGATCCAGCTGCAGGCGGCCTACGCCGACGGCCGGCTCGATCCCGCCGAGGACCGGTTGCTGCGCCATGTCTGCGCGCGCCTCGGCGTGTCGGAGTTCGACTACCATCGCCTCGAGCGCATGGTGCGCGCACAGACCGGCGCCGCCGGGCGCGGCGCCGGCGAGGCCGGCACGGCACGCCGCGCACCGAGCCTCGCCGATGCCTACCAGGTACTCGGCGTCGACCGCGACGCCAGCGATGCCGAGGTCAAGCGCGCCTATCGACGGCTGCTCAGCCAGCACCACCCGGACAAGCTGGTCTCCAAGGGCCTGCCGGAGGAGATGATGAAGGTCGCGACGCAGAAGACCCACGAGATCCGCCAGGCCTACGAGCGCATCCGCGAGGCGCGTGCCGGCTGATGCGTCGCCCGGTCGGCCGCCATCAGCGATGGTACCGACCGTTCGCCAAGCCCACCACGTACGACGCCGGCGCGCACGTCGACCGGCGCCGGTTGGCGACCCCGGCGATCGCCGGGTCGGCGGCGAGGCCCGCTGCGCGGTGCTCGATGGCCGCGGTCGGCGCAATGCCGGTACACCCCGCGGTTTGCCGCGAATTCGCGGCGCGGAACCCGGTCCGCGCCACCACCGGGGACCCGCAGCGAGGTGTCGCCGCGCAGGTGCAATGCGACCGCCACTGCGCGCAGATCGAAAACCAAGCGCGACGGCCGCAGCGTCGACCGCCTGAACCCTGCGCCCGGCAAGGCACGGCGCCGGCCCGGGCAGGTGCCCAACGCCTGCCGGCGTGCGACCGGGCGCCACGGCGACAGTCGCGACCGGCACGTGTCGCGCCGTCGCCGGCGCGCCGGGCAGTCCGCCGGGCCAGGTGCATCCGCGCATTGACGCCGGACGTCGCCGAGTCCGGCCGCGGCGCCATGCGACGCCGGCCGGCGGGGCCGTGACCGCGCTCGGCCGGTGCGCCGCGGTCGAGCGTCAGCGTGTCACTCGGGCGCGCCGAGCTGCGGCGGCGCCGGCGGCTGCGGCGGCAGCGGCCGTTGGGGCTGCTGCCAGTACGGCGTGCGGTAGCCGGGGAAAGCCGCCGGATAGCGTGGGCCGTAGGCCGGTCCCGACGGGTAGGGGTAGGGCTGGAAACGGTTGCGGTTGAGCTGGGCGCGACTCTGTTCCAGCGCCGCCTCGCGCTGCTCGCGCTGGCGCCGTAGCGCCTCGTCGCGCTGCGCCTGACGCTCCTTCATATAGTCGTCGAAGCGCGAGCGCATGGTCTCGCGGTAGGCATCGACGGTGCTGTCCTGGGCCGCCGGCGCGGTATCGGCGGCGGACTGTGCCGGTGCGGCCGGCTCACTAGCGGACGGCATTGGCGCCGGCCCGGGCGGCGTCGCGGCGGCGCTCGGTGGACCGGCGGGTGCCGGGGCGGCCGCTCGGGTCGGCGGCGCGACCGGCGCTGTCGGCGCCGCCGGCGGCTGCGGTGCCGCAACGGCTGCGGGCGGCGGCATCGTGACCTCGGGCGGCGCGAACAACGCCGCGGTCGGTGCCGCGGGCGGTGGCGGCGACTGCGGTCTGGCCGGCGTCGGCACGGCAGTCGCCGGTGGCATGGTTGGCGCGGCCGCCTGGGCCGGCGGCGCCGGCGGTGTCGCGGTAGTGGCCGGCGTGACCGGCGCCGGCGGGGCCGACGGCTGCGCGGCCGCCGTCGCGTCGGCCTCGGCGCGCAGGCGTGCGCTGCTGTCGGCGGCGGACTGCTTCAGCGCCGCGCGGCTGGCCTGCAGTTTCTCGCGCATCGCCGCATGCCGCTCGGCGGCGTCCGTGCTGCCGGTCGCGGCCGGCGCAACGGGCGCAGTCGGTGCGGCCGGTGCCGCGGCTGCGGTGTCGGCGCCGGCCACCTGCCACGGCGGTGTCTCCGGCATGCTGTAGCCGGCGTCGGCAGCGCGCTGGCGCAGCTTCTCGTACTGCGCGTTGCGGTAGTCTTCGCGGGCCTGGCCGCTCAGGGCCTGCATCGCCGTCGTATGTGACGTCATCTCCTGGTCGCTCATGATGCGGAACCCGGAAGGCGCGTCGGCGGCGATCGCGCTCCCGGTCAGCAGTGCGATGGCGGCGGCCAGGGCGGCGCAGGGAAACAGGGACGGGGTGCGCTCGGTCATGTCACGGTACCTGGATCATTGGTCTCGGGCTTTCCATCTTAGCAGGCTTCGCGCTCGCCTCCGGCGCGGCGCTCGCGGCCGCCTGACCGGGGTCAATCGCTGCGCTGCACGCCCAGTTTCTTCATCCGCGAGCGCAGCGTGCTGGCCGGCAGGTCGAGGATCTCGGCGGCGCCGCCGCGGCCGGCGATGGCCCACGCGGTGTGTTCGAGGACGCGCCGGATGTAGCGCGCCTCGTTCTCGGCGAGCGACACGAAAGCGCCGTCGTCGCTGGCGGCGCCGGCGGTCACCGCCGCCGTGCCGTCGCCGGCGGGGGCGGCGATGCCGGAATGCACGAGGTGGGGTGCGATCGGTACGACCTTGTCACGGGCCAGGATCGCGGCGCGCTCGATGACGTTCTGCAGTTCGCGGATGTTGCCCGGCCAGTGGTAGCTCATCAGCAGCTGCATGCCGTCCTCGGACACGCGGCTGAATGCCCGACCCTGGGCGCGCGCCTGGTCGGCGAGGAACTTGGCGACCAGCAGCGGGATGTCGTCGCGCCGCTCGCGCAGCGGCGGGATCGTCAACGGGAACACGTTGAGGCGGTAGAACAGGTCCATACGGAAGCTGCCGGCCTCGACCATCTCGACGAGATCGCGGTTGGTCGCGGCGATCACGCGCACGTCGACGTTGATCGCGGTCTCCGAACCGAGCCGGCTGATCTCGTGCTCCTGCAGCACGCGCAGCAGCTTGACCTGGGCGTCGAGCGGCAGCTCGCCGACCTCGTCTAGGAAGATCGTGCCGCCGTCGGCGAGTTCGAAGTGCCCCTGGCGCTGGCGCGCCGCGCCGGTGAACGCGCCCTTCTCGTGACCGAACAGCTCGCTCTCGATCAGCGTCGGCGTGATCGCGCCGCAATTGACTTTGATCAGCGGGCGGTCGCGGCGCGGGCTCAGGTCGTGGATCGCGCGCGCGATCGCCTCCTTGCCGGTGCCGGACTCGCCGATGACCAGCACCGAGCTGTTGGTCGGGGCGACCTGGTCGACCTGGTCGAGCACCGCCTTCAGTGCCGCGCTGTCACCGACGATGCTGTCGAAGCGGCCCTCGTTACGCACCTCGGCCTGCAGGTAGGCGTTCTCGGCCTGCAGCCGGTCGCGCAGGTTCTCGACCTCGGCCAGGGCCTCGCGCAGCTGGTGCTCCTGGCGCTTGCGCTGGGTGATGTCGCGGAACGCCAGCACCGCGCCGCTGACGTCCCCGCCGCGCTTGATCGGCGTGCAGGTCCAACTGACCGCGAAGTGGTCGCCGCTGTGGCGCCAGAACACGTCGCTGTCGCTCTGCTTGGCGACGCCCTGCTTGAGCGTCTGGTAGATGCCGGTCTCGATGAAATGGTACGGGCTGCCGTCCCAGCGCGCATACAGGTGTAGTTCGTGCAGCGAGTGGCCGATCAATGCCTCGGCCGGGTAGCCGGTCAGGTGCATCGCCGCCGGGTTGGCGAACGTGATGCTGCCGTCCCTGTCGAGACCGTAGATGCCGTCACCGACCGCGTCGAGGATCGGCTGATTGGCCGCCTCGAGCTGCCGGTTGCGCTCGGCGAGCTCGGTGCGCAGACGGGCGATCGTCAGGTGGGTCTCGACCCGGGCGATGACCTCTTCGGCCTGGAACGGCTTGGCGATGTAGTCGACCGCACCCATCGACAGGCCCTTGATCTTGTCGTCGGTGTCGTCGAGCGCGGACAGGAAGATCACGGCGATATCGCGGGTCTCCGGATTCTGCTTGAGTTGCGCGCAGGTCTCGAAGCCATCGATGCCGGTCATCAGGATGTCGAGCAGGATCAGGTCGGGGTGCGCCCATTGCGCGACCTTGAGCGCGTCCTCGCCGCTCTTGGCGACCAGCAGCTTGTGACCGAGGCCCTTCAGCGTACCGAACAGCAGCTGCAGGTTGGTCGGATTGTCGTCGACCAGCAGGATCGTGCTGTTGTGTGTCGGTGCGGAGTTCAACGGCGTTCCCGGCGCGCTGCGGAGACGCTGAATGTTAGGGGAAAAGCCGGGCTGTCGCCATGTGCCGGGGGCGTGCTCAGCTCGCCGCGCGCAGGCGCTCGGACAGGTCGCGCAGACCGTCGAAATCGAACATCCGCGCCATCATCGCCAGCGCCTCGACATCGGTCGGCGGTGCCCCGGGTTCGCCGGCGAGGTCCTCGGCGAGCTGGAACAGGCTGGCGACGTCGCCCATCGCGATCGCGGTGCGGATACGCTCGGCGGTACTGCCGGCGAGCGCCGCCGGCCAGCTTGGCGGCGGCGCCGTCGCGTCGCCGGCGGATACCAGGGTCGCCGCGGTGAGCGCGTCGATCAGGTCGAGCACCTGCTGCTCGCCGAACGGCTTGGCGAGGAAGTCGTCGAAGCCCGCTGCCTGCACCCGCTGGCGGCTGTCGGCGAACACGTGGGCGCTGATCGCGACCAGCTTCGGTGCGCCGAACGCTGCGCCGTCGCGCAGCGCCGCGACCAGCGGCGGCAGCGGTTCGTCGGGCAGGCGGACGTCGACCAGGACCAGGTCGACGGCGCGCTCGCCGAGCCGGCGGCGGGCGCCGTCGCGGTCTTCGAAGGCCTCGACGTCACAGCCGATGTGGCGCAGCAGCGTGCTGACGACGTCGCGGCCCTCGCGGTTGGCGTCGACGACCAGCACGCTGCACTGCTGCCCGGCGGCGAGGTGGCCGCGCCTCGCTGCCGGCCGCGCGCGCGCCGCCGGACTGTCGGCCAGCGTCTCGCACGGGATGTGGAACGAGAACCGGCTGCCCTCGCCGGGCGTGCTGTCGACGCGCAGCGCGCCGCCGCCGAGCAGGCGGATCAGGCGCTGGCTGATCGCCAGCCCGAGCCCGGTGCCGTCGACCGTCTGTCCCTGCCGGGCCTGCTGAAAGGCGTCGAAGATCGCGTCTATCTTGTCCTCGGGTATACCGACGCCGCTGTCGGCGACCGCGAACGCCAGCCGGCCGTCGGCGGCGACACCGACCGACAGCACGATCGAGCCGTGCGACGTGAACTTGACCGCGTTGCCGAGCAGGTTGAGCAATACCTGGCGCAGCTTGCCGGCGTCGGTGCGCACGTCGCGCGGGACGTCGTCGGCGACCTCATGGCGCAGCGTCAGGCCCTTCTGCTCGGCGCGCTGCGCGACGATCGTGCAGACGTCGCTGATCAGCTGCATCAGGTTGGTCGCATGCATCTCGACCCGCATCTCGCCGGCCTCGATCTTGGTCAGGTCGAGGATCTCGTTGATCAGCGTCAGCAGGTGCTGGCCACAGCGCTCGATCGCGTCGAGGCTCTCGCGCCGGGTGTCGCCGACATCGATCTCGCGACGCAGGATCTGCGCATAGCCGAGCACGCCGTGCAGCGGCGTGCGCAGTTCGTGCGACATGTTCGACAGGAACTCCGACTTGGCGCGGTTGGCCTGCTGGGCCTGTTCGTTGGCCAGGCGCAGGGCCTCCTGGGTCTTGCGCGTCTCGGCGATCTGCCGGGTCAGGCGGGCGTTGGCCTCCTGCAGTGCCGAAGTGCGCTCGGCGACGCGCTGCTCGAGTGCCTGGTGGGAACTGCGCAGCTGGTGCTCGCGGTCGGCGATGTGCCGTGCCATGCGCCCGATCGCGCTGGCCAGCCGGCCGAGTTCGTCCTGGGAATGGACCTCCGGCGCGACGACGAAATCACCGCCGCTGATGCGCTGCACGGCGTCGTCGAGGGTCTCGAGCGGGCGCGTGATCTGGCGCGCCACGGCGCCGATGATCGCGACGATCACCAGCAGCGACAGCAGCAGCCCGGCGGCGAACAGCCAGACCTCGTGGCGCACCTCGGCCAGTGCCGAGCGCACCGGAATGACCGCCGTGACCCACCACGGGAAGCCGGGCACCTGGGCGTTGATCAGCCAGTAGTCGCTGCCGTCGACCGGCGCGACCGGCCGCACGCCGGCGCCGAGCGGTGCCGTGCCGATCAGCCCGCTGAGCTGCGCGTCGCCGTCCGGCGGCGGCAGCAGGCGGTTGTCGGCGTGACGCACGAACAGCCGCGCATCGGCGGTCCGCTGGGCATCGAGTTCGCGGTAGATGTCGGCGATCGGCACGACGACCCAGGTGTCGCCGACGCGTTTACCGGACCGGTAGATCGGTCGGCTGAAGCCGATGCTGTCGGCCATGACATGCCAGCCCGGCGACCGCGCCAGGGATTCGCCGGCGGCCAGCGGCCGCGCGGCTCGCGTGCCGCGCTGCATCAGGGCGCTGCGCGACGGCGACCTGAACGCGACCGCGGCGGTGCTCGCGGCGGGCGTGCGTCGCAGGCCGTCGATCAGGTGCGCGTACAGCAGCTCCTGCGACAACTGCGGATCGGCGAGGACCAGATCGCCTAGGCCCTCGGCGAGCGCCGGTGCCTGCGCCAGCAGCAGCGCCAGCCGCGATGCCTGGTGGCGGGCGTGTTCGACCAGCAGCACCTGGGCGTCGCCACGCAGATGGCTGCTGACGTGGGCGACGCCGAGGCCGAACAGCACCAGGTACACCGCCACGACCGGCAGTACCGTGTACAGGATCATCTTGCTGCGAATCGGCAAACGCACGGTCTTATTCTGGCCGCAAAGCGGTCGCGGTCCATAGACCTGGGTCAGGCCGTGTGGCGATCGCGGCGCGCGCCGCGCGCCGGGCAAAAAAAGGCCCCCGATGGTGGCGGGGGCCAGAGTCCGTTGACACGGATTTCGCTGTTATCGTTACTCGGAGAACATCACGAAAGGAGCGGACCACGTGGGCCCTGGCGGTCACGCATGGCGACCGCCGGTTTCGTCCTCGCGCTTGCCGAGGCCGATCAGCCGCGGCAGCGAGAGTACGGAAAAAGCACCGGAGAACACCACCATGCCGACGATCAGCAGCGGCGGTATTTGCAGGCCCAGCAGCGGTCCGGCGACCGCCAGCATCATTGCCGACAGCCACGCGATCAGTCCGGCGACGCTGAGCAGCGTACCGGCACGGTCTTCCGGCTGGTTGGCCCCCGATGTTGTGTAGGTTGTGTGCATCGTATCCACCTTGTCCTTATTCATCCTGGACTCTGGTTCCTGGGCGACTGCCTTGTGTTGTGGCGATAAAGCAAAAGCAAGGCATGTGCCAAAAACTATTTCCTTTCTGAAACAATTAGTTACAGTGTTTCCTAATGCGCTTTTAAGGTCTATGCGCGGCCATTCGGCACGATATATCGTGCCGACGTCCGCGCCCACGATATTTCGTGTCAACGCCTTCTGTCACAGGTTTTTCACAAATCCACACACCGCTTCGGCGGTGCGCGGCGGCACGGTCCGACGTCCCGATGCGCAGCGTCGGGATGCGCGAGGCGGCCGGTGTTCAGCTGGAGGCGGGCTCGGGGTGTCCTGGTCCCAGCATCGCCCGTGGTGGAAAGACGGTTGGAATTGTTGTTAACGTGCCGCGTTATGCGTTGATCTTCAACGAGTCCCTGGTTTGGCGGCACGCGCGATCGGTGCGCATGTCATCGCCGCTTACGCGGTGAAGTTAACGTGTAGACCAACCAGGCACAGGAAAATGTGATCTGGTTCACATTTTCTGTCCACTCGGCCCATGACCGCCGCCCCGGCGCGATATCTCGCGTCATTTGCCGCCGGCGCCACCGCCATCGACCGCGACCGGCCGCACGGCGGCGGCGACAGCCCGCGCGCTGGCGCGCGCCGCATCGGTCGACGCGCCGCGCGCGAGCGCGACGCCCATGCGCCGGCGCACGAAGCTCTGCGGTTTGCCGAACAGTCGCACCTCGCAGTCGGCGTGACCCAGCGCGTCGGCGAGTCCGTCGTACGCGATCGCGTCGCCGTCGAGGCCACCGTAGATCACCGCGCTGGCCCCGCTGCAGGCCAGGCGCGTGTCGACCGGCAGGCCGAGGATCGCCCGCGCATGCAGCGCGAACTCGTTCTGCCACTGGGTCACCATCGTCACCATGCCGGTATCGTGCGGGCGCGGGCTGACCTCGCTGAACAGCACCTCGTCGCCGCGCACGAACAGCTCGACGCCGAACAGGCCGCGGCCGCCGAGCTCCGCGGTGATGCGTGCGGCGATGTCGCGCGCGCTGGCCAGCGCGGCCTCGGGCATCGCCTGCGGCTGCCAGCTCTCGACATAGTCGCCGTGCTCCTGGCGGTGCCCGACGGGCGCGCAGAAAGCGGTCGCGACCCTGCCGTCGGCGTCGTTGGCGCGCACCGTCAGCTGCGTGATCTCGTAGTCGAACTCGACCATCTCCTCGACGATCACGCGCCCGCGGTTGACGCGTCCGGCCTGCATCGCGTAGTCCCACGCGGCGGCCATCGCTGCGGCGTCGGCGACCGTCGACTGGCCCTTGCCCGACGACGACATCACCGGTTTGACGATGCACGGATAGCCGACCCGTTCGGCGGCCTGCAGCGCGTCGTCGAGGCTGTCGGCGAATGCGTAGCCCGAGGTCGGCAGGCCGAGCGTCTCGGCAGCGAGGCGGCGGATGCCCTCGCGGTTCATCGTCAGCTGGGCCGCGCGCGCGGTCGGGATCACCGTGGCCAGCCCCTCAGCCTCGATCGCGGTGAGCGCGTCGGTCGCAATCGCCTCGATCTCGGGGACGACCAGCTGCGGCCGCTCGCGCACGATCAGCTCGCGCAGCGCGCTGCCGTCGGTCATGTCGATGACGTGCGCACGGTGCGCGACCTGGTGGCCAGGCGCGTTGGCATAGCGGTCGACGGCGATCACCTCGACGCCGAGGCGCTGCAACGCGATGATCACCTCCTTGCCGAGTTCGCCGGCGCCGAGCAGCATGACGCGGGTCGCCGACGGGCTGAGCGGTGTGCCGATACGCATGGCAGTCTCCGACGCAAAGACCCCGAGCCTAGCGGCAGTCGTGTGCTTTGGCGAGCCGCGCTATAGTCGATGGCCCGTTGCCCGCTCCCGTGTGCCTGCTGTGAAACGCGCGATTCCCCTGCTGCTGTGCGCCTGGCTTGCCGGCGGTGTCGCCGCCGCCGAACCGGCCACCCGCGGCTACAGCGTCTATTTCGACCAGGACCTGTTCGTGCCCGGCACCAACCAGGACCGTGACTACACGATGGGTCTCGGCATCGAGGTGTTCGAGGAGCAGGGCCCGCTCTACCTGCTCGGCGATATCCTCGACACGGTCGGGCCGGTATTGCGCTTCGACCGGCAGAAGGGACGGATCCACCAGAGCTGGTTCTTCGGCTCGGTGACCTACACGCCCGACGACATCGCCAATCCCGAACCGATCCGCGACGACCGTCCGTACGCGTCGCTGTTGTACCTGGCGAACAAGAAGGTGGTCACCGACGACGACCAGGCACTCGGCATCGAGATCATGGTCGGTGCGATCGGTCTCGACGTCGCCGAGCAGGTGCAGAGCGGGCTGCACGGCTGGGTGCGCGACACCTTCGACACCGACGAGCCGCAGGACCCGGAGGGCTGGCGCCACCAGATCTCCGACGGCGGCGAGCTGACGGTGCGCCTGCGGGTCGCGCGCTCGCATCTGTGGCGCCGCGGTGACGCCTGGGACCTGGCCGGCGGCTGGGAGGCCAACCTGGGATTCCAGACCAATGCCAGCATCGGCCTGACCGCGCGCTACGGCGACGTCGACAGCCCGTTCTGGAGCGTGCCCTACGACCCGATCAACCGCGGCGCCTTCGTGCCGTCGCTGCGCGACGACGAGCTCTACGTCTGGGCCGCGGGCCGGCTGCGCGCGGTGGCCTACGACGCGCTGCTGCAGGGGCAGTTCCGCGACAGCGAGGTCACGGTCAGCGGCGACGACATGCGGCGCCTGGTCTGGGAGGGCGGCGTCGGCGTGACCAAGGCGTGGCCCGGCCTGCAGGTGACGTTCGCGATCAACGCCAAGGCCGGCGATACCGAGCTGCCGCGCGCGCCGGAGCAGCACGTGTGGGGCGGCCTGTACTTCAGCTGGGGCTTCCGGTGACGGCGTCCGTCAGGCTGCTAGAATGCGGGCGTCGCAGCAGCGCGTATCGAGAATGAACGACAAATTCGTGACCGTCGCGATCGCCGACCTGATGGCGCAGAGCGGCGTCGCCTTCGGCACCAGCGGCGCCCGCGGGCTGGCCGACGCGATGAGCGATCGGGTCTGTTACCTGTACACGGTCGGCTTCCTGCAATACCTCGAAAAGCTCGACGTGATCCGCCCCGGCGATCCGGTCGCACTGGCCGGCGACTTCCGGTCGAGCACGCCACGCATCATGGCGGCGACGGCGGCCGCGGTCAGCGATCTCGGCTACCAGCCGATCAACTGCGGAAACGTCCCGACGCCGGCGCTGGCCGCGTACGCGATCGACCGGCAGGCGGCGAGCCTGATGGTCACCGGCAGCCACATCCCGGACGACCGCAACGGCATCAAGTTCAACAAGCCCGACGGCGAGGTGCTGAAGGCAGACGAGGCCGGGATCCGCGAACAGCAGGTCAGCGTCGCGCGTCGCCTGTTCGACGACCAGGGCGGGTTCGTCGACCCCGTCGAGCTGCCCGCGGTCGACAACGCCGCGCTGCGCCACTACATCGCCCGCTACCTCGACTTCCTGCCTGCGCAGTGCCTGGCCGGGACGCGGGTGCTGGTCTACGAACACTCGACCGTCGCCGCCGGTGCACTGACCGAGATCTTTGGCGGCCTCGGCGCCGACGTCGTGCGCCGCGGCTACTCCGATGCCTTCGTACCGGTCGACACCGAGGCGGTGCGCGACGCCGACGTCGCGCTGGCGCGCGAGTGGGCGGCCAGCGAGGCCTTCGACCTGCTGGTGTCGGCCGACGGTGACGGCGACCGTCCGCTGGTCGGCGACGAGCACGGCAACTGGCTGCGCGGCGACGTGATCGGTGTGCTCGCGGCGCGCTTCCTCGACGCCGACGTCGTGGTCACGCCGGTCAGCAGCAACAGTGCAGTGGAGAGATGCGGCTGGTTTCCGCGCGTCGTGCGCACGCGCATCGGTTCACCGTATGTCATCGAGGGCATGCAGATGGCACGCGACGACGGCGCCAGCCGGGTCGTCGGTTACGAGGCCAACGGCGGTTTCCTGACCCTGACGCCGATCGACGTCGACGGCTGCGAGCTGCCGGCGCTGCCGACGCGCGACGCCGCGATCGTCGCGCTCGCCGTGCTGCTGCTGGCGCGTCGCCAGGGCCTGCCGGTATCGCAGCTGGCGACGCTGTTGCCGGCGCGCTACACGGCCAGCGACCGGCTCAGCGACTTCCCGTCGGCGATCAGCGCGCAGCGTATCGCCGACCTCGCCGACGACCCGGCGCGCGTGCAGCTGCTGCTGCCGCAGCTCGGCGCGGTCGCCGCGACCGATGTCACCGATGGCCTGCGAATTACGTTCGACAACCAGGAGGTCGTGCACCTGCGGCCGTCCGGCAATGCCCCCGAACTGCGTTGCTACACTGAAGCAGACAGTGCGCAACGCGCCCGCCAGCTGAATGCGGAGTGCATCGAACGATTGGAGAGTTGGCGCCAGCAGTAACAGGCCGACGGAACAACAGAAGGCCGATCTGGCCCGGACAGGAGGACAGATGCTGGACTACCAGGAAAAGCGCAACTACCCGCGCATGGACATCGAGTGCCCGGCGAGCTTCATCGTGATCGGCGGCGAGGGCGGCGGCGCGATCGTCAAGAACCTGAGCGGTGGCGGCCTGTTGATGTGGATCGACCACGAGATCACGCCCGAGAGCCAGCTGATGCTCGAGATCAAACCGGTCAACGACATCACGCCGCCGATGAAGGCCGAGGTGCGGGTGCTGCGCTGCATGCCGGTCGAGGGTGGCGAGGGCAGTTTCGCGGTCGCCTGCCAGATCAACCGGGTACTCGGTTGAGCACGGTCCTCGACGAGACCATCGAACAGATCGCCGCCGGCCCACACTCGGCCGCGGCGCTGACACTGTACGCCCTGGCATCGACGCTGGAGTTCGAAGAGGCCGGTTACCTGTTCAAGCTGGCCAAGCTGCGCGACCTGTCGTCGCAACAGCGGCGTATCGCCTACGGTCTGCTCGAGCTGATGGCCGAGGGGCGCAACAGCGGTCCGGCGTGGCAGCAGGCCAAGGCGCGCATGGATGCGCTGGTGCGGGCCGGCTGAACGCGTGATCGCGACGCCGGCGCGCCGGCGGCGCATCGCGGGCGCACCGTGGCGCCGCGTGGCCGGTCACCGATCACATCGATACGAAACGCGACCAGGCCGTCTAGCGTAACGTCGCCGACCGCGGCGGCGCGCTCAGGTCTTGAAGTGGCGGATCATCGCGGCCAGGACTTCGGCCTCCTGGCGCAGGTCCGTCGCATGCTGCGCGGTCTGCTCGGCGGCACTGGCGTTGCTCTCGGCGCTGTCCAGCAGCTTGTGGGTGTTGCCCGATATCTCGTCCGACACCGCCGACTGCTCGGTCGTCGCGACCGCGACCTGGTTGGCGATGTCGGCGATTTCGCTGGCGCGTTCGACGATGTCGCCGAGGCGGTCGCCGGCGGTCGATGCGAAGGTCGTGCTGTCGTTGACCTTGTCGGCCATCTGCGTGATCGCGCTCTGTACCGATCCTGCCGATTGGTCGATGCGGTCGATCGCGTCGGCGACCTGCTGGGTCGCGGTCGCGGCACGGCTGGCCAGCGTCCGCACCTCGTCGGCTACGACGGCGAAACCGCGCCCGCTCTCGCCGGCACGCGCGGCCTCGATCGCCGCGTTCAGCGCCAGCAGCGACGTCTGGTCGGAGATCGCCGAGATCGCCGCGAGAATCGTCCGCACCTCTTCGGCCACCTGTGCCATCTGCTCGGTCGCGTCGCGCGCGGTGTCGCTGGAGTGCTGGATGTCTTCGATCCGCCGCAGCGTGTCGTCGATCACGCTGCGCCCGGCACGCGCCGCCTCGGTACTGTCGCGAGCGGCGCTCGACGCCTGGTTGGCGCTCTCGGCGACGGTGTTGGCGCTCTGCGCCATCTCGGTGACCGCGGTCGCCACCGCCGACAGGTC
>JASJCU010000099.1 GCA_030065815.1 Gammaproteobacteria bacterium | reverse complement strand
CGGCCTTGAACGAAACCGCCTGTGAATCCATAGATACTGCTCCGGATACTCGCGCACCCAACGCTCGATGATATCGTTGACTCGCTGGGTGTCTGCGACGATATCGTTCGTCGGAAAATCCTCCAGCGGCGGTTCGATCACGAGCCGGTAACCGGAGCCGTCGGCCTTGCGCGACGCCACGAACGGCACCACTTTCGCTCCCGTCAGTCGGGCCAGCTTGTGCGTGGCCGGTGTGGTCGAGGCGAGATGCCCGAAGAACTCGACGAACACCGATTGCTTGCGCTGGGTATTCTGATCCGGCGCATACCAAACGGTGTGACCTCCGCGCAGCCGACGTAGCGCGCGTTTCGCCGCACGGCGCGGGATGAGTTCGCCGCAGCCTTTGCGGCGCGCGCCGACCATCACATACTCGACCACTGGACTGCTGCTCGGCCGGTACATGGCATCGAACTCGGCTCGTCGGGACAACAGGCGCCCACCGATCTCGAGACAGGTGAAATGGGCCGACAGCAGGATCACACCCTTGCCCGCACGGGAAGCCGCATCCAGGTTCTCCAGGCCGGAGATCTCGGCAAGGGATTCGAACCGCCGGTCTGCACCCCACCACGTGAACGGGATCTCCAGCAGGCTGACCCCCAGCGATTCGAAATGTCTCTTCAACAGCTGCTCGCGCTCGACCGGCGACAGGTCCGGGAAGCACAATTGCAGATTGCGCTCGGCAATCCTCGCACGGCCGGTAACCAGCCGCCGGCCCAGTCGGCCGAGCACCCTGCCGCCGCGATACAGCAGCGGAAAGGGCAACAGGATGACCAGGCGCAGCAGGCCGAAGCCCAACCACGCCGGCCAATACTTGGGATGCAACAATGTCGAGCTGAATCCGTGCACTCGGTTCCCGATGACTGCCGAATACCGCACCCGTAGGTCCCAGATAACGCCCTGCGCGGCAGCCAATCCGGCGTTGTGTGGTTAGAGAAGACTGCCAAACACGTCAGAGTCACATCCGGCGGGCGCAATCATCATGACATACAGTCGCGCCGGCATTGGCCGGCTTACTATTCTGCTTTGACAATTCCCTCGGATCGTCGCACCGACAATCCCAGCGATGGCACTCGATCTTCGAGTTCCAAAAGGAACGCAAAACATCGGCGCACGGTCTCTGCCTAGTTCAGCCGCCGCAGGTGGCCGGGCGGAAACGGCACGAGGAGCCAAGGCAAATCGCATACCACCCAAAGATTCGCCACCCGTACTGGGGCGTGAGAACTGTTCAACTATATCACCAACACGCAGCCGGACTTCAGCACGCGATCGATGGTGAAAAAAGCGACGGCCGGATGCGGAGATCCATTACGTCGTGGCAAACGGTCGCGAGGTCGGCGCTCGAATCGTGCAGCCCCTCTGCTGCCAAGTAGGCCGTAACGGTTGGAGACCGGACTCGCAGCAGTGCAAGACGGTCTGCGCGTTGGGTGGCACGGACTTCCGTTGCCGACCGATACACTGCATCGCCGACAGGCACCTGCCTGAGTCACTGGGCACCCTACTGGCGCCCGCCCTGCAGACATAGGATCGGGCGAGGCACAGCCATGCTACCGGGCAGGCACCGCATGCGGCACAAAATTCGACGGACCAGACAAAGCGCGCGCGACACGTCGAGACCTAACCATGTCGGCCATGGTCGCGGACTCTGCAGCTCGATGTCCGCGTTCGTCTGATCCGCACCCGATGTCGGCCGTCTGGCCGGCGATGTCTTTGACCGGATCGCAGCCGAGGAGACAACTGCCCGTCGAATGTATCTAACCCCGGCGGCCGGTGTCCTGCCGATGCCAATCACCAGATGCGGGACATTCGCGACTGACCGGGGCAACCCGCGTTGGGCTAGAATGCCGGCGCGATCTGTCCACACAGGCCCGACCGAAATGCCGGACAACGATACCCTCCCCCCACAGCCCCAGCGCGTCCTCGTGACCGGCGGCTGCGGCTTCATCGGTGGCAATTTCGTCCGTCACCTGATCGACGGGACCGGCGCCGAGGTCCTGAATCTCGACCTGCTGACCTACGCCGGCCATGTCAGCACCATCGACGATGTCCGCGACACGCCACGCCACACGCTGGTGCACGGCGACATCGCCGACGCCGGGCTGGTCTCGCGCCTGCTCGCCGATTTCGCACCCGACTGTATCGTCAATTTCGCTGCCGAGAGCCACGTCGATCGTTCGATCGATGGCCCGGCGGCGTTCATCCAGACCAACGTGGTCGGCACCTTCGTGCTGCTCGACCGCGGACTGGCCTACTGGAAGACGCTGACGCCCGATAAGCAGGCGGCGTTTCGCTTTCTGCAGGTGTCGACCGACGAGGTCTACGGATCGCTCGGCGCCGCCGGTGCGTTCACCGAGACCACGGCGTATGCGCCGAACTCGCCGTATTCGGCGTCCAAGGCAGCATCCGATCACCTGGTTCGCGCATGGCACCACACCTACGGCCTGCCGACGCTGACGACCAACTGCTCGAACAACTACGGGCCCTACCAGTACCCGGAGAAACTGATCCCGCTGATGATCCTCAACGCGCTCGACGGCAAGCCGCTGCCGATCTACGGCGACGGCGGCAACGTCCGCGACTGGCTCTACGTCGAGGATCACTGTCGCGCGATCTGGGAGGTCATCCGGCGCGGCACGCCCGGCGAGATGTACAACGTCGGCGGCGACAGCGAGCGCACCAACCTCGAGGTCGTCGACACCCTGTGCACATTGCTAGACGAACTGGTCCCGGACTCGCCGCATCGTCCGCATCGCGGACTCAAGACCTTCGTCGCCGACCGCCCCGGGCACGACCGCCGCTATGCGATCGACGCGAGCAAGCTCAACGCGCAGCTCGGTTGGCGACCGCGCGAGTCGTTCGCGAGCGGCCTCCGGCGCACCGCGCAGTGGTACCTCGAGCACCGCGCCTGGTGCGACGAGGTCAGTGCCCACCACTACGGCCGAGAGCGCCTCGGCCTCGGCGCGGCGCCGGGGACACGATCGGCATGAAGGGCATCGTGCTCGCGGGCGGGGCCGGCACGCGCCTACACCCGATCACGCTGTCGATCAGCAAGCAGCTGCTGCCGGTGTACGACAAGCCGATGATCTACTACCCGCTGTCGACGCTGATGATGGCCGGCATCCGCGAGATCCTGATCATCACGACCCCGCGCGACGCGGCGCTGTTCGAACAGCTGCTCGGCGACGGCAGCCAGTGGGGCCTGGCGCTGTCGTACGCGGTGCAGCGGGAACCGGAAGGCCTCGCCCAGGCGTTCCTGATCGGCCGCGATTTCATCGCCGGCGAACCCTGCTGCCTGGTACTCGGCGACAATATCTTCTTCGGCCAGGGCCTGGGGCCGCTGCTGCGCGATGCCGCCGACAAGACCACCGGGGCGACGATCTTTGGTTACTGGGTCCGCGACCCCGAACGCTACGGCGTCGCCGAGTTCGATGCCGATGGCCGGGTGATCGGTCTCGAGGAGAAGCCGGCGCATCCGAAATCGCACTTTGCCGTCACCGGCCTGTATTTCTACGACGCCAGGGTCTGCGATTTCGCCGCACAGCTGACACCTTCGGCGCGCGGCGAACTCGAGATCACCGACCTCAACAGGCTGTACCTGGCGGATGGCGATCTCGAATTGTGCCAACTGGGCCGCGGCATGGCCTGGCTCGATACCGGCACCTACGACTCGCTGATGGAGGCCGCGAGCTTCGTCGAGACCATCGAGAAACGCCAGGGCCTCAAGGTCTGCTGCCCCGAGGAGATCGCGTGGCGCAACAGCTGGATCAGCGCCGACGAACTGCGCGCGCAGGCCGAGGCGCTGAACAACAATGGCTACGGACAATACCTGCTCGATCTGCTCGACCAGCGGGCGCCGCTGTGAAGGTCACCGCGCTCGACCTGCCCGGCCTGCTGCTGATCGAGCCCAAGCGGATCGGCGACCGACGCGGCTGGTTCTCCGAGGTCTGGCAGGAGCAGCGCTATCGCGACGCCGGAATCGCCGAGCATTTCGTGCAGGACAACCTGGCGACGTCGCAGCGCGGGGTGCTGCGCGGCCTGCACGCCCAGGAACCGTTTGCTCAGGGCAAGCTCGTGCAGGTGCTCAGCGGCCGCGTATTCGACGTCGCCGTCGACGCCCGGGTCGGGTCACCGACGTTCGGCCGATGGCACGGGCTGTTCCTCGACGGCGACACGCCACTGCAGTACTACGTGCCGCCGGGCTTCCTGCACGGTTACTGCGTGGTCAGCGAGCACGCCATGTTCAGCTACAAGACCACCGACGTCTACAGCCCCGAGCACCAGTTCGCGGTGCGCTGGGACGACCCCGCGATCGGCATCGACTGGCCGCTGCAGACGGCGCCGCTGCTGTCGGAAAAGGACGCCGCCGCGCCGCTGCTGGCCGACATCCCGGCGGCACGACTGAGCCGCTTCTGAGCCATGCGTATCCTGCTCTTCGGCGCGACCGGGCAGGTGGGCTGGGAGCTGCGCGACACGCTCGCCGCGCTCGGCACACTGCGCACGACCGCGCGCGGCGACGACGCCGATCACAGCGTCGACGCCACCGATCTCGCCGCGTTGCGGCGCACGCTCGAAATCGCAGCGCCCGACGTCGTCGTCAACGCCATGGCCTATACCGCCGTCGATCGCGCCGAGCGGGAAACGGACCTAGCGCAACGCCTGAATGCCGAGGTCCCGGCCGTGATCGCCGACTGGGCGGCCGCCAACGCGGCGTTGGTTGTCCACTACTCGACCGACTACGTGTTCGACGGCCGCGGTGATCGTCCGTATCGCGAGAGCGATCCGCCCGGCCCGCTGTCGGTCTACGGCAGGACCAAGCTGGCCGGCGACGAGGCCGTGCTCGGCAGCGGCTGCGACGCGCTGATCCTGCGGGTCGGCTGGGTCTATGGCCTGCGCGGCAGCAATTTCCTGCTGACGATGCGGCGGCTGATGGGCGAGCACCGCGAACTCGCCGTCGTCGACGACCAGCTCGGCACGCCGACCTGGTGCCGCTCGATCGCGCGGCACACGGCGACGGTCGTGTCGCAGGCAATGTCACGCGATCGCCGCGAACTGACCGGGGTCTACCATCTGGCGCCGCAGGGCCATACGAGCTGGTTCGGCTTCGCCGCCGCGATCCGCGATTCACTCGCCCTGGACTGCGTCGTGCAACCGATACCGTCGGCGCAGTACCGGACGGCCGCGGCACGCCCCGGCAACTCGCGCCTCGACACGACGAAGATACGCGCGACGTTCGGGCTGCAGCTCGCCGACTGGCGGCACGATCTACGCGCCTGCCTCGCTGACCTGGATGTTTCGTGAGCCGGGCGACCCCTACTCTGCGTGGCTCGATACCGGCACCTACGACTCGCTGATGGAGGCCGCGAGCTTCGTCGAGACCATCGAGAAACGCCAGGGACTCAAGGTCTGCTGCCCCGAGGAGATCGCGTGGTGCAACCGGTGGATCAGCGCAGACAAACTGCGCACGCAGGCCGGGGCGCTGAACAACAATGGTTACGGAAACTGGACCTCGAGCTGCTCGGTATTGACCGCACAGGCTAACGCGGTAAGCGTTTGCGCACGGAACGGTAAGTCTTGGCAAGGAACGCGCGCACCGCACCGCGGTTGTCCGGGAATTGGCGCAACCAGCTTGGCAGCAGCTGCATGCTGCGCTCGCGATAAGGAATCCGGTGCCACCCCAGGCGTCCATAGCCACGCACGAACACCGTGCCATCATAACCATTAAATATCCAGGTCACTTTGGATTCATCGGGTCGCAATGCGTAAATCGAGTTATCGGCGATGCTGAACAAGTCGTAGATTTCCTTGCGTACGAAGATGCAGTTCAGCGCGGTCACGCAGACCAGCTCATAGCCCTTTCGCTCGCCCAGCTCCACAACAGATTTGATGCTATTACCTTGGTTACAGCCCATATCGCGAGGCTGCACGAAATCCACCGCGCTCGGGATTGTCGGATTGTACTCAATGAGTACGATACTGGCTTGATACTCGGTGATTGCCTCCCAGACGTGATAGTCGTTACCGTCGATATCAATTGACAGGATATCAAAGCGGTTTGGAATCGGCGTTCTCCGCAACAGGGTATCCAAGTTGTCATCCGGTTCGAAGCCAACGAACGCGTTGACCGGATGGACCCGTTCGTTGCCAGCAAAGGTCGTCTGCAGGTCAACGAAACGTTCGGCCGAGCCCTCGATCAGGACCGCGTTGTAACTGCGCTTGTCGATCAGTTCATAGGTGTTGCTCTTGTGTTTGCCGTCCCACGCACCGAACTCGACACACCAACCCGTAGTTTCGGGCACAATCTGGAGCATTTTCGCCAGGATGCCGTCTTCACCGGATTGGGAGTGGCGGTCTTCAGCATATCGAAGCAACCATTTGTTATCTTGGTTCATCTAATTAACCAGGCGGTGTCTGACCGGACGCAGGGAAGATCTGACTAAGAATGAATACACTTGTCAGCGATCTGGCGCGCGAATGCTATCACTCTATAGGACCCACTGCACCGGTTGCGTGAGCCCCGCGCTACGCTAGAACTGACCCGCCGAAGGTACGGCTGCAACAATCCTGTGTGATAGCATCGCGGCATTTGTCGTCCCGGTGAAGTGCTTGTTGCGTCCCGCGAAATCATGCACCCGGGCTACGGTGTTCAATCCATGGCCAAGTTGAGAAGATCCCTGGCGAGGCGGCTGTTGCCGTCAGATACCAATCTGGTGTCGCTCGCTGACAACTACAACGTGATGCGCAAGCTGATGCAGGGCCGACCAGTCCGCGGCGTGCTCGACGCTGGCGCCAGCGACGGTCGCGTAACACGAAAGCTACTGAAGGCTTTTCCCACCGCCCAGGCCTACCTGTTCGAAGCCCATCCCAAGTATCGTGAAGCACTGAAGAATTATGCCGCCGATGACAGTCGCGTGAATCCGCAGTTCGAGGTGCTATCAGACAAGTGCGGTGAACAAGCACTGATCATCTGCAGCGACACCGGAAAGACTTCACTACTGCCGTTCAACGAGCAGACCGCACGCGACTCGCAAGCGGCCGGAGAGCATACCAGCTTGCTGCCGGTCCCTGCGACAACCATCGACGACTGGCGCCGACGCCACGACATGCCCCCGATAGAGGTAATGAAGTTTGACATCCAGGCCGGCGAACTGATTGCTCTGCGAGGCGCGACCGAGACGCTACGCGCGTCGACCCGCCTGATCTACAGCGAGGTGTTCTTCAACCCAATGTACCAAAACGGCGCCCTACTCGGCAGCATCGACCTGTTCCTGCGCGATTTCGGCTTCGTACTCTATGACTTATTCAAGATAAAATACGCGCGCAACGGCGCACTGTCCTACGGCAATGCCATCTTTGCGCACAAGGAACTCCTGTCGTGATCAAACGTTTCGTCTACGACTTGCTGACTGGCCCGACCAAGGAGCACGCGCTCAAGCATCTTGCATGGCTCGAAAGATTCCTCCCATCGGCACGTTCACGTTTCGCCGTGCCATTTGTATTCCAGGGTCGCGGCCATTTCAAGACCATCCGGCCACGCCAAAATCCCGTCGAGATCGAGCGCCTGTTCGAGATCATCTGCGACCTCCAGCCAGAGCGCGTGCTCGAGGTCGGCACTGCCCGTGGTGGCACCTTGTATCTCTGGGCACAAGCGGCGAGCGACAACGCCACTCTGGTCAGCGTCGACCTACCCGGCGGCGACTTTGGTGGCGCCTATGCCGACTGCCGTGGAGGGTTGTACCAGGCGTTCGCGCGCCAAGGCCAAAACCTGCAGCTTCTGCTGGCCGATTCTCACCGACCCGAGACACGGCAGAAAGTGGTTGACCATTTCTACGGCGAGCAGATCGATTTCGCGTTCATCGACGGCGATCACACCTACGAGGGCGTGAAGGCCGACTTTCTCGATTACGGTAAGTTGGTGCGCCCCGGCGGCATCATCGCGTTCCACGATATCCTTTACCGCAGAGATCAACCGACAATTCGGGTCGACAAGTTGTGGAAAGAACTGAGCGAACAGTATCCCTGCGAGGCGGTGATCGGCCCGGACGGTTCAGGCAAAAAGATCGGGATTGGTGTGTTACGCGTGCCCGAGGGGGGAGTCTGAGTCGCGACGCAGCAAACCTGCAATCAATCTGGCGATATGCTGGCGCTCATGATGTTGTTCAATGTAGCTGCGCGCCCGTCGCCCCATCGCTATGCTGCCCGCCGCGTCCGTCAGTAGTCGCTCCAAACCTTGCAACCATTCATCGGTATTAGCGGCCGTCAGGCCGCGCGCATCGTCCCTGGCGGACGGGCCGGCCGTTACGATGTTCTCGCCAACCGCGGAACCAATCCAAGCCATGCCATAAGACATGTACTGAAGCACCTTGTAGGGGCACTTGCCGCGAGACCATACCGTGTCCGGCATCGGGCAAAGGCCAATTGCGCATTCAGCGAGCGCTTGGTCCTGGCTTTGCGGCGTCCATTGGACAAACTTCGTTTCCAGGTCACCGAAAGACATCGGCGTGTGCGCCACCAGGCGCAAACGCGCTTGCGGGAACGTCTGCCCCAGCTTTTCGAGTGCGGGCCGGATCAGGTCGAGATACTTTTGCGTCGATGCCGACCCTAGCCACAACAGCTCGGTGCTCACCCTGGGCGCCTCTCCACCTTCATAGTCCGGCAGATCGATAGCCATCGGCACGATGTGCACATTGTCGTTGTACGCCAGCGCCAATTCGCCCAAATAATGACTGCCGGCCATGACTGCATCAGCACCAGCTATCAGGCGGGCAAAACGCCGGGAACGCACGCTGCTCGAACCATCGTCGCGAGTCGAGAAGCAGACGGGATCGTCAAAATCGTAGACGAGGTAACGGGCATATCGGCGCAGCAAGCGCATCTGCCACCAGGGCAGCAAATGGCGATGCCACCAGACCACGTCATAGGAATCAACGCGGGATAGGGTTGCGATCTGTCGGGCTAGCTTTTTGGGGTAAACACAGGTTTCTACGTCGATACCGAGTGTGCGCAGCGGTTCAATGAAATTGGCGATGCGCTGTTCGAACGAAGCCGAATGCGGTTTACGTGTAATCGCCAAAACGCGGATCGCCGAAGACCTCTCAGGCATCAACACGGCGGCCGCTTGCGCACTACGATGTCTTCCATGACCAGGTACTGCAGCTCCGATCCGTAGAACATGTTCAGCGCATCGGTCGGCGAACAGACCATCGGTTCGCCGCGCCGGTTCAGCGAGGTGTTCAGGATCACGCCGTTGCCGGTGAGCCTTTCCAGTTCCTCGATCAGCGCGTAATAGCGCGGATTGGTGTCGCGCGTGACGACCTGGGCGCGCGCGGTGCCGTCTTCGTGGACGACCTCGGGCACGCGTCCCTTCCAGTCGTCGGCGACGTCGAACGTGAACGTCATGTACGGCGCCGGGTGCGCGGTCTGCAGCATCTGCGGCGCGACGCGGTCGAGCAGGCTCGGGCAGAACGGCCGCCAGCGCTCGCGGTACTTGATCTGCTCATTGATCCGCTCGGCGATACCGGCGACGTTCGGCGCACCGAGGATCGAACGGTTGCCGAGCGCGCGCGGCCCGAACTCCATGCGCCCCTGGAACCACGCCACGGGGTTGCCGTCAGCGAGCAGCTGCGCGGCCGTCGCCGTCACGTCGTCGACATGCTCCCAGCTCGGCTGCCGCTCGTGGGCCTGGCATGCCGCGATGCATTGCTCGGTCGTGTAGCTCGGCCCGAGGTAGGCATGCGGCATCGGCCGCACCCGGTCGCCGAGTTCGTTGGCGACATAGGCGGCAGCCCCCAGCGCGGTGCCGGCATCCGACGCCGCCGGCTGCACGAACAGCTCGTCGACGTCGTCGCGCGCGATGATGCGCTGGTTGAGCTTGACGTTCAGCGCGACGCCACCGGCGTAGCAGATCTTGCCGGTCTCGCGCAGGATGTCACCGAGATAGTGGTCGATCAGGCCGAGCGTGACGTCCTCGAGCAGCTGCTGGATGGCCGCGGCATAGTCGATGTACGGGTCGTCGATGTCGTCGCCCTCGCGCTTCGGACCGAGCCAGTCGATCAGCTTCGGGCTGAAGTAGTAGCCCTTGCCCGATGCATCCTTGTAACGCCGCGTACCGATGACGTTGATCAGGCCGGTGTTGATGCGGAATGACGTCTTGTCATAGTCGATCAGGCGCGAGAAGTCGAAGCGCTGCGGGTCGCCGTACGGCGCCATGCCCATGACCTTGAACTCGCCGTCGAGCATCTCGAAACCGAGGTACTCGGTCAGCGCGCCGTACATGCCGCCGAGCGAGTCCGGGTCGTAGAACTCCTTGATCTTGTGGATCCGTCCGTGCTCGCCGTAGCCGAAGAACGTGGTCGCGTATTCGCCCTTACCATCGATGCCGAGGATCGCGGTCTTGTCGTCGAAGCCACTGAGATGATAGGCGCTTGATGCGTGGGTCAGGTGGTGCTCGACCGGCATGATGCGCGCGCCGACCATGCCGAGATCGGCGACCAGCTTCCTGGTCTTGGCGAGGTTGCGGCGAAAGCGCCGGTTGCCGTTGAAGATCGCATCGAGCGCGCGGTCGGGCGCGTACCAGTGGCGCGCCGCGTAGTGCCAGCGCGCCGGCGTGGTCAGCGGGATCGGCGCGTACGGCAGGGTCACGACATCGACGTCGCGCGGCGAGATGCCGGCGAAATCGAGGCAGAAGCGGGTCGCCTCGTACGGATACCGTCCCTTGGCATGCTTGTCGCGCAGGAAGCGCTCTTCCTCGGCCGCGGCGATCAGTTCCCCGTCGATGAACAGCGCGGCGGACGGATCGTGGCTGACGGCGCCGGAGATGCCCAATACGATCATGAGACAGCAGGTAAGCTACACAGCAATCGGCGGATTTTGCCAGCGTTTCGCGGCAGAAGCGAGGACGCCACGGGGCCGTGCCGTCAGTCGGCAGCGGCGGCGCGCAGCGCGTCGCGCATCACCGCCTGCACCGCCGGCCGGTCGCGCCAGTTGGCGTCGAAGCGCGCGAGGTCGCGCCGCCACGCCGGCGCGAAACCGCGTTGCCGACGGTGCTGCCGCATCGCGTCGAGGTCGATCAGCGACAGGCCCTCGCCGCTGACCAGGAAATTGCTCGCCTTGAGGTCGCCGTGAGCGATGCGCAGCCGCTTCAGCCCGGCGAGCAGCCGGGCGGCCTGGCGCGCGAGGCGGTGCAGCTCCGGGTCGTCGCTATCGAGCTGTGCGACACGCGCGCGCAGGTTGACGTCGCCGACATCCTCAGCGACGAAGTACGCGACCCGGCCGAGGCGGCGCGCACCGCGGTACAGCAGTGCCACCGGAGGTGGGGTCGTGATCCCGTACAGCTGCAGCAGGTGGGCGAAGCGCCACGAGCGCGACGCCCGGCTCTCCTTCAATGCCAGCGCGACCGCGTGCCGCGGGCCCTTGATGTTGTAGCGCTTGACGACGACGCTGCGGTCGCCGAGCGGCGCGCGCCAGACGGTCGCGGTGTTGCCGTCTTTCAGCAGCTCAGCGCGATCGGCCGGCCGGCTGGCCTCGATGTCGTCGAGCAGGGCGAGCAGCGGCGCGCCGTAGCTGCGCCTGGCGTACGAGCGCGACGTGCCGTCGGCGCGCGCGACGATCGCCGTGCACTCGCGGTAGATCTTGCCCGACAGCTCGCGCCAGCGGCCCGCCCGCGCCTGCGCGATCAGTGCCGGCAGCTGCGCGGTCAGCGTCGCCGCGTCGCTGTCGCCGCCAACGCCGGCCTCGGCATAGCGCGCCGCCAACGCGACGCAGCGCGCCTCCCAGTCGGCCGGCAGCTGGCTGCAGAACAGCGCCAGGTTGCGCAGCGCGACCGCCCGTTCGAGCGGTGCCGGGCGCGCGTCGACGCCGGCACCGTCGAGCGTGTAGATGACGTCGTCACGCTGCAGGAAGTTCGCCAGATGCAGATCGGTCTGGCAGATGCCGGCGGCGTGGTGGCGCGCCAGCACGTCCATCATCGCGCCGACCAGGCGCTCACGGTCCGCAGTGTCGGCCTCACGCCACGCGCTCGCGAGGTCGCGGGCACCGTCGATGAACGCGGACACGACCAGCGGCCGGCCGGCGGCGTCGTCGCCGGCGTACAGCAGTGCCGGCGCCGCGATCCCGGCGTCGTGCAGCGCCGTCAGCCCTTCGGCCTCGCGGCGCTGGTGGACCGGCGCCCGTCGCGCGTCGAGGTAGACCTTGACGACGACGCCGCGGCCGTCGAGCCGCCCGGCGTAGACGACGCGTTTGCCGGGCAGCTCGCGCAGCGTGTCGCCGAGCACGATCCGCGCGCCGTCGGCCAGTTGCAGCTCAGGCATGCCGGTATCGCCTGCCAGGGCCGGGACTGACCGCGCCGTGCCAGGCATCCGGGCGAGCGGTCACTGCCGGTCACCGGCCCGTAGCGCCGGCCGGCTGGCGTACAGCGCCGCGCAGCGCCGGCCGACTGCGCGCCAGAGGCCGGCGTCGTCATCGAGGCCGGCGCGCAGCGGGACATCGCGGTAGTGGCGGACGAAGGTCAACAGGTCGGCGCGGGTCAGCCGCAGGTCGAGCTCGCGTGCCGAGAACCACAGCGAGCCGACGTCCTTGACGACCCAGCGCCGCGGCGTGCGCGCACGCAGCTGCACGCGGTGCAGGTCGATCAGGTACAGGTGCAGGTCGGCGTCGCTGCCGTCCCAGGGCTGGCGGATCAACAGGTGGCACAGGTAGAAGTCGCGGTGGTTGACGCCGTTGCTGTGCAGGCGGCGCGCGATCTGCGCCAGGCGACGGATCAGGATGCGCCGCTGGCGCAACGGCGGGCGTCCCCCGGCCCACGGCCGCAGGTAGTCCTCGAGGCTGATACACGACGCCAGCTCCGCGGTGATCAGCAGCGAATCCTGGGTCGCCGGGTTCCAGCCGCGGCGGCCGACGGCGACCGGCGCCATGGTCTCGATGCCGAGCTCGTGCAGCCGGTGGATCGCGCGCCACTCGTTGACCGCGCCGAGCACCGGGCGCTTGAACGCGGCGAGGTTCTTGACGATCTCGCGCCAGCCGACGCCGCGGTGACACTTGATGAAGTAGCCCTGCCCGGCGCGCTCGACGCGAAAGGTGCGCCGGTTCTGGATGCGCTTGTACTCGACGCCGTCGAGCGCGCACAGCGCATCGAGGTCGGTCTCCGGAAAGACCTGCCGGTAAGGCTCAAGCACGCGCAGCATGCCGCCCCCGGTTGCGTTCGCCACGCGCGATGATGACGTCGGCGGCGCGCTCGATCAGGCTGTACAGGTCGACGCGATCGCAATAGGCCGGGCCGTTGGCCGCCCAGTCCGGGCGGCGCGCCGACGTCAGCAGCGACGCCAGCGCCGCGTTCAGCGCCGGCTGCGAGAAGGGTTCGGCGAGCACCAGCCCGGCGTCGGCGTCGCGGACGTGGAACGCGAAGCCGCAGTTGCCGGTCGCCAGCACCGGCAGGCCGCAGAGCATCGCCTCGATCAGCACGGTGCCGGTGTTCTCACTGCGGGCCGCGTGCACCAGCGCGTCGGCGGCGCGGTAGAACGCCGCGACATCCTCGCGTACGCCGCAGAACACCACGTGCTCGGCGATGCCGCGCCGCTTGACGAGCGCCTGCAGGGCGCGTCGTTTGCCGTCGCCGACGACCAGCAGGCGGCAGGCGCGGCGCAGCCCGTCGGGCAGGCTCGCCATGGCCTCGATCGCGCGGTCGACGCCCTTGGTGCGAAAACCGGAACCGATGCACAGCAGCACCGGTGCCTGCGCGTCGATACCGAACTCGGCACGCAGCGCGGCGCGTTGCACGGCCGGATCGTCGACCTGCAGGCGCGCGCGGTTGATGCCCGGCGGCAGCAGGTGGAAGCGCGCCGCCTCGGTCGCATAGTGGCGCATGAACTTCGCCTGTTCCTGGTGCGCGATCAGCATCAGGTCGGTGTCGAGGCCGCGGCCGAACACCGCGCGTTCCTGGCGCACGAAGGCCCGGTAGCGCGAACCCCAGCGGTAGTAGAACGGCTTGTGCAGCAGCGCGCGCGCCGCGTAGCACGGATCGGCCGCGTAGTAGACATCGAGGCCCGGGATCTTCGTGAAACCGACCAGACAATCATAGCCGCGACCGTTGACCGCGGCCGCGAACGCCGCCGCTAGGCGGTCGTTGCTGGCGTGGTTGCTGACCGCGCGCGTCGCCAGCTCGACGACGCCAACACCCGCCGGCCGTTCGCCGCGCCATTCGCCGGTGTAGACATCGACCGCGTGGCCCCTGGCGACGCAGGCCTCGGCGATGCGCAACAGCGTGCGCTGCATGCCGCCGAACGGAAACCACATCGACACGACGAATGCGAACCTCATGCCGTGGGCGCCTCGATCTGGCGTTGCAGCGCGGCCAGCACCTGCTGCGGCGGCAGGGTCGCGAAACACGCCGGCCGCACGTCGCTGGCACCGTCGTAGTTGCACTCGCGGCGCATACACGGTGCGCACGGGAAATCCACGGCCAGGTTGCGCTGCCGCGGCCCGAGCGCCCCGGTCAGCTCGGTGCGCGTCGGCCCGTACAGCGTCACCGCCGGCGTGCCGACCGCGGCGGCGAGGTGCGCGAGCCCGGAATCGACACCGACGACGCCGCTGGCCGCGGCCAGCGTCTGCGCGAGTTCGGTCAGCGACTGACGCGGCAGCAGGCTGCCGCAGCCCGCGGCACCGATGATGCGCTCGGCGCGCAGGCGGTCGTCCGGGTCGCCCCACGGCAGCTGGACGTCGAAGCCGTCGGCCGCGGCGTAATGGGCGAGCTCGGCCCAGAACGGCTCGGGCCAGTGTTTGCTCGGCCAGGTCGTACCGTGCAGCAGTACCAGGCGGCGGCGACCGGCGGCGCGCGCCCGTGCGAACCGCAGTCCGTAGTCGGGCGCATCGTCGGGCGCGCGGTAGGCCAATGCCGCCGCAAACAGCTGCCGGGTGCGGCTGACCGCGTGCTGCCCGCGCGCGACCGCGTAGCGGCGTGTATACAGCCAGCTGGCCAGCGGCTCGCGCGCCGAACGGCGATCGAAGCCGGCCAGCGGGGCGCGCGCGAGGCGTGCCGGCAGCGCGCTCTTGAGCAGCCCCTGGGCATCGATTGTCAGGTCGTAACGGGCCTCGCGCAGGCGCTCGCGCAGCGCCGCGATGTCGCCGCTGCGCCAGGCCTTGCGCCAGCCGCGCCGCCAGCGCCGCAACGCGACCGGGATCGCGGCCGCGACCGCCGGGTGCCAGCCCGGCACGTCGGCGAACCCCTCCTCGACCAGCCAGTCGAAACGCACGCCCGGCAGCTCTCTCGCGGCGTCACTGAGTGCCGGGAAGGTATGGATCAGGTCGCCGAGCGACGAGGTCTTGACCAGCAGCACGCGCATGGCTCAGGCGACGACCTCGTGCACCGCCGTCGC